>CAYFOA010000003.1:35859-59646 GCA_964344575.1 uncultured Rickettsiales bacterium | reverse complement strand
CCCCAACGGGCTCATCCCTCCGAGCGCGCTGTGCGAGATCGGCGTGGCCGGACACCGGCTGCGCTGCGACGCCGCGGCCGCCTGGCGGTCGCGGCGTCGCCGCATCGGAGGGCCGCAGTGACCGACGTCTGGGTTGTCGGAGCGGGAGGCCACTCGCGCGTGGTCGTCGCCGCGTTGGCGGCCTCGGGGCATCGGCCCCATGTTCTCGACCATGACGGGTTGCTGGACCCCGCGAAGCATCCGGTGGTCGCCAACGGGGTGGGAACGAACCCCGGACGCGCCCACGTCCACGCCCGCATCGAAGCGGCGGGGGTCGAGCACGTCGGCTGCGTCCACCCTTCGGCCGTCTTCGCCGGCGACCCGATCGACGTCCACCCGACCGCCCAGATCATGGCCGGCGTCGTGCTCCAGCCGGGGGTTTGCGTGGGCCCGGGGGCGGTCGTGAACACGCGCGCCTCGGTGGATCACGACTGCGTCATCGGCGCCTGTGCCTTCGTCGCTCCCGGCGCCGTCCTCTGCGGCGACGTCACCGTCGGCGACGGTGCCCTCGTCGGCGCCGGCGCCACGGTGTTGCCGGGGCTCCGCGTCGGGGCGGGCGCCCGCCTCGGGGCCGGGGCCGTGCTCGTGCGGGACCTCCCGGACGGCGAGACCTGGACGGGCGTCCCCGCGGAGCGGCGCACGCGGTGATCCTGGGCGCGCCACGACGGCCGCGGCGAGGAGCGGGGAGAGCAAGCCGCGTGGTACGCGCTCGACTCCCCCGACCTGCCCCCCCACCGGCGCCTTCCCAGCCTCAACGGGATCACCGTCCGGCCCTTCCGGCGGCTCCTCGCGGAGCGCTCGTTCGAGGTCAGGCGCGGGCGTCCAACATGAGGTAGCCCCCCAGGTGGGGGAAGAACGTCCGGATCGTCCGGCGCGGCCAGAGCCGCCGCGCGGCGCTCAGCACGAGCCCCTCGTGGCGCTGCCCCGCGGCTCCCTCGAGCAGGTCCCCGAAGGACAGCTGGACGCGGGCGTCGACCTCCTCGAAGCGCTCGAACAGGGCCCGCCCCTCGTCCACGGTGTACGCCTTGGTGCCGGGGCTCTCGACGTAGTCCCGGTAGACCTCCTCGAGGCTCATCCAGGGACGCCCGCGGGCGAGTCCGTAGCGGAACCACATGGCCATCGCCATGATGGAGCGGCGGTGGTAGATGGCGATCCGGGCGATGCCGCCGGGGCGGAGCACGCGATGCACCTCGTTGATCGCCTCGGCCGTCCGGGGCGTGTGGTGGAGGACGCCCCAGGAGTAGACGATGTCGAACGAGTCGTCGTCGAACGGCAGCGCCTCTGCGTCCGCCACGCGGACGTCCGACGACAGCCCGTGCAGCTCCAGCCGGCGCAGCGTCTTGTCCACCGCGGCTTGCGTCAGGTCGACGCCGGTGAGGGAGCGGGGACCGGACTGCGCCCACATCAGGTGGTCGGCGCCCATCCCGACGCCGATCTCGAGGACGTCCTTGTCCTTGCCGTCGGCCGTCCGCGCGAAGTCGATGATGTACGGCTCCAGCGTGTACCGCTCCGAAGCGTGCGCCGCGAAGCGCTCGCGCTCGGTGTCGCCCTGGGCGTAGACCTCGCCGCACGAGCCGGCCTGCCAGAAGGCCTGGACGTCCTCTTTCAGCGCGTCGGAGTCGGTCTGCATGGTGGCTCCAATCATTCGCGGGAGTATAGGTCCTGCTCGTCTCCGCGCCCGCGGTTCACGCGTCATGCGACGAGCTCGTGCAGGCGTTCGAGCAGCGGGCGGTGATCGCCGCTCTCGGACCACGCCCCGTCGGGGAGGGCGGCGATGTTCTGCTGCCAGCGCTGGAGGTCGGCGGCGGTGATGGCGAGCAGGCGCGCGACCGCCTCGTCGGGCCGGCCGATGTCGACGGCGGGTCCCAGGTCGTGCGCTTCGGCGAACCGGGTGTCGTCCTTGCCCACCTGCCCGACGGGGGGGACCCCGAACCAGCCCGACTCGTAGAGCCGGTTGCTCCGGGCGAGGGTCCACGTGTGGGGGTGGACCAGCGGGTCGTAGTGGACCATCCACGACAAGTCGACTTCGCCGTACATCGCCTCGAGATCGTCGGGGACGCGGTAGCGGCCGCCGTAGTTGACCTGGGGCAGCGCCGCCGCCTCCTCCAGGAGGCGGTCCGTGATGTCCCCGCTCGGGATCCCCCGCAGCCGGATCTCGACGCGGTCCGGCGCGGCGCGGACGAGCTGCTTGAGCACGTCCCACGACTCCCGGCCCCGAAGCAGTCCGAACCACCCGATCCGGAGGCGATCGTCCGTCCCCCCGCCCCGCTTCACCCGCGGCGGGAGGCCGCGGGCGTCGACCTTGTTCTCCATCACGAAGGTCCGCTCGGGGTCCACGCCGTACACCGGGACGAAGTGCTCGTCGATGAAGGCGCGGGTGGTGGAGACGAGCAGCGCGGCGCGCCGGATGGTCTGCCGCTCGGCCGCCCTCGCGGCGCTCCCCGCCGCCCCCGCGCGCAGGGTCAGCGGGGCGATGTCCCCGTACTCCAGGACGATGGGGGGCCGCCGGCGGAGTCCGGCCGCGGCCAGCCGCGCCAGCGCGACCAGGTCCGGCCCGAAGCAGTACACGAGGTCCGCCCTCCGGATCGCGGCCCGGACCGGATGGAGCGCCCGCGCCTCGACCCCCAGCCGGGCGCGGTACCCGAAGTCGTCGAGCACGCCGAGCGAGCGGACCTCGAGATCGTCGGGGCGACCCACCTGGTTGGGTCGTTCGAACCCGAGAACGTCGGCCGTGACGCCGAGCGCCCGCAGCCTGCGGATGCGCTTCATGTGCCGGGGGTGCCCGACCGTCGAGAGGATGAACGCGATGCGCACGGTCAGGCCGGGGCCCGCGGGGGGCGATGGAGCGCTGCTCCGAAGAGAAGGAGGACCCAGACGAGGTAGGGAGCCCACGCCCGGGTCGACGCCATGGTGTCGCTGAGCGCCGAGGGGGCCGCGGCGGCGGTGAGCACCATGACCGAGCCCGCCAGGCGCCGGTTCGGGTGGTGCCGCAGACCTCGCCACCACAGAACGAGGAGCCAGATGAAGAGGGCGCCCGCGAGGAGGCCGGGTTCCAGGACGTACTCGACGAGCAGCGAGTGCGAGGCCTTCGCGAAGCCCATGGTCCGGAGGGCGACGTAGTCCCCCATCATCGAGGAGTTGCCGAACCCGGTCCCCACGATGGGGTGCTGCGCCGTGTAGCTGAGGTAGCTCTGCCAGATGAAGATCCGCGGGTCTTCGCCGGTCTCGATCGCCTGGCGCACCCCGAGGACCCGCTCGATGCCGCCCCAGCCGAAGCCGGTGAGCCAGCTGAGGAGCAGCGCTGCCGCGGCGGCGACGCTGGCCGCGACGGCGGTCCGCCCGACGGCCAGGTCCTCCCGGCGTCCGAGCCACAGGAACGCGGCGATCGTGGCCGACGCGGCGGCCAGGGCGGCGCGACTCAGCGACATCATCGCGATCGCGAGGCCGAGGACGAGGAGGACGCTCTGCGAGGGGCGGCGCGGCTCCTCCGGGTGCAGCAGGCGCCAGCCGAGGACGGACCCCATCAGGAGGGCGCCGTGGGTGCCCATGATGTTCGGACTGCTGAGAATCCCGCGGTAGCCGGGCCGCAAGACGCCGCCGACGTAGCGGTTGTGGGCGGCGAGCTCGACGCCGGCGAGGCTCGTCAGCAGGCTCGCGCCGCAGACCAGCAAGCCGAAGGCGATCGAGGCGGCGAGCCAGGTGCGCCAGAAGTCCACCGGCCGGTCCCACGCTCCGATGCAGACGGCGACGCTGACGACCACCATCCCGAGCCAGATCCCGTAGAACCAGGTCTGGCGCGGATCGAGGCCGAAGAGACCCAGGATCAGGAGCGCCGCGATGTAGCCGATGCTCACCGCCGCGGGGCGGCGGATGCCGCCCTGGCCCAGGCGACGCGTCCCCAGGAGGAGGAGCAGGGCCGTGGTCCCCACCGTGACGGGCAGCCGGAGGTACTTGAAGATCGGCACGATGTCGGTGTCGAACCAGGACCACCGGAGGGCGGTCACCATGTGGGCGATGAAGAGCGCCGCGAAGCAGAGGCGGGGTCGGTCGAGCTCGTGGAGGCCGCGGTTCGTGAGGATGACCACGAGCGGAAGGAGCAGGCACAGCCCGACGGCGGCCCGGGGCTGCCACGCCGCCAGGCCCCCGACCACCACCGCCGAGGCCAGCACGAGGACGACGGGGCCGGTCCCCTTGGCGAGCATCGGTCGGACTCCGAGGGGTCAGCGCCGGCGCCGACGGGCGACGGCGAGCAGCAGCAGGGCCAGGGGGGTGGTCGAGCTCGCGGGGCTCGCCGCCGAGCAAGACGACTCGCACGCGTCGCACCCGCCCCCCGCGTCGTCGTCGTCGTCGTCGTCGTCGCCCTCCGGAACGTCCTCGCAGTCCGGGTCCAGCGCGTCCGTCGTGCCGTCGCAGTCGTTGTCGGTCCCGTCCTCGCAGTCCTCCTCGAGCTCCGGGGAGGCGAGGGGGTCGCTGTCGTCGCAGTCGCCGTCGCAGGGTCCGACCCCGTCGCCGTCGCCGTCCTCGTTCTCGTCCGTGGAGGGGTCGCAGTCGTTGTCGACGCCGTCGCAGATCTCCTCGAAGCCCGCCGCCCGGGCCGGGTCCTCGTCGTCGCAGTCTCCGCCGCAGACCGTGACCCCGTCGGCGTCGGCGTCCACCTGAGACTGCGCGGCGAGGACCGCGGAGACGACGTGCTCGCCCCCCAGCAGGCCCGCGGCTTCCACCTCGATGAGGCCGTCGACGAGGGGGATCACCGCGACCGTGCTCCAGGAGCCGTCCGCCTCGACGGCGACGCTCGGACCGAACTCGCCGCCGAGCACGGAGAGGGCGACGTGGGTGATGCCGGCGGAGGTCCCTTCGACCGTGATCGTCTCGCCGGCGACGCAGTCTCCCTCCTCCGGCGCGGTGATCTCGATGGCGACGCCGAGTCCGTCGATCACCCGGGCCACGCCGTCCCGGGTCGAGACGAGCAGCTCGATCGCTCCGTCCCCGTCGACGTCGGCCGTGGCCAGGGCCGTCACCGCCCCCCCCACCGTGAAGCTCCACTCGAGCAGCGGGCCTGCCGGATCGGTCACGTCGACCGCGTAGAGCCAGCCCGATCCCGAGCCCGCGATGGCCTCGACGGTGCCGTCGCCGTCGATGTCGGCCCGGATCAGGGCCGAGGTCGGCTCCCGGGGTTGCGGCGCCGTCTCGGTGGTCTTCCCCGCGGCGAGGCGGATGGGGAACCCCGTGAGGGGGGAGCCGTCCACGCCGCTGGCGGCCCCGAGGCCGCCCGACCCGAGCCCGTAGAGGATGTCGGCGCCCGCGACGCCGTCGAGATCGCCGGCCACCAGCGCCTGCTCCACGGCCGGGGGGAGCTCGGCGAGGGCGACCGGGCCCCAACGGCGGGCCAGCCCTCCCACGAAGTCCCACGCCTCGATCTCGGGGTCGGCGACGGCTCCGAGGCGCGCCATGAGGAGCTCGGGGGTCCCGTCGTCGTCGAGGTCGGCGAAGGCGCCGTTGAACTCGGACGTCCCGATCGGGGCTTCGTCTGCGGGATCGGTCTCGCCCACGCGCCAGATCTCCTGCCACGCGCGGCTGGGACGGACGAGCTCCAGGGTGCCGTCCCCGTCGAGCGCGTCGTACGCTCCGAGGGGATGGAAGACCGCGTCGCGCGACGTGGCGCCCCCCGTCCACTGCATCGCGCCCGTGGCCCCGTCGAGCACGATGAGCGCGATGGTGGCCTGGAACTGGGCGCCGAGGGCGAGGTCCTCGACGCCGTCGCCGTCGAAGTCCGCCGCGGTGAAGGGCCAGTCGTTGGGCGGCTGGAGCAGGCGGAGGCTGTCGTCCGCGGTCCAGGACCAGACCTCGGTTGCGTCCAGGCCGGCGTCGAACTCGTGCCGCGCGACCGTCAGGAGAGCGGAGCTCGTGTCGTAGTCCCACGAGAAGACGTCGGTGAAGCCGTCTCCGTCGACGTCCTGGCCGAGCGCGACCCGGGGGAGGACTTCGAAGTCCGCGTCGGTCAGCTCCCCCGGCTTCTCCTCCGTCACGAACGCGTGGCCGTTGAGGAAGGCGACGGCGCGTGACTCCGAGTCCGCCGGCACCACCGCGATCCAGCGGCCCTGGTCCTCGCTCGGCGGGGTGGTGATGGTCCCGATCGGCGCGAGCGCCTCGTCGTACACCGACACCACCCCCGCGTCGGTGGTGACCGCCACGGCGCCGCTCAGCCCCGCCACGCCGACGTCGTCGGTCAGCTCGATCGACGCCCCCGCGACGGGCTCTCCCCCGCCGTAGCCGAGCAGCTGCAGCCCCGTGGCGGTGAAGGTCACGAGCTCGCCGCTGTCCCACGGGACGACGAACGAGCTGGGGAGGAAGGCGTTGTCGAACACCTCCGTGAACCGGGTCAGCCGGTGGTCGGGGGCGCTCCACGCGAGCTCGAACGTGCACTCGGCCGCGCAGACGAGGTCCCAGCCCTGGAGCCCGCCGCCGGTGAACACCCAGCCGTCGGTGGTCTCGACGAGGATCTCCAGGTCGCCGTCGCCGTCGAGGTCGAAGCGGCCGTGGGCGTAGGCGTCGGGCAGGCTCGCGAGGACGGTCCCGTCGGCGGCGCTGACGACCGCCGTCACGAACCCCTCGTGCTCGAGGCCGTCGTCGACGGGGTCTCCGTCCAGCCCGATCTCCCCCGCCGCCGGGTTCAGGATGGACACCAGCAGCTCGGGGAGCCCGTCGCCGGTGAGGTCGGCGGGCTCCATCGCCGGCGAGGGGATCGTCCGCTCGGCCTGCCCCGAGTATTCGTACAGCCACCCGCCGAGCTCCGGGTCCGCGGCCCCGGTGAACCAGTCCGTCGGGTCGACGACGCCCACCCCGTCGGCGTAGACGGGGTGCTGGTGGACGGTCGCGATCTCGTCGTCGCCGTCGCCGTCGGCGTCGGTCACGAACGGAGTGAAGGGGAACGTCCAGAGGGGGAAGGCGGCGTCGACGAGGGCCTCGTGGCAGAGGCAGAGGTCCGCGTCCGGCGCACACACCGCGTCCGCGTCGGCCGGCGAGCAGAGTGCGAAGAGGTCGAGGTCGTCTCCCTGGAGGACGGCCAGCTCGCCCGGCACCCCGTCGCCGTCGAAGTCGCCCGCCACGTGGCGGGTCAGCTGGAGGTACTCGCCGTTGAGGTCGATCGAGACCAGCGCGTCGCCCGCCGGGTCGCTGAGGTCGGCGACGAGCAGCTCGGTCGTGCCCGCCAGCGAGCCCGTGAAGACCAGCTCGTCGGCGTCGTCGCCGTCCAGGTCCGCCACGTTGACTTCGTACCGATGCACGCCGGAGCCGAGCGCGAGATCGGTGAACGACCAGGTCAGCGCCCCCGATCGCGCGTCGATGACGTGTACGCCGCCGCCCATGCCGTCCCCGACGGCGACGACGTCGTCCTCGTCCCCGTCGCCGTCGACGTCGGCGAGTCCGACGATCTGCGTGATCCCCCGGCCGGGGCTGACCCAGACCGACGTGCCGTCGGGGAGGCTGATCGCGCCGACGCCGCCCCGAAACGGGCGCAAGACCTCGTCGGTGCCGTCTCCGTCGACGTCGAAGAAGGCATCGACGGAGAAGCTGAGCGCGGGCATCGGGATCTGCCACGCGATCCCCGGGAGCTCGTCCGTCTCGGTCGAGATCGCGCCCGCGCCGGACCCCGTCCCCGACCCGCTGGGGTCGCCGGCGGCGTGCCGCCACTCCGCGGCGGGGGCGGACGTGGCGACGAAGACAAGGGCGAGTCCGGCGACGAGATCGAAGCGATGCATGGGGCTCCTCACGGGTTCCCGGCCAATCTAGGGTCGGCTCGGGTCAGTGGCACCCGAACGAGCTGCCCGGCGGGCCGTCTCACGGCCCCCGGCCGCCTCCGATCCGCGTCCTCAGCGCCGACACGATGCGGTTGAGGTCGTCGACCTCGGGCAGCTGCAGCCACCGCGCGGCGAGTCGGAACATCAGCGCCGAGGTTGCTACCACGACGGCGAGGCCGAGACCAAGCGTGGCCCCGGTGGGCTCGGACTGCCCCAGCACCGCCACGCCGGCGGCCGCCACCGCCATCGCGGCAGCCGTCGCCGCGCCCCCGCGGACGGCCCACGCGCCGAGTCCCTCGAACCGGACCCCGGTCAGGCGCCGGCACGCGACGAGCATGGTGCCCGCGCAGATCGCGTCGATGCCCCCGAGGGTCAGGACCAGGCCGTGGGCGCCCCAGCGCTCCCAGACGAAGGGGTAGAGCGCGAGCATGAGGACGATCCGGAGCACGCCGAACCAGAGCGTCGCCGCGACCCGCCCGTGTCCGAGGAGCACCGTCGCGAGCGGGGTCCGGACGACCTCGGCGATGACGGAGGGGACGTAGCAGACGACCAGGGACGCGGTCAGCGCGATGGCCTCGGCCCCGAACGCACCGCGGCCGAAGGCGAGCCGCACGACCGGGTCGGCGGCCGCGGCGAGGCCGCACGCCAGGGGCGCCATCAGGAAGAGGAGCATCCGCATCGCCCGGCTCGCCAGCCGCTCCACCTCGGCCGCCCTTCCCGCCGCGGCGGCCGCCGACAGCGGGGGCAGGACCGCGACGAGGACCGAGCTGTAGAGGACCGACTGGGGGAGCACCATGAGGCGCTGCGCGTAGCCCATGCAGGAGAAGTGGCCCTCGGGGAGCAGCGCCGCGAAGTATCTGTCGACGAGCAGCGCCGCGCTCCCCCCGGTCTGGCTGACGAACACCAGGAGCACGAGGGAGCCCACGAGGCGGGGCGCAGCCTGCAGGCTCCCCGTCCCGCGGCGGGGGCGGATCCGCTGGAGCAGGGGGTAGAGGCAGACGAGCGTCGCCTGGCAGGCGATGCCGATCAGGATGCCGAGGGCGACCGACGCGATGCCCATGGTCTTCGCCCACAGGAGCAGCCCGCCGACCGCGCCCACGTTGAGCGACAGCGCCGCCAGCTCGACCAGGTAGAAGTGGCCGCGGGCCTGGGCGAGGGCGTTCATCACGCCCGCGATGCCGTACAGGGGCAGGACCGGCGCGAGAAGGCGGAGGAGCCGCACCGCGAGCGCCGCGCTCTCGGCGTCGAATCGCCTCGCAGTGAAGGCGACGATCGCGGGCGCGAAGCCCGCCACCGCCAATGCCAGCACGCCGAGGATGGCGACGAACACCAGCCCGGGCACGAGGACGACGGTGTTGGCAGCTTCGGGGCCGGACTCCTTCGCCACGGCGTGGTAGCGCGGCACGAGCACCTTCGGGGTCGCCACCATGAACGTCGACGAGATGAGCACGACGAGCGTGAAGACGAGGTAGAACGCGTCGGTCTCGCCTGTCGCGCCGAAGTTCAAGGTCAGCAGGACCTCGCGTACGAAGCCCAACAGCTTGCCGGCGACGACGATCACGGCGAGCGCGGCGGAGAGCCGGCCGAGGGAGCGGGCAGCCCCTTCCGGGGGACTCATGCGCGCGGGCCGGCTCTAGCGCAGGAAGTACGCGTGGACGGTTTCCTGGTTCCAGCCCGCTTCCGGTGAGACGACGGTGCCGCCGCCGCAGGCCGTGGTGGGGCCGTAGCCGTCGAGCCCCACGCCGCCGAGCGCGCCCGTGGAGATCAGGGGCTGCGGCGCCGAGGCCGCGTACCAGGTGTAGGCGGCGCTCGGGAGGTTGACGCTGCAGTTGGTGTAGAACCAGGGCACAGCGCCGAAGGTGCCGACGCAGAAGGCGGACGGACCGAGGTCGGTGGCGGTGAGGACGGCGGGCGTGGTCCCCGCGACGACCCGGTGGGGGTCCCCGCCCGGCGTGAACGTGTACTCCACGGTCGACCCCCCGCCCGGCGCCGACACCACGAGGGTCCCGCCCTCGACGGAGTACCGGAGCGGGTCGCAGCTGCCGCCGCCGTCGAGCTCGAGGTGGTGCTCGGACATGACGTCGCCCGCCGCCGCGAGGGCCTCCCAGTGCGCCGCCGCGACCCGGTAGGCGCCGCCGCCGTCCGACGTCCCCACCGTGAGGTCGTGGAGATCGGCGTACGTCGTGAAGAGCTGGAGGTTGTCCGCGCCGTCGTTCGTCGTGCGCATGACGAGGGTCCAGCCGCCGCCGTCCGTGGTCATGTCGCACCACGCGTCGAAGGGCGCGAGGCCCCCGTCGCCGTCGGTGTCGAGCGTGTAGACGCCGTCGGCGCCGGCCAGCGTGGGGTCTTCGGCGAGCGCCTCCGAGCAGGAGACACACTCGGGCGCGATCGTCCCGTCGCAGTCGAAATCCTCGCCGTCGCCGCAGATCTCGGGGGCCCCCAGGAACGCGTCGGCGTCGGCGTCGTCGCAGTCGCCGTCGCACTCGGTCTGGCTGTCCCCGTCGTCGTCGGCCTCGTTGTCGTCGGTGCTGCCGTCGCAGTCGTTGTCGAGGACGTCGTCGCAGGCCTCCGGCGCGCTCGGGTAGACCGTCGCGTCGGCGTCGTCGCAGTCCCCGTCGCAGATCGAGTGCGTGTCCCCGTCGTCGTCGGCCTCGTTGGCGTCGGTGGTGCTGTCGCAGTCGTTGTCGAGGACGTCGTCGCAGGTCTGCGGGGCGCTCGGGTAGGCCGCGGGCTCGGCGTCGTCGCAGTCGCCGTCGCAGGGTGTGTGGCTGTCGCCGTCGGCGTCCGCCTCGTTGGCGTCGGTGTTGCTGTCGCAGTCGTTGTCGAGGACGCCGTCGCAGGCCTGGGGGGCCCCGGGGTAGACCGCCGCGTTGCTGTCGTCGCAGTCGACGTCGCTCGTCGCGCCGTCGCCGTCCGCGTCCACGGTGCAGCCGTCGTCGGGGACGCCCGAGCAGTCCTCGTCGACGCCGTTGTCGCAGACCTCCTCCGCGCCGGGATTGATGCTCCCGTTGCCGTCGTCGCAGTCGTCGCACGACCCGAAGCCGTCGCCGTCGAGATCCACCGCATGCTCATCGACGTCGTCGTCGCAGTCGTTGTCGATGCCGTCGCAGATCTCGGTGCCGCCGTGGAAGGCGTCCGGATCGTCGTCGTCGCAGTCGGTGCAGCCCGGATCGCCGTCCTGATCGACGTCGTCCTCGGGCCCGAGGAAGTCCTCGTCGATGGAGCCGTCACAGTCGTCGTCGACGCCGTTGCAGACCTCCTCCGCGCCGGGGAACGCCGCCGCGCTCTCGTCGTCGCAGTCCGGCGGGTCGGCGCAGGTCGTCACGCCGTCGCCGTCCTCGTCGAAGTCCTCGTCGACGAGGTCGTCGCAGTCGTTGTCCTGCCCGTCGCAGACCTCGACCCCGCCGGGGGTGTTGTCGGGGTCGGTGTCGTCGCAGTCCGGCGGATCGGCGCAGGTGGTCGCACCGTCTTCGTCCTCGTCGAAGTCCTCGTCGACGTCGCCGTCGCAGTCGTTGTCCACCGCGTCGCAGATCTCCGCCGCGTCCGGGTGGATGGTCGGGTCCTCGTCGTCGCAGTCCACGTCCGACGTGAAGCCGTCCCCGTCGTTGTCCGTGCCGCCGACCACGCCGTTGACGCGGAGTGAGACGGCCGCGACCTCCTCGAGCCACAGGAGGCCGAGCTCGCCCGTCGCCTCGCCGAGGGACACGGGCCGGGTCTCGACCAGCGCCATCCGGCTGTCTCCGGGCTGGAGCTCCAAGGCGCCCGACAGGGCGACCACGAAGGGACCGCTGTCCTCGAGCTGGAACACGATGGTGGCGGGCCCGGTCCCGCTGTTGGTGATCTCCAGCGGAATCGATCGCGAGGTCCCGACGGGGACGTCGCCGAAGTCGATGGACATCGGTGCGATCTCGATGACCGGCTCGGGTTCCGGGCATCCCAGGAGGAGGAGCACCGCCGCGAGCGGGAGGTGGCGCAGGGTGTAGGCGAGGAGCTTCATCATCATCGGCACCAAGGTGACTGGGACGGACCGCGAGGCTGCATTATCTCGTTTTGGAGCAGCGGGTCCACCCGACCCCCGCGCCCGGTAGGGAGTCTGGCGCCGGTCCGGCCCAGGAACTACCCTGCCCGACCGTGCGGCTCGTCTACCTCCACCAGTACTTCGCGACGCCCGAGTGCGCGACGGGAACGCGGTCGTACGAGTTCGGCGCGGCGCTCGTCGAACGGGGCCACGACGTCACCGTCATCTCGGGCACGAGCATGCTGGAGCCGTGGCTGGGGCCGGAGGTCCATCGCCGCCCCCAGGAGCTCGAAAAGGACGGCATCCGGCTGCTGCTCGTGCCGGACGGATACGAGCAGAGCCGCAGCAAGGTCCGGCGGCTCCGGGGTTTCGGACGGTTCGTGGCGGGGGCGGTCCGGGCGGGGCGGCGGCTGGCCCGGCCCGACGTGGTGTTCGCGACCTCGCCGCCGCTCCCGATCGCGCTCAGCGGCATCGCGCTGTCGCGGCTGCACCGCTCGCCGTTCGTGCTGGAGATCCGCGACCTCTGGCCGGCGTCGCTGGTCGAGTTCGGGGGGATCTCGCCGCGTCATCCGGGCATCGTCGCTGCGGGTGGCCTGGAGCGACTCGCCTACGGCGCCGCGAATCGGATCGTCGCCACCACCCCCGGGGCCCGCCGCGATCTCGTCCGCCGCGGGTGGGACGGAGACCGGATCGACGTGGTCGAGCTCGGCGCCGACCCCCACCTCTTCCAGCCCGGGTGCAGCGACGGCAGCTTCCGCTCCGCGCACGGCCTCGAGGACCGGTTCGTCGCGTTGTTCCCCGGCGCCCACGGCATCGCCAACGGGCTCGACATCGTGGTCGACGCGGCCTCCGTCCTCCAGGAGCGGGGGAGCCGCGTCACAATCGTGTTCGTGGGTCGGGGCCAGCTCAAGCCCCAGCTCCAGGACCAGGCCCGGAGGCTCGGCCTCCGCAACGTCCTCTTCCTGGATCCCGTCCCGAAGGTGGAGCTGACCCGAGTCCTGGACGAGGTGGACGTCGGGCTCGCCGTCCTCAAGCCGTGCGGGATCCTGGACAAGATCCTCAGCAACAAGCTGTTCGACTTCATGGCCGCGGGGCGGCCGGTGGTCGCCAACCTGCCGGGAGACATGGCCGCGATCCTGGAAGGGCAGGGGTGCGGCCGCGTCGTCCAGCCGTACACGCCGGAGCGCCTCGCGGACACCCTCGACGAGCTCGCCGCGGCCCCCCCGGAGGAGTTGGAGGCGATGGGGGCGCGGGCGCGCAGGCTCGCGGAGACCCGCTACAGCCGCGCGAACCTGGTCGACGCCTTCGAAGCGGCGCTGCAGGCCGCGGCCGGTCAGACGTGAGCCGAATCCCTGGCTCTCGACATCGATCGGCACCAGCTTTACGATGCGCCGCCCGCCGGCCGGCCGCTCTTCCGGAGAACTCCCCGTGAACGACATCAAGGAGATCGCAGCGACGAACCTGCGGGTGCCCCTGGCACGACCGTGGCTGGACGACCGCGAGGCTGACTCGGCGCGCGAGGTCGTCGCCTCCCGGTGGTTGATCTTCGGCCCCCGCGTGCGCGAGTTCGAGGAGCGGTTCGCCGCCGCGCACGGTGCGGCGTACGGCATCGCCGTCAACTCCGGAAGCTCCGCCCTGCTGGTCGCGATGGCGGCCATGGGCGTCGGCGAGGGAGACGAGGTGGTCGTCCCCGACATGACGTTCGTCTCCACGGCGACCGCGTGCATGTTCCTCGGCGCCCGGCCGGTGTTTTGCGACATCGACCCGGTCCGCCACAACCTGGATCCGTCCCGGCTGGAGGACGTCCTCACCGACCGGACCCGGCTGATCGTCCCCGTTCACTACGCGGGGCACGCGGCCGACATGGACGCGATCAACGCGATCGCGAAGGCGCGCGGCATCCAGGTCCTCGAGGACGCCGCCGAAGCGCACCTCGCGAACCTCGGGGGCCGCTACGTCGGCGCGCTGGGGAACGCGGGCATCTTCAGCTTCACCCCGTCCAAGCCGATGACTACCGGCGAAGGCGGGATGATCCTCACCAACGACGCCGGCATCGCCGAGCGTTGCCGCCTCTTCCGCAACTTCGGGGACACCGACAAGTTCCGGTGGGACTTCCTCGGGTTCAACTTCCGGATGCCCGAGGTGATGGGCGCCATCGGACTGCACCAGCTCGACAAGCTGGAGGCGACGGTGGCGGCGCGCCGGCGCATCGCCGCGGCGTACACTCGGGCCCTCTCCGAAGCGCCCGAGATCGTCACCCCCCAGCCCGTCGACGAGCAGGCGATCAACTATCAGCTCTACACGCTCCGTCTGTCCCTCGACCGGCTCCGGATCAGCCGCGACGAGGTCATCGCGGCTCTCTCCGAGCGCGGCGTGAGCACGCGCCTGTACTACCCGCCGCTGCATCGCGCGGGGGTGTTCTCCCGGTTCGGCCCCTTCGCCGACGAGGACTACCCCGAGACGGTCGCGTACGCGGAGTGCGCCCTCTCCCTTCCCATCTATCCCGAGCTGACCGACGAGCAACAGGATCTCGTGAGCTCCTCGCTGCTCGAGGTCGTCGCCCAGTCGCGCCGCTAGCCGGAGGCCTTCATGATCCAAGACAAGCGAATCCTCATCACCGGCGGGACCGGCTTCATCGGCTCGGCCGCGGCGGCTCGCCTCGCCGGCAACGGGAACGAGCTGATCCTGCTCGATCAGAAGGTCCAGGGAACGCCGGCGGCCTACCGGGGCCTCCTCGAGGAGGAGGGGGTGACGTACGTCGAGGGGGACATCTGCGACGCCGGGTCCGTGCAGGCGGCCTGCCGGGACGTGGACATCGTCATCCACGCGGCCGCCATCGTGGGCGTCCACAACGTCCTGCGGCAGGCGCGTCGGACCATCGAGATCAACTTCACGGGCACCCAGAACCTGCTCCAGGCGGTGCGTGACTCGGATCGCATCGAGCGGTTCGTCAACTTCTCGACCTCCGAGGTCTTCGGCGGCGCGTCCTTCCGGGTGGCCGAGGAGCACCACGCCTCGGTCGGCTCCGTGCAGGAGGCCCGCTGGTCGTACTCCATCGCCAAGCTCGCCGGCGAGCACCTCTGCTACGCCTACCACCGCGAGTTCGACCTCCCGTTGGTGATCATCCGCCCCTTCAACGTGTTCGGCCCCTACCGGACGGGTGATCACGCGATGCTGCGGTTCATCCTGGGGGCCCTCCGGGGCGACGAGCTCGAAGTCCACGGGGACGGCGCCCAGGTGCGTGCGTGGTGCTACATCGACGACTTCGTCGACGCGCTCCTCGCCTCCATCGAGCGGCCCGAGGCGATCGGCGAGGACTTCAACATCGGAAACCCGCGCAACACGCTCACGATCTACGACCTCGCCCAGCGGGTGATCCGGCTCACCGAGTCCACCTCGGCCATCCGGTTCAAGTACATCGACTACAGCGACATCGACATCCGGGTCCCCCGCACGAAGAAGGCCCGGGACCTGCTTGGCTACGAGCCGCGGTTCGAGATCGACCGCGCCATCCGCGCGACGGCTGACTGGTACCGGCGCCACCTCGCGGACTTCGACCACATCCGGTAGCGCAGTTGCGGCGGAGCGACCTGTCCGGGACGGAGCGCCTCGCCGCGCTCGTACGGACCGTCCCCCGACTGGGCGCCGCGCAGCTCGCCCGCTACGGCCTCCACGCGGCCCGGCTGCGGACGGGCTGGTACGAGCGACGTCTCCCCGTCGGTTCGTGGCCCGCGGCGGGCGAAGGGGTCGAGGTCTCGTGGCCCTGGCCGAGCCCTTCGCAGACGGCGCTGCGAGCGGTGACGGTCGAGCCCGAGCGCGTCACCGAGGCCGCGGACCGGATCCTCGGGGGAGAGTGCCGGTACTTCTCCTGGCGTTGGCTCCCCCGGCCGTCGGATTGGCAGTCGCACCCGCTGACGGGGGCCCCCCCGCCGTCCCTCCACTGGAGCCGGATCCCGTCGATGTCGGCCGCGTTCGGCGACGTGAAGTGGGCCTGGGAGCCGTCCCGGTGCGACTGGGCGCTGACGCTCGCGCGGGCGTTCGTGGTGGACGGTGACGATCGGTACCGCGACGGGTTCTGGACCCTGCTGCGGGACTGGTGCGAGGCGAACCCGCCCAACCAGGGGGTGAACTGGATGTGCGGCCAGGAGTGCAGCCTGCGCGTCCTCGCCCTGCTGCTGGCCGGCGGAACCCTCCGTCGGGACCCGGACGACCACCGCCTCCTCGCCGCGGTGCTCGAGGCACACGGCGCGCGCGTCGACGTCGCGGTCGAGTACGCCCTCGCGCAGGACAACTCCCACGGCCTGGCCGAGGCCGTCGGCCTCCTGGCGGTCGCTTCGGCGCTGCCCGGGGCCGCCGCCCGGGGGCGGTGGGAGGCGCGTGGCCGCGACCTCTTCGTGGCGCTGGTCCGCCGCCAGTACGACGACGACGGGGTCTACGTCTCCAACTCACACAACTACGCGCGGCTGGCGCTCCGGTACGCGGCCGCGGCCCTCCACCTCACCGGCGGCGCGCTCCCCGAGGACGTCCGGACCCGCCTCCGGGCCGCCGTACGGTGCCTGTATGAGCAGCAGGACCCGGTCACCGGGCGGCTGCCCGACTACGGGCCCAACGACGGGGCGAACCAGCTCGCCCTGAACGACTGTGCGTACCGCGACTTCCGGCCCGTCCTGCAGCTCGTCTCGAGCCTCCTCGATGGGCGACGGCTGTACCCCCCCGGCCCCTGGGACGAGGATCTGCTCTGGTTCGGGCTCGATCCCGACGCCCTCGAGCCGGCACCGCCGGGCGGGCGGGCACCGGCGTTCGCGGCGGCCCAGAGGGGCTTCTACGCGCTCCGCGGAGCGCAGTCCTTCGCCACCATCCGGTGCCACGAGCACGTCCAGCGCCCGGCCCATGCGGACATGCTGCACGTCGACGTCTGGCACGGCGGAAGCCCGATCGTCGCCGACGGGGGGACCTTCTCGTACAACGACCCCCACGGGTGGGGCCGCTACCTGCGAGCGACCGCCGCGCACAACACTCTGGAGATCGACGGGCAGACCCAGATGCGGTACCTCGGGGCGTTCCTGCCCGTCGACTGGACCCGGGCGTCGGTCCTCTCCTTCGGCCCCGGCGTCGTGGACGCGTGGTCGGGCTCCGGCCTGGAGGGCGAGCACTACGCGCACGAGCGGGACGGGGCGGTCCACTGGCGCGGGCTCTACCGGCGGGGCGACCGCTGGCTGGTGGTCGACGACCTCCGGGTCGAGCGGGGGGACCACGCGGGGACGGTGCGCTGGCACCTCGGCACCGAGCGGAGGTGGGAGCGGAGCCCCGCGCCGGGCCTGCTGCGGGCGGTGGCCGACGACGGGCTCGAGGTCGTCGTCCAGCCTCCCGCCGACGGCGCGCTCGAGTGGCTGGAGGGCGCGGGCGAGCGGCCGGCCACGCTGCGGAGCCCCCGCTACGGCGACGCCGTGGACTGCGTCGTGCTCGTCGCCCGCCGTCCGCGGGCCGCCGAGTCGGCGCGGTGGGTCACCCTGATCGGTCCGGTCGGGGATGCCACGTGGGGGAGCTCCGCCCTGCGGTGGGAAGGGCTCTCGGTGCCCCTGCAGCCGGGCCTGCGCCCCGTCCCCGAGGGAGCGGCCTGACCGATGTGCGGCATCGCGGGCTTCGCCGGCAACCTCGACCCGGCCCTCATCCAGCCGATGATCGACCGGCTCGTCCACCGCGGGCCGGACGCCTCGGGGACCCTCGTCGTGGCCCGGGGCGCGGCGGAAGATCGCGTCGTCTTCGGCCACCGCCGCCTCTCCATCCTCGATCTGTCGGCGGCTGGCCGGCAGCCCCTGACGGTCGACTGCGCCGGCTGCGGATGCTCCGGCGGCGACGACGCAGACGGGCTCTGGATCACCTACAACGGAGAGCTCTACAACAGCCCCGCGCTGCGGGAGGAGCTGACGGCGAAGGGACACCGGTTCTCCTCCGGGACGGACACCGAGGTGCTGCTCCACCTGTGGGCCGAGGAGGGGCCGGAGATGCTGGGGCGTCTGAACGGCATCTTCGCGTTCGCGGTGTACGACGGCCGGCCAGCGGGGCGGCCTGCGGGGATCGAGCAGGGCGACGTGGTCCTCGTTCGGGACGGGTTCGGGATCAAGCCGCTGTACGTCGCCGAGCTGGACGGCGCGGTCGCGTTTGCCTCCGAGCTGAAGGCGCTCCTGGTCGTGCCCGGCGTCGGGCGGGCCCTCGATCGGGTCGCGCTCCACCACTACCTCTCGTACCTCTGGTGCCCCGCCCCCCGAACCGCGCTCCGGGACGTCCACAAGCTGCTGCCGGGAGAGGCGGTGCTGCTCCGGCGCGGGCGCGCAGTGCGGCGGTGGGAGCACTACGACCTGCCGTTCGGGCGGCCGCGGGACCCGCGACCGGCGCCGGCCCTCGCGGACGACCTCGCCGGCCTCTTGCGCCAGGCGGTGGAGCGCCAGCTGCTGGCCGACGTCGAGGTGGGCGCGTTCCTCAGCGGCGGCCTCGACAGCAGCGCGGTGGTGGCCATGATGCGGGACCTCCGTCCCGACGCGCGCATCCGGGCGTGGAGCATCGGCTTCGAGGGATCGATCGACCTGTCCTACGCCCGCCGGGTGGCGGATCACCTCGACGTCGACCTCGAGGTGATCCAGGTCGAGTCCTCGATCATCGGACGGCTGGAGGAGTGCCTCTGGCACCTCGACGAGCCGCAGGCCGATCCGGCGCCGATCAACGCGCTCCTCATCGCGGAGGCCGCGGAGGCGGCGGGGTTGAAGGTCCTCCTCAGCGGCGCGGGGGGGGACGACATCTTCACGGGCTACAGCCGCCATCGCGCGGCGCGCTACGAGCGACACTGGACGTCCCTGCCGCGGCGGCTGCGGAGGACGCTCGCAGGTCCCGCCCGGGCGGTGTACGACGGCCGCCTGGCCCTCCCCGGCGCCTCGCGGACGCTGCCCCGGCGCCTCGCCCGAGGCCTCGCGTACGCGGATCACGACGATGCCTCCCGGCTGGCGGCCTACTACACCTGGGGGGGCGAGGGGCTTCGCCGCGGGCTCTACGCCGATCCGGTGCGGGCGGAGCTCGAGGACGAGCCGACGCTGGCCCCGATGCTCGCCTCGCTCGCGCGGCTGCCTGCGGGCACGGATCCGGTCCACCAGATGCTCTATCTGGACTGCCGGCACTTCCTCGCGGACCACAACCTCAACTACACGGACAAGGCCACGATGGCCCGGTCGATCGAGACCCGGGTCCCGTTCCTCGACCCCGACCTCGTCGAGTTCGCGGCCGGGATCCCGAGCGAACTCCAGCTCGTGCCGGGGCACGAGAAGGCGTTGTTCAAGGCGGCGATGGAGCCGTGGCTGCCACGCGACGTGATCTACCGCCCCAAGGCCGGGTTCGGGGCTCCCTTGCGGCGTTGGCTGCGGGGCGAGCTGCGGCCCGTCCTGGACGACCTCCTGAGCCCCGGCTCGCTGGAGGCGAGGGGGATCTTCGACGCCGCCGCGGTGGGGCGGCTCGTCCAGGGCACGCGGACGGGGCGCGTCGACGGGGCCTACCTGATCTTCTCGCTCCTCACGATCGAGATGTGGTGCCGTATCTTTGTGGACGGCGGCGGCGTCAAGCCCGCCGCCTCGGGGTGATCGCGATGCGTCAGGTGCTCCAGAACCTCTCCAACGGGGAGACCCTCGTCGCCGAAGTGCCCGCCCCGAAGGCGCGGCCGGGCACGGTGGTGATCCGCTCGGAGGCGTCGCTCGTCTCCGTCGGCACCGAGCGGATGCTCGTCGGGTTCGGCAAGGCGGGCCTGATCGAGAAGGCCCGGCAGCAGCCCGACAAGGTCCGCCAGGTGGTCACCAAGGCGCGTACGGAGGGGCTGGCGACGACCGTCCAGGCCGTCCGCGCGAAGCTCGACCAGCCCATGCCCCTGGGGTACTGCAACGCGGGCGTCGTCCTCGCGGTGGGCGAGGGCGTCCCCGGCCTCGGCGTGGGCGATCGCGTCGTCAGCAACGGCCCCCACGCCGAGGTCGTGCGCGTGCCGCACCGGCTGTGCGCGAGGATCCCCGACGAGGTCTCCTCCGAGCAGGCCGCGTTCACCGTGCTGGCCTCGATCGGGCTGCAGGGCATCCGCCTCGCCGAGCCCACCCTCGGCGAGACGGTGGCCGTGAGCGGACTGGGCTTGATCGGCCTCCTCACCGTCCAGATGCTCACCGCCTCCGGCTGCCGGGTGATCGGGCTGGACATCGACCCCGAGCGGTGCCGGCTCGCGGCGTCCCTCGGCGCGGAGGTCGCGGACCTGAGCTCCGGCGTGGACCCCGTAGCCTTCGCGACCCGCCTGACCGGCGGCGTGGGCGTCGACGCCGTCATCGTGACGGCGGCCACGCAGTCGAGCGACCCGATCCACCAGGCCGCGGGGATGTGCCGGCAACGCGGCCGGATCGTCCTCGTCGGCGCGACCGGCCTCGAGTTGAACCGGGCCGACTTCTACGCCAAGGAGCTGTCGTTCCAGGTCTCCTGCTCCTACGGTCCGGGGCGGTACGACCCGGCCTACGAGGACGGGGGGCACGACTACCCGGTGGGGTTCGTGCGGTGGACGGAGCAGCGGAACTTCGAGGCCGTGTTGGGGCTCCTGGGGTCCGGGCGGCTCGACGTGGGCCCCCTGATCTCCCGACGTTGCGCGCTCGCCGAAGCGCCTGCGCTCTACGACGACCTCGCCGCCGGAGCCTCGCTCCTCGGCGTGATCCTCGAGTACCCGAGGTCGCAGTCCAACGACGAGCTCCTCCGCCGTTCGGTCGACGCGGCCCCGAGCCCGCGGCGCAGGGCGGCGCCTTCGGCCGCCATCGGGCTGATCGGAGCGGGCGCCTTCGCTTCGCGGGTGCTCGGGCCGGCGTTCGCCGCCGCAGGGGCCGGGATGCGCGCCGTCTGCAGCGATGGGGGGGTGACCGCGTCGCACCTGGGCAAGAAGCTCGGGTTCGAGCGGGTCACCACCGACAGCGCCGAGGTGATCGACGACCCCGGGACCGACGCCGTCGTCATCGCTACCCGCCACGACTCGCACGCCGCCCTCGTGCTGCGGGCCCTGAAGGCCGGCAAGGCGGTCTTCGTCGAGAAGCCCCTGGCCCTGACTCTGGGGGACGTGGACGCGATCGAGGAGGCGTGGGAGGCGGCCGGGCAGCCGCTGCTGATGGTCGGCTTCAACCGCCGGTTCGCGCCCCACACGCAGGAAGCGAAGCGACTGCTGTCCTCCTGCGTCGCCCCCAAGGCCGTGATCTGCACGGTCAACGCGGGGCCCCTTCCGCCCGACCACTGGCTCCTCGATCCGGCGTCGGGCGGCGGCCGCATCGTGGGGGAGGGCTGCCACTTCATCGACCTCGTCCGCCACCTCGTGGGGGCGCCGATCGTGAGCTGGGACGCGACCGCCGCGCTCGGACCGGACGACGCCTCCATCGCTCTCCGGTTCGATGACGGCAGCATCGGGACGGTCCACTACCTCGGGACGGGCGACAAGGGGTTCCCCAAGGAGCGGATCGAGGTCTTCTGCGAGAACCGCGTCCTCCAGATCGACAACTTCCGGAAGCTGACGGGGTGGGGCTGGGGCCGGCTGCGCCGCCGGCCCGGCCGGGGTCAGGACAAGGGCCATCAGGCCGAGGCGGCGGCCTTCGTCGCGGCCCTCCGCGCGGGCGGCCCTCCGCCGATCCCTCCGGACGAGCTCTTCGAGGTCAGCCGCCGGTCGATCGAGATCGGGGAGCAGCTCCGGAGCTGAGCTCCTCGACCCGCTCGAGGAGCGTCCTCGCCCCGGGGTGCGCGGGCGCCCGCTGCAGCGCTCGTTCGAGGACCTCGCGGACGGCGGCGGCCGGATCGCCCCGCTCCAGCCCGATCTCGGCGAGGAGGACGAGGGGGTCCGCCCAGGTCGCGTCGGCGGACGCGGCTTCGGCCGCGGCTGCGCCGGCGGCGCGGAGATCCCCCTCCGAGCGCGCGAGCCTCGCCTCGGCGAGCCAGCTCTGGGCTTGCGTGCGGGCGCCGTCGAAGCTTCGGGCCCGCCTCAGGGCCGCCCGGGCGGCCCCCGGGTTCCCCGCGGCGGCCTCGCGGGAGGCCAGCGCCAGCCATCCGTGAGGGCCCTGCGCGGGCGCGGTGTCGAGCGCCGCGCGGAGCAGGGCGAGCTCCTCCTCCGGCTCCCCTGCGAGGCCCATCGCGACGGCCAGCCGGATCCGCATGGTGGGGTCCGAGCGGGGGTCGTCGAAGTGGCGCCGGACCAGCGGCGGCACCTCGTCGTACCGCTCGGACGCCAGCAACGCGTAGACGGCGGCGAGGCCCGCGGCGGGGCCGTCGGGGTCCTGCTCGTGGCTCAAGAGACCGATCTCCACCACGCGAGGGTCGTCCCGGTCGGCGAGCCAGAGCGCGAACTCCGCCAACGCGCCGGGCCGCTCCGCGGGGACCAGCCGGAGGAGCGGCTCGGTGCCTTCGTAGCGATCCGCCACCTCCCCGAAGACCGACCGCGCGCGGTACCGCCAGTCGCCCTCCATGGCCAGCCGGTACTCGGTGAGCGCCTGCGCCCGGAGGCCGGCGGCGTACAGCCAGCGCGCGGTCCACAGGTGTGGGTCCGGGTGGTGCGGGGCCAGCTGCTGGGCCCGCACGAGGAACGGCCACGCGGCTTCGCTCTCGCCCTGCTGCAGGAGCCGGACGGCGACCTCGAGGGCGAGCAGGCCGGAGCGAGGGTGCCACGGTCGTTCGGCGGCCTCGAATCGGATCAGCTCGGCCGGGGTCGCGGCCGCGGCGCCCCTTTCGGCGAAGCAGGCGGCGCTGTTCCCGTGCCGGACCGCGGCAGGAGCGGCGAGGAGGAGGCAGGCCGCCAGGCCGGCGACCACGGCGCCGTAGCGGCGACGGGACCACGGCTCCGTCCCGGCGCCCGCGAGGGCGAAGACCACGAGCGCGGTCGCGGTGAGGAGCACCGCCCCGGTCTCCGCCGAGAAGTCCCCCAGCTCGTGCACGGCGAGCCCGACGACGGCGGCTACGGGCCCCGCCGCTCGCCTCCGCGTCCACGCCGTCCTGAGGAGCGTGACGAGCAGGGCCGCCTCCACGAGGAGGACGAGGCCCCCGACGACGACCCCGTGGTCGAGAAGCACGTCGACCGGATGGACCTCGATCCAGCGGGCCACCGTCGTCCCCGCGACATCCCGGTAGTGAAGGAGCACGTCGTAGAGGGCGCCGCGGCCGACGCCCGTCCAGGGATGGGCGCCGAGCACCTCCCACGCGTTCGGGAGCAGCGCCAGCCGCTGCTCCTGGGCGAGGCTGTCGAAGCTCTCCCCGCCCATCCCGTACCGCCACGGCCGCGTCCGGTTCCCGACCGCGTGGACCACGAAGGCGGCGAGGCCGGCGAGGAGGAGGGCGAAGATCAGCGGCCGGCGCGCGGGCGCGGGGCCGTCGCCCCGCCGCCGAGGCAGCAGGAGGAGCCCTCCGAGCACCGCCGCCGAAGCCGCCAACCCCCCGATGCCCGAGCGAGAGCTCCCCACCACGACCGCCGCGGCGGCGGCGACGCCGACGACGAGGGCCTCCGGCCGGCGCCCCCCGGGCCGCTCGCCGTTCAGGCCCACCCCGAACGCCACCGCCGCGACGAGGCTGAACCAGGCCGACTGGTGGTTGGGGTTGACGAAGAGCAGCCCCGCGACGTCCACCTGGGCCGCCGTCTCGGCGGCGAGGGCGAGGAGCGCGACCAGTCCGGCGGCGAGGACGGAGTACTCGAGGCTCGTCCGTCCCCCGCGGGTGCCGCAGCGGACGGTCGCCGCGACGGCGAAGAGGGAGGCCACGGCCCAGCGAAGGACATGGCGCATGCCCTCGCCGGGGGCCTGGTGGAGGGGCCGCCACGCGTTCGCCTCGGGCACCGGAGGACCGCCCGTCGGGTCCGGGGGGAGCAGCCACCCGTGCACGCCGGGGGGGGCGGGGAGCAGCGGGAGGAGC
>CAYFOA010000003.1:27547-35849 GCA_964344575.1 uncultured Rickettsiales bacterium | reverse complement strand
CGCCGCACCTCCGAGGGCGACGGCGGCGACCACCCACCGGTGGGGGCCGGGGGCTTCGGGGCCGGACGCGCGCAGGGCGCAGGCGGAGGCGAACGCGGTTGCGACCCCGAGGGTTGCCCAGACGGGCGTGGTGACGGTCCCCAGCGCGAGAGGGGAGGCGACGAGGACGATCGCCAGCGTCCCGTCGGCGACGCGACCGGCGAGGGGCTCCGGCTGCTGCCCGTCCGGTGCGGTCACGCGCGGACCCGGCCGGCTCAGGCCTTCCGGACGCGGCGGGACCGGCGCCCGTCCGTCTCCTGCGTGCTGTCCGCCCCGTCGTCGTCCCCGTAGCCGTAGCCCGTCCCGCCGTAGCCGTAGCCGTAGCCGTAGCCGTAGCCGTAGCCGTAGCCGTAGCCGTACCCGTAGCCGTAGCCGTAGCCGTAGCCGTAGCCGTAGCCGCGACGGTGGAGGTCGATCCCGTTGGCGACGACGCCCAGCACGTTGGCGTTGACGCCTTCGAGGACGCGCAGGGTCTCGCGGAAGTGGCGACGCTCGGTCCGCCCGATCCGGAGCACGAGGAGCGCGCCGTCGGTGACCTGACTCAGGATGGAGGCGTCGGTCACCAGCAGGGCCGGCGGCGAGTCGAGGAAGATGTGATCGTACGACTCGCCCAACCGGTCGAGCAGCGCCTCGAAGGCGCGGGCGCCGAGGACCTCCGCGGGGTTGTTCGTCGACGATCCGCAGGGCAGCAGATCGAGCCCCGAGATGTTGGTCGGGACGATGACCTCGTCGGGCGTGCGGTCCCCGACGAGGATGTCGACGAGCCCGGTCTCGTTCTCGGCGTCGAAGATCCGGTGCAGGCGCGGCCGCCGCAGATCGGTGTCCACGAGGAGCACGCGGTGGCCCGCCAGCGCCATGGTGGCGGCGATGTTCGAGCAGAGCGTGGTCTTGCCTTCCTTGGGGCCGGCGGAGGTCACCAGGATCCGCCGCAGGGGCTGGTGGCCGTTCATGAAGAGCAGGTTCGTCCGGACGGATCTCAGGCACTCCGCCGCCGCGGAGCCGCGACCGGAGTCGGCGAACACCCGCCGCTCGTCGCTCGTGCCGACGATGGGGAGGATCCCGAGCGGCCGGTGCCCGAAGAAGGTGGCGAGTTCGCCCACGTCCTGGATCGTCGAGTCGAACGTCTCGAGCAGGAACGCCGCGAGGAACCCGAAGACGAGGGCGGCGAGCAGCGTGGCGCCGAGGCTGAGGACCTGGTTGGGGTGGCTCGGCTGCTTGGGGACGTAGGCGTACTCGAGGATGTTGACGTTGGACGCCTCCATGCGCTGCGAGATCTCGGTCTCCTTCGACCGTCGGAGGACGTCGGAGTACAGCTGGGCGTTGCTGTCGGCGATGCGACGGAGCCGGTTGTACTCGACCTCCAGCGCCCCCAGCGACTGCGCCCGCTCCGCCTCCTCGTCCATGATCGCCTCGAGACGCCGCTCCTCCGACTGCGCCTGCGTGTAGCGGAACTCGACCGCGCTGGCGGCCCGATCGACCTCGCTGGCGAGGCGGTCCCGGAGGAGCGCGAGCTCGTCGCGATCTGCCTGACGGCCCGGGAACTTCTCCCCGTAGCGCTCGGCGTCGCGGGTCACGCGGCGCTCCAGCTCGAGGATCTCGGCGCTCAGCTCACGCACCACCTGGTCGTCCGCGATCGAGGGGTGCAGCGCCGCCTGCTTTCCCTCTTCGAGCCACTCCTGGAGGGCGTCGAAGGCGGCTTCGGCCTCCATCCGCTCGCGCTGCTTGACGTCCAGCGCGGTGCTCAGCTCGGCGACCCGCTCGGCGACGATGTTCCGCCACTCGCCGATCGTGACCGTCGGCAGGTCGTGCTCCTCGAGGAAGTCCTGGATCGCCTGCTCGCTGGCCTCGAGCTGCCCGCGCTGGTCCTCGACCTGGGTGACGAGCCAGTCGGAGGACTCCTCGGTGAGCTCGATCCGCATGTTCAGCGAGTAGTCGCGGTAGGCCTCCGCGATCCCGTCGGCGAGGGCCTTGGCGAGCGACGGGTTCTGGTCCGTCACGCGGATCTCGAAGATCTGGCTCTTGGGGGAGGGGTCGAGCTCGGTGGCGTCGCGGAGCATGCGCACCGCCCGGCGTCGGAGCTCGGTCGCGGCGATCGCCTCCCCCGTCCGCTCGTCGACCATCGGGCCGACGTAGTCCGGATCCCGGTCCAGGCCTTGCCGCTCGACCACGATCTCGGCCACCGCCTTGCCGGACACGATGTCCTGCTGCGTGTTGTAGAACTGCTCGAGGCCGCCCCAGCCCCGGCTCACCGTGTCGTCCTGCACGTCCTTGACGGTGTCGAGGACCTGGGGCGCGCGGGGATGGATCACGATGCGGGCGGACGCGGTGTACTGCTTCGGCTGCACCGCGGTGATGCTGACGCCGGCGGCGATCACGAAGACGAACGTCAGGGCGACCATCAGCCGGTGCTTCTGCACGACGCCGATGGCGCGCAGGATCATGTCCCGGAACGTCGGCTCGTCGAAGGACGGCCGCTCGGGTCGCCCCTGCTGCGGGGTTCGGAGCTCGGTCACTCGATTGGTCATGGTCCGGACGCCTCCTGGGCGGAATCGGGAACGGGGACGAGGTGGGGCCGCGGCTGCTCGGCCTTCGTTCCCACCCTTCGGAGGGAGCTCGTGACCCAGAACTCGTAGCACTCGGCGCCGAGGGCGGCGCTGACCTCAGCGAGCTGATCGAGCCGCTCCCGCGAGGCCGACGGGATGGCGATCAGGACGGTGAAGACGCCGAACCGGTCCACGAGCTGGGGGAGCTCGTCGGTCGTGCCGAGGACGCGGAGGCCGTGGAGCCGGAGGCCTCGCTTGGCGACATCGTCGTCGATGAAGCCGACCGCGCGCATTCCGCGACCGGGGTTGTTCCGCAGCTCCCGCAGGGCCAGCTCGCCCGCGTCGCCGGCGCCGATGATCAGCGTCGCCTCGTTGGGGAGCCGGGCGCGCACTTCCGCCGTCCACGCCCGCAGCACCCGCGTGGAGAGGCGGAGCCCGGCGAGGAGGAGCAGCGCGAGCAGGGCGTCGAGGACGAGGACGCTGCGGGAGAAGTTCGGCACCCGTGCCCCGAACACGATCAGCACCTGGATCAACGACGAGACGGCCACGGCCTGGCCGAGGTGGACCAGATCGACGACCCCGATGTAGCGCCAGTACCGCTGGTAGAGGCTGAACCCGGTGAACACGACCAGTCGGATCACGAGGAACAGCGGCAGCGTCCCGATGAAGATCTCCATCTGGTGCGCCGGGACGGCACCCTCGAACCTCAGCAGGTACGCGCCGAAGTAGGCGACGCTGATCAGGCCCACGTCGAGGAGCATCATCCCCACGGTCCGGTAGCGGCGGACGGTGTCGACCCAGGAGGAGTCGGACTGGATGTCGTACTTCTCGTACAGGCTCGTGATGTCTCCCTCGAACAGGAACGACCCGAGCACGCAGACGACGACGGTCGCGACGATCGCGAAGGCGACCGCGATCGAGTTGTCGATCCGCGTGTACAGCAGCGCCAGGAGCCCCCCCGCGATGGCCAGCGTGTAGACGAGGAAGACCGCACGGCGGGAGCTGAGGCCGTGGGCGACGAGCCGGTAGTTGATGTGGTCCGCCTGCCCCTTGCTCACGGGGACCCGCAGGAGCAGTCGGGTCAGCGTCACGAAGGTGGTGTTGAAGATCGGGATCCAGAGGACGATCACGGGGATCGCCAGGGTGAGGAAGAGGCTCGACGCCTCGGTCCAGGTGCTGAGGATGCCGATCGCCGCCAGCGTGAAGCCGATGAAGAGCGATCCCGCGTCGCCGAGGAACGCCCGCGCGGGGGGGATGTTGAAGAAGAGGAAGCCGGTGCAGGCGCCGGCCATCACGAACGCCAGCACGGTCACCTGGACGTCGCCCGCGAGGAGGGCGAGGATTCCGAGGAAGAGACCGGCGATGGCCGAGACCCCCGGCGCGAGTCCGTCCATGTTGTCGATGAGGTTCATCGCGTTGGTGAGGCCGACGAACCAGAAGAGGGTCAGGGGGATGGCGACGACGGGCCACGCGATGAGGCCGACCTTGACGCCGGCAGCCGCGACTCCGGCGGCGATGGCGACCTGGTACAGCAGCTTCCGGTCCGCCCGCAGGGGGCGCAGGTCGTCGACCAGGCCGACGACGAACATGGCCGCGGCGCCGCCGAGGACGGCGATCGTGAACTGGTCGTGGGGGGTGGCGATGGCGGCGACGACGATGAACGCCGCGAACACCGCGGTCCCCACGCTCAGCGCGATGGGGCGGTCGTGCCAGGGGTCCGGCGGCGCGACGTGGCCCCACCGGAGGCAGAGGCGGATCCCGAGCGCGGTCAGGCCCGCAGACAGCGCGGCCGCCGCGGCGAAGACGCCCAGCGCGATGGGGAGAAGTTCGTGCATCCTGGCCCCTCCTTGCGGGCCGTCAACAAGGCGCCGCGACCCTATAGGTTGAGCGGACGGGCTTCAAGCTAAGTCCACGCCGACGGGACGGCACGCCTTCCTGCAACGGGTGGGCAGGTCGGCTGGATCCCCCCCCGAAGGTGACCTAGATTGCGCGCCGATGCGGACTCCAGCCCTCTCCCTCGTCGTCGTCCTGGTCCTCACGTCGGTCACGGCGTGCGGTCCGAAGCGTCCCCCCAGCAGCGCCGTGACCCCGACCACGGAGATCCCCGCGAGCGTGCTCGGAGCCGACGACCTGCTCGAGATCCGGGTCTTCCAGGAGGAGAGCCTGAGCGGCGAGTTCCGGGTCGGCGGTGAAGGCACGATCGACTTCCCCTTGCTGGGGCCGCTGGCGATCCGGGGCCTCACTCCGTCCGCCGTCGCGAACCTCCTCGAGGAGAAGCTCGCGGAGGGCTACCTCAACACTCCCCACGTGACCGTCACGGTGCTCGAGTTCAACTCGCGGAAGATCTCCGTGCTGGGCGAGGTCAACGAGCCCGGGCGGTACGACTACCGCGACGGCATGACCCTCGTCGAGGCGATCGCCGAGGCCGGGGGGACGACCGAGCAGGCGGTGCTCCAGACGGTCCAGATCACCCGCAAGGCCAAGGATGAGCAGGTCCGGTACGACGTCGCCTTCAGGGACATCACGATGGGCCGCTCCGCGGACTTCGTCCTCCTCCCCGGCGACGTGGTCGTCGTCCAGGAATCCTCGGTCAAGTAGCCGTGCCTCTCCGCATCGCCTTCGTCGCCGGGGCCCGGCCCAACTTCCCCAAGATCGCGCCGATCCTCGCGGCGCTCCGGCGCCACGAGCAGGTGGAGCCGGTGCTCGTGCATACGGGACAGCACTACGATCCCGAGCTGTCCGCCATGTTCTTCGAGGATCTGGGGATCTCGGAGCCGGACTGGATGCTCGGCGTGGGCAGCGGGAGCCACGCGGTCCAGACAGCCCGCGTCATGGTCGCCTTCGAGGAGCGCCTCCTCGCCTCGCCGGTGGACGCCATCGTCGTCGTGGGGGACGTCAACTCGACCGTCGCGTGCGCGCTCGTGGGGACCAAGCTGCACATCCCCGTCATCCACGTCGAGGCGGGGCTCCGGTCGGGTGATCGCTCCATGCCGGAGGAGATCAACCGCGTCGTCACCGACTCCATCTCGGACCTCCTGTACACCCACTGCGAGGAGGCCGACGCGAACCTCGCCCGGGAGGGCATCGCGCCGGACCAGGTCGAGATGGTCGGGAACGTCATGATCGACTCCCTCCTGCGGATGCGCGGCCGGGCGCAGCCACCGCAGAGTCTTGGCGCCGAGCTGCCTGCCGAGCGCTCCTTCGGGTTGGTCACGCTGCACCGCCCCGCGTTGGTCGACCACGCCGAGGCCCTCGGGCCGATGCTCGACACGCTGCGGGCCATCTCGGCCGATCTGCCGCTGCTCTACCCGGTGCACCCGCGCACCCTCGCGCGCATGCGCTCCTTCGGGTTCGTCGCGTCGGACAGCCTGCCGGTCGAGCTGCCCGGCAGCCGGCTTCGGCTCTGCGCGCCGCTGCGCTACCTCGAGTTCCTGTGGCTGATGGACCGGGCCCGCCTCGTCATCACCGACTCGGGCGGGATCCAGGAGGAGACCACGGTCTTGGGGGTGCCGTGCCTGACCGTGCGCGAGAACACGGAGCGGGCGGTGACCATCCACGCCGGCACCAACCGGCTCGTCGGCGTGTCCGCGGAGGCCCTGCGGGAGGCCGCCGCCGACGCCCTCCGGCTCCCCCTCCCCGGCGCGGAGCGGGTGCCCCCCCTGTGGGACGGACGGGCCGGGGAGCGCATCGCCGACCACCTCGTGGCGTGGTTGGCGCGCCGCCGGGCCGGGTCGCCGGCTACCTGAGCGGCGAGCCGGTGGATCCCCAGCGCCTCGACGCCGTCGCCGCCCTCCTGGCAGCGGACCCCGAGGTCCTCTTCATCACCGGGGCGGGGATGTCCGCCGACTCCGGGCTGCCGACCTACCGCGGGATCGGCGGGCTGTACGAGGACGCGCACGTCGACGAGGGGATCCCCATCGAGGTGGCGCTGTCGGGGCCGATGTTCCGCCGCGCGCCGGCCGTCACGTGGAAGTACATCAAGCAGATCGAGGCCGCCTGCCGGGGAGCCGGTCCCAACGCCGGACACCGGGCGCTCGCCGAGCTGGAGCGGCGCCTCGACCGGGTCTGGGTCCTCACCCAGAACGTCGACGGGCTGCACCAGGCCGCCGGGTCGGAGAACGTCATCCCCATCCACGGCGACGTCCACGATCTGCACTGCACCCGCTGCGCCTGGGAGGACCGGGTCGCCGACTACGCCGGGCTCGACGATCTTCCGACCTGCCCGGCCTGCGGCGCCATCGTCCGTCCGCGGGTCGTGCTCTTCGAGGAGATGCTGCCGGATCGGGCCATGGCGGCGCTGCAGCGGGAGCTCGCCGCCGGGTTCGACCTCGTCGTCGCCATCGGCACCACCGCCGTCTTCCCCTACATCGCCGGCCCCGTCTACCAGGCCGCGTGGAGCGGGCTCCCGACCGTCGAGATCAACCCGGGGGAGTCCGAGGTGACCGGCGTCGTGCGGCACAAGCTGAGCTGCGGCGCGGCCGAGGCGCTGACCGCGCTCCTCGACCGCCTCGGCTAGAGGTCAGCCGCCCCCCATCATCGCCAGCCACTGGTCCCGCCCCGACAGGCGCAGCGAGTAGTTCGTCGCCCGGACCTGGTCGAACGTCGCCGCTGCGCCGCCGTAGTCGTGCCCCGGGTACAGCGTCGTCGTCCCCGGGATCGCGCTGAGGCGCTCGTACAGGGTCCGGTACATCTCGTCCGGGTCCCCGCCGGGGAGGTCGACGCGGCCGCACCCCTGGAGGAAGAGCGTGTCGCCCGCGACCAGCGCGTCGTCCACGCGGAAGCAGAGCGAGCCGGGGGTGTGGCCGGGGGTGTGGAGCAGCTCGATCGGGACGCCGCCCGCCTCCACCTTGTCGCCGCTGTCGTGCAGGACCAGGTCGTTCGCCTCCAGCCCCGTCATGAACTTGATCCCGTCGACCTCCGCGCGGTGGGCGTGGACCGGGCAGGGGTTGACCGCCATGAGCTCCTTCAGTCCCTCGACCTCGATGCCCCACAGGTCCCCGCCGATGTGGTCGGGGTGGTAGTGCGTGACCAGCGCCCCCGTGATCTTCATGCCGTCGCGACCCGCCGCGTCCACGATCCCGGCGACGTCCCACGCCGGGTCCACGACGAGGCACTCGCCCGTTTCGCGGTCGCCCACGAGGTAGACGAAGTTGACCATCTGGGCGGCGACGGGGTTCGACTGCGCGAAGTCCCGGCCCGCGAGGAGCTGACGGAGGTAGAGCTCGGCCATGGCGCGGAGGATGCCTCAGCGGCGGAGGCGGGGGAACTCGATCGGCAGGATGCGGCGCCGCTCCATGTCGATCAGGAGCACGCCGTCGACGTCGAACGCCAGCCGGTACTCCAGGAGCTGGCGGCGGGTGGCGGGGTCCGTCGGGTTCGTCGCGACCGACCCCGTCTTCACCTCGGCGACGTAGCGACGGCGGCGGCGTCGCACGATCAGGTCCGCGCGGAGGGTGGCCTCGACCGCGTCGCCGTCGACCACCATCGGCCACCGGCGCACCACCTGGCGGGCCTCGATCGAGTAGCCGGCGCGCGCCAGGAGCCGCTCGGCCCGGTCCTCTCCGCGGGCGGCGCGGCGGGCGCGGCGGCGGATCGCGCGGGCGGGGCGGCCGGACAGCCACCACGCGAGGGTGACGACCACCACGATCGTGGCGACGAGGACGAGGCGATCCACGACAGCAGGGTGCCTCGGAGGCGGGACGAAAAACGTCCCGGGGGGG
>CAYFOA010000003.1:0-27483 GCA_964344575.1 uncultured Rickettsiales bacterium | reverse complement strand
AAGGTACGCTCGGGACCGTCGCGGCGGGCGGGACGGCGGGGGGACCGCGGTGGCATGCTGGCGCCGATGCAGACCGAGGCGGCGATCCTGTGGTGGCGCGGCGGCGAGGGGGCCGTCGAGACCGACGGCAAGCGGCACCTCCGCTTCGTCGGCGCGACCCTCCCGTTCGACCCCCAGCCCGGCGACAAGGTGCTCGTCACGTTGGACCCCGAGGCCGACGACGTCGCCGGGCAGGTCACGCTGAGGGCGCTGCCCGACGGTCGCCGCGAGCGGGTCGCCGTCGAGGAGGTCTTCGTCGAGCCCGCCCTCGACGCCGGCGCCGCCCTCCCCGAGCGGGTCCGCCCCATCGGCGTCGAGGCGCCCAAGACCGTCCGGACCGACGTCGATCCCGCCGCCGCCGCCCGCGGAGGCCGCCGCCGGGGACCCCGCCGGAAGTACCCCGAGCGCCGCGCCAACGAGGCGTTCGCCGTCGGCCAGTCCGTCTTCCACGAGACCTGGGGCCAGGGGTTCGTCGAGGTCTCGACGACGCGCATCGCCCGCGTGAAGTTCGCCGGCCAGGAGCGCCAGGTCCGCGTCGCCGAGCTCAAGGCGCTCGACGACTAGCCCCGTTCAGCGGGCCTCGATCTCCGTCTGGCAGGCGACGCAGAAGGGCGTCTCCGGCCGTGCCTTGAGCCGCTTGTAGGCGATCGGCTCCTCGCACCGGCGGCAGAGCCCGTACTCGTCGTCCTCGAACAGCGTCAGCGCCTGCGCGACCTGCTGCCGGCGGAGCCTGTGGCGGCGCTCCTGCGCCTGCGCCATCTTCTGCTGCTGGATCGCGTCGATCCGGCTGACGCGGCCGACGGCGGCCTGGTCCAGCGTCACCGTGGCGGTCCGGTCCGAGGGGTTCGCCAGCAGCCCGTCGAGATCGGCCGCGAGGGCATCGAGATCGGCCCGCAGCTCGGCGACTTGGGCGTCGGTCAGCTCGTCGGTCACGCCGCGTCCGTCCCCTCTGCCCCGAGGCGACGCGCGAGCTCGGCGTGGTGACGTCGGAAGGCCCGTCGCATCGCCCACCGCATGAACAGTCCCAGCGGCAGCAGCAGCCCCGACCTCAGCTCGATCTCGAACGTCCGCGTCAGCCGCGTCGTGTCGGCGACCTCGCGCAGCTCCCACTCGTCCGTCATCGACCGCACCAGCCGCGCCGCCGGCGAGGCGATGTCGAAGATCCGGTCCCGCAGCCGCTCGCGCGGGATCACCGCCGTCAGCTCCTCGCTGTGGGACGTCCCGTCGAGGTTGTGGACGCGCCGGATCGACCCCGGCCCGCCCTCGCCCTGGAGCCACTCCGCCCGCTCGATCCCCGGGATCGGACCCCAGCCCCGGAACGACGGCATGGCCTCGATGTCCGTCAGCAGCGCCCACGTCCGGTCCGCCCGGGCGGGGAACGTCGCCGTCTCGGTGAGGACCAGGCGCACGCCGGGAAGGATGCCCGAACCGCCGGTCGCGCCGCTAACGTGCGCGGTCGATGCGGCGGTTCGTGATGGTCCTGATGCTCGGTCTGACGCTGGTCGCCTGCGCGCCGTCCCCCGAGCCCGCGCCGCCCCCGACCTACACCGTCGCGCGGGGGGACTCGCTGAGCCGGATCGCGAAGACGTACGGCACCACCGCGCAGCAGCTCCGCGACTGGAACGGGATCGAAGGCGACCTGATCGTCCCCGGTCAGGTGCTGATCGTCGGCTCCCCCGGCGGCGGCGCCGGCGCGGTCGCGGCGAAGGCTCCCGCGAAGCGCTCGTCCGCCCGCCGCGCGAAGCCCTCCGCCGCCCGCGGCGCGACGCCTCCCGGGGTCCTCGGGTTCGCGCCCGACGAGGGGCCGTCCTACCCGCCCCTGTCCATGCCCCCCGCCAAGCCGTGCCTCGCGGAGGACGTCGGGATCGGCGACGCCGGGTTCGGCCGGAGCGTCGGGCTCGAGGCCGAGCAGGTCTCCGCCGGGGTGGCCGCCTTCCAGACGCAGACCCTCCGCTGCTACGGCCCCGACACCACCGCCGCCGGCGAGGTCCAGCTCGCCCTCGTCATCGGCTGCGACGGACGGGTCCGGTCGTCGTCCGTGCGCGACGACGGGACGGGCGACCCCGCCTTCGCCGCGTGCGTCGCCGACGCCTTCCGGTACGCCGGCTTCGACGCCCACGCCCGGGACGAGGTCGAGGTCGTCGTCCCCCTGCGCTATACCGCCCCCTGACGTGTCGAAGAAGCGCACCAAGGCCGCCCGGAAGAAGCAGCGCGCGAAGAAGCGGGCCGCGTCGTCGTCGTCGTCTTCCGCGTCCTCCGGCGGCGCCGCCCGGCAGCGGCCGATGTCGACGAAGGCCCGCGACCTCGACCGCAAGCTGGAGGAGGGCTTCGTCGAGAACGAGGTCGTCGCGGAGGCCAAGGTGCCGTCCGGCGGGGGCGCGTTCACGGCGATCCGCGGAGGGATGACGCGGTCCGAGGAGGGGCCCGGCGCGAACCCCCTCTACAAGCGCCGCGGGCTCGGCGAGTACGGGCTCTGGCTGGCCGGCATCGTCGGCGTCGTGTGGTTGCTCGTGAAGGTCTTCGGTCAGTCCGCGCAGGGCTGAACGACGGCGTACTCGAAGCGGACCAGGGACCCGTCGGGGGGGACGGCGGCGGGGTCGAACACCACCGCGTCCAGCGCCTCGTCGAACCCGAACCCGCTCACGGGGACGCCGTCCACGAACGCCTCCACCGAGGCGGCGTGCGCGGGCTGGGACAGCTCGAAGGTGTCCGCGTAGGAGTCCGCCAGCCACGCGAGGTCGGTGAGCGTCTGGACCCACCCGGCGGCGCAGATCGACGTCGACAGGCCCCTCGTCTCCTCGGTCGCCTCGACGTAGCGGGGGGCCGCGTCGGCGTTGGCGGTCGACGAGACGCACCCCGCGAGCTGGCCGCTGATGTCGCTGTGGACGACGTGCGCGGGGCTGACCTTGAGCGCCTGGAGCTCGGCGACGTAGGCGGCGACGTCGGCGAGCGCGACGGACTGGTCGTCCTCGTCGCTGACGGAGATGACCCGGAGCTGCGCCTCGTCGCGGAGGAAGCCGCCGGCGTGCCCGTCGATCAGGGCGCGGCGGACCGAGTCGAACCCCTGCTCGGAGCCCGACCCGAGCTGGCCGACGAGGACGTTGTCGGCGAAGACGTCCTCGGCGTCGGAAGTCGACGGCGTCACCCAGGGGACGTCCCCCTGCAGCTCCCCGTCGTCGTCGAGGTCGGCGGTGACGACCCCGATCCGGTAGTCGAGCTCGAGGCTGTCGACGACGTCGAGGAAGGCGCCGAAGTTCTGCCCCAGCGCCTCCTGCTCGAACGCCATCGAGCACGAGCTGTCCACCATCCAGAGGACGTCGACGCTCCGGTTGCCGGCCTGGAGGTACTCGTCGGCGGCGGCCACGGGCGGCGCCGCGCTGCCGGTGTGCGTGGACGTGCCGTCGCCGCCGTCGCTGACCACGGTGAGGACACCCTCGTCGTCGAGGTCGTCGCTCGGCGTGAAGCCGACGATCACCTCGGCGGAGCCCCCGGGGTCGATCTGCAGCGGCAGGGAGGGCGCGTCGAGGAGGTGGAGGTCGTCGCCGTCGGAGGCGTAGTGGAGCTCGGAGACGGTGAGGAGGCCGTCGCCCGCGTTGGACAGCGTGATCGGGAGCTCCGACGTGCAGCCGACCGGGCGCTCGGCGAAGGCGAACGACGCGGGGTGGACGGCGAGCAGGGGGACGCGGTCGTCGTCGTCGTCGGGGAGGGCGTCGTCGTCGTCGCCGGGCTCGTCGTCGTCGTCGCCCGGCGCGGGGGCGTCGTCGTCGGGCGCGGGGTCGTCGCCGACGGCGAGGATCTCGTGGTCGCTGCACGCGCCCAGCACCGTCGCCGTCATCGCCAGCAGGAGCAGCCTGTGCACGTCGACCTCCTTCAGCCCTAGGATGGACACAGCTGAGGTTACGTCCGCGCGCCGAGGCTACTTCGGACGAAGGTGTGCAGAATCTGTTGCGAGTGACGCTGGTGGGGCCGTCGTCGGAGCTGCCGGGCGGCATCGCCACGGTGACGCGGCAGTGGCTCCGGGCGGCGGCAGCGCGGGACGACGTCGCGCTCACCGAGGTGGTGACGATGGCCGGCGGGGGGCGCGCGGCGAAGGCCTTCCAGGCGGTCGCGGCGGCCCGGGAGCTGCTCGGCGGATCGCCGGACGTCGTCCACGTCCACGTCGGCGACGGAGCGTCGATCGTCCGCAAGGCGGCGCTCCTCGAGGCGGTCGGCGGCGCCACCCCGGTGGTCGCGCACCTGCACCTCTACGACCCCGCGGCGGCGGTCGGGTCCCGCGCGCTGGACGCGATCCTGCGCCGCGCGGACCGGGTGCTGGTGCTGTCGCAGGCGATGGCGGACGCCGTCGGGGACCGGTGCCCGGATCGCCTCGAGATCCTCCCCAACGCCGTCGACGTGGAGCGCTTCTCGCCGTTGGTGGACGACGACGTGGGGATCGCGACGAGCCGCCTCCTGTGGCCCCACGACGCGCCCACGCTGCTCTTCGTGGGGGCCCTCGAAGACCGCAAGGGGCTCCCCGAGCTCCTTCAGGCTCACGCGCGCGCGCGCGAGGCGGTCCCGAACCTCCGGCTCCGGCTCGCAGGCCCGGGGACGGCTCCCGACGCGGCCGGCGTGGAGCAGCTCGGGACGCTGGACGACGACGCCCTCGTGGAGGCCCTCCGGGCGGCGACGATCGTGTGCCTCCCGTCCCGCGCCGAGGGGGTGCCGATGACGCTGCTCGAGGCGATGGCGTGCGGTTGCGCGATCGTGACGACGCCGGTGGGAGGCGTCGCCGAGACGGTCGAGGGAGGTGCCGCCGTCCTCGTCCCGCCCCGCGATCCGGACGCCCTCGCGGCCGCGATCGTCGGCCTCCTTGGGGACCCCGGCCGCGTCGCCGAGCTGCGTCGGGACGCCCGCCGGAGGGCCGCCGAGCGCCACGCCCTGGCCGCCCAGCTCGACCGCGTCGTCAGCCTCTGGGGCGACCTCGCAGCTCGCGGGCCAGGAGCCTGACGAAGGCGAGATCGTCGACGAGGTAGCGGCGCCACAGCCGGCGCGGCTCCTGGGCCAGCCGGAACGTCCACTCCAGCCCCGCCCGCGCCATCCACCGGGGGGCCCGGCGGACGCGGCCGCCGGCGATGTCGAAGGCCCCGCCGACGCCGAGGACGAAGCGGACGTCGCCGAGCGCGTCGCGGTTGCGTCCCACGAACTCCTCCTTCTTCGGGGAGGTGATCCCGACGAGGAGGAGGCGCGCTCCGGAGGCGGCGATCCCGGCGGCCACGTCGGCCTCCTCGGCCACCGGGAAGTAGCCGTCGCGGGCGCCCGCGACGACCAGTCCGGGGTGGGCCGCCACGAGCGCGTCGGCCGCCTCGGCGACGACGTCGGCCCGGGCGCCGAGGAGGTAGACGGGCCAGCCGCGGGCCGCCGCCACGGGGAGGAGCGCGTCCATCAGGTCGACGGCCGCGACGCGTTCGGGGAGGGGGCGCCGGAGGAGCCGGGACGCCCACACCACCGGCGTCCCGTCCGCCGTCACGAGGTCGCAGGCGGCCACCGCGTCGGCGAACGCGGCGTCTGCGTCCATCTTCACGAGGTGGTCGACGTTGACGCCGCAGCCCTGCCGGAGGGCGCCGCCGTCCTCGACGTCTTCGATCCAGGCGGTCACCCGAGCCACCGCCCCGTCGAGGTCGAGCGCGTCGAAGTCGCAGCCGAACAGGCGCTGCCGCTGCCGCTCGGCCAAGGCGGAGGTCGTCCTACAGGCGGGGGCTGAGCGCGGCGGGGTCGACGCCCGGGGGGACGAACTTCGGGTCCGTCGCGAGCCGGCTCCAGTGGTCCCGGAACCACGCCGCCGTCGCCGCGAGCCCGCGGTCGAGGTCCGTCGACGGCTCGTAGCCGAGCAGCGTCCGGGCCCTGTCGATCGACGCCCACAGCCGCCGCTTCCGGTCCCACGCGCGGCGCGGCCGCCGCTCGACGCCGGCCACGTTCCCGGTCGCCGCGTTGATCTTGGCGGCGAGGTCCGCGATGGCGATCTCCCGCCCCCCGGCGAGGTTGATCTCCTCGCCCACCGCCTCGTCCCGGAGCCCCGCCGCGAGCAGGCCGTCGACGAGGTCGGCGACGAACGTGAAGTCCCGCGTCTCCGACCCGTCCCCCGTCAGCGGGAGCGGCAGGCCGTGGAGCGCGCGCCAGAAGAAGTTGGGGATGACGTTCCGGTACCGCCCCGGCGGGTCCCACGGCCCGTAGCTGTTGAACAGCCGCGTCTTGACCACGGGCAGCCCGAAGTGCTCGGCGTAGTAGTTGAGGTAGAGCTCGCCGAGGAGCTTGGTGACCTGGTAGGGCGTGTCGAGCTTCGTCGAGACGCTCCCCTCGACCAGCGGCAGGGGGGCGTCGTTGCCGTAGACGCTGCAGCCGCTTCCCGCGTAGACGAACCGGGGGCGGCCCGCGGCGACGGCCGCCTGGATGACGCGGAGGACGCCGGCGCCGTTGATGCGGAGGTCCTCCTCGGGGTGCTCGACCGACTTCTGGTTGGCGAAGGACGCGGCGAGGTGGAAGACGACGTCGGGCGGCTCGGCGAAGGCGGCGGCGAGCGCGTCGGGGTCGAGGATGTCGCCCTCCACGAACCGGAGCGCGTCGTGCGCGGGGACGTTGGGGCGGGCCGACGCCGAGAGGTCGTCGATCACCACGACCCGCGCCCCCTGCCGGAGCAGGGCGCGGCTGAGGTTGCTGCCGATGGCGCCCGCGCCGCCCGTGACGAGGACGGTGCGACCGGCGTAGGTGGGGGACTGCGTGGTCATCAAGGATGGGATATAGGGTGAGCGCGATGAGGATGCCTGACTTTGTCGTCGTCGGCGCGGCCAAGGCCGGGACTTCGACGCTGACCGCGATGCTCGATGAGCACGGCGCCTTCTTCGTCCCCGACGTCCACGAGCCCGGGTTCCTGGCGTGGCGGGACGACGGCGGTCCCGTGCGGCGCTGGGCGACCGACGTCCCCGCCGACGTCGCTGTCCGCGACGCCGCCGCCTACGACGCGCTGTGGGCCGACCCGGGCGTGGGGCGGGGCGGCCGCCGTCGGCTCGGCGTCGACGTCTCGCCGCTGTACTTCGAGAGCGCCGTCGCTCCCGCGCGCATCGCCGAGGCCGGCGTCCCCGCGATCGTCACCCTCCGGGATCCCACCGAGCGGGCGTGGTCGTCCTACTGGATGCACCGGCGCGGCGGCCTCGAGACCCGCCCCCCGGAGGACGCCTTCACCCCGGGCGAGCACCGCGTCCAGACGGGCTTCTACGCGCGCAACCTCGCCGCGTTCGACCGCGTCCGGCTCCACGTGACGTTCTTCGAGGAGTGGACGGCCCCCGATCCGTCCGCCCGGGCGGCGCTGGCGGAGTTCCTCGGCGTCGACCCCACCCCCTGGGCCGCCGCGCCCGAGGCCCGCAACCCCGGCGGCGCTCCCCGCGTCCCCGCCGTCGAGCGGGCCGGCCGTGCCGTCGGCCGCCGCCTCCCCGCGCTCGTCGCCGCCCCCGCGCGCGTGCTCCGCGACGCCCTCAGAGACCCCATGCCGCCGCTGCCGGACGATCTCCGCGCCCACCTCGACGCGCTGTACGCGGACGACCGCGCCGCGCTCGCCGAGCGCCTCGGGCGGGAGCTTCCCTGGGGCTGAGGGGGAGCCGGGCTACGGCTCGGACGTGATGGTCAGCGTCTCGGTCTGGTCGTCGCCGCCGCCGCCGCTGGGGGACCAGGTCGCCGTCAGCGTGATCGTGTAGGGCGCCTCCGCGGGGGGCGTGAAGAGGACCGACCGGGTGGTCGAGTCGCCGGACCCGAGGGTCACGACGTCGCCCCCGTCCAGCTCCCACACGAAGGGCTGCGACGGCGCCATCGTCAGCACCGCGGTGACCGCCCCGTCGCCGACCGACTCGATCGTCACCTCCAGCTCGCTGGTCTCGTCGACGCCGGGCCAGTCGATGGTCGCGTCGCCGGTGGGGTCGAGGTCGATGTCGCCGAGGCCGCCGCCGTCGCCCGGCTCGTAGGGGGCGCCGTCCTCGTCGTCGGGGATGCCGTCGTCGTCGGAGTCGAGGTCGAGGAAGTCGGGGATGCCGTCGCCGTCGGTGTCGTCGGCGCCCTCGGCGCTGTCCAGGATCCCGTCGCCGTCGCTGTCGAGGTCCTCGTCGTTGGGGATCCCGTCGCCGTCGGCGTCGTCGTCCCCCTCGACCTCGTCGGGGATGCCGTCGCCGTCCTCGTCGGGCAGCGGGGGCGTGGCGTCGTCGTCGTCGCCGCTGTCGTCGTCGTCCGCCGCGTCGTCGTCGTCGGGGGCCGAGGTGAAGTCGTCGTCGTCGTCGACCACGCCGTCGTCGTCGTCGGGGCAGCCGACCAGGAGCAGCGGCACGAACAGCAGGAGCGGGAGCAGGGAGAGCAGCCGGGTCATGAGCGAAGTCTAGGCGACAACGCGGTTACCCGTGCGCGTGCGCCGGTCGGCCCGGCCGCGGACGTTTTTTCCTGGCGTCCTCCCGGCGGACGCGTATCTTCCGCCGCCATGCGTCGGCTCCTCCTGATCCTCGCCCTCCTCCTCGTCTGCGTCTCGATGGCCTGCACCCCGATCCGGCGGGGCCGCGGGGGCGGCGGGAGCGGCGGACCCGACCTGGAAGACGACGACGCGACGATGGACGACGACGACGCGGACGACGACGACGCCGAGGACGACCCGGACGACCTCGGCGGCGACGCGCAGCTCTCCATCGACGTCCGCGACCTGGACGGCTGGCTGCTCGCGTGGGGCGCCTGCTCGCTGGACGGTTGGGCCGACGCGACCCCCGCCTGGGACTTCGAGATCGTCGCCTGCGAGCCCGTCGGCGACCCGCCCCCGGAGTTCAACCAGGAGATGGACTTCCCGAGCTGGTCGGGGGACACGCGCACGGAGCCGGACGAGGACTGGGCCGGGCTGAGCCTGGAGACCGAGGACGCGCTGTGGAGCGCCGAGCTGGACTTCATCGAGCTGAGCGAGGACGACCCCGACGAGGGCGACGGCTTCTCCTTCACGGCCTGGTTCGTCCCCGCGGAGACGTGGCTGCTGGGCATGCCCGCGGTCGTCACGTCGAGCCTGATCTACGTGGAGGACTGATGCGGCGCGCGCTCGTCCCCCTCCTCGCCCTGACCGCCTGCGCCCCGGCCGCGTCCGACGACGACGACGCCACCGAGGAGCCGACGCCCTGCGTCTACCCGGAAGGGGCCGTCGAGCCGATGGCGCTGGACGAGGTCATCACGCCGTACCGCTGGGCCGAGGGCATCCACGGCGACGGGACGACCGCCGCGATCGACCTCGAGGAGGCGTACTGCGGCGAGGGGGACGTCGGCTGGGGGGACGCCGAGGTCGTCCTCCTCGTGTCCCTCCCCGCCTGGTGACCGGCCTGCGCCACGCACGCCGGTTCGGTTGCGGATTACGAGGAAGCCATCATCGACGCGGGCGCGGAGCTCGTGTGGGTGCTGGAGCGGGACGCGTCGTTCAACGTCGGCACCGCGGAGACCTGCCGGGCGACGCTGGACAGCTTCGGCTCGAACAACGGCTGGTGCGTCGGCGACGGGGACACCGAGCCCGAGCCGGGGACGTTCGACGACTCCCCGTTCAGCATCGGCCGCGGGTTCGACATCATCGTCGACCGGGCGACGATGGAGATCGTCTACACGACGAGCCACGGCACCCCCGCGGGCAACGAGAACCTGACCGGCGAGGACATCCTCGCGGCGGTCGAGGAGGCGGTGGCGGACTGATCGCGCTGGACGGGCCGAGGGGCGCGTCCGATACTCGCGGCGGGCGCGCGGAGGGAGCACCGCGGACCGCCGATGAGAGAGCCGTACATCGCTGCCTTGCTGGGCCTCGCCCTGGCGCTCGCCGCCGGGTGCGACGGGTACGTCCTGGACGCCGGGTCGGGCACGCTCCCCGAGGACGACGACCCCCCGACCGCCGACGACGACGACGATGGCACGCCGCCGGTGTCCGACGACGACGACGACATCGACGACCCGATCTCGGACGACGACGACACGTCCGACGTGCCGGTGTCCGACGACGACGACCCGTCCGACGACGACGACGATCCCCCCGACGGCCTGACCGACCCGCCGCCGCTGCCCCTCTACTCCGGCGGCGCGTGCCCCGAGATCATCGGCGGCCCCACGCGCGACGACTCGCAGGGCACGGGGTTCCTCGGCGGCGGCGCCTCCCGCAGCTTCCGCCTCATCGTCCCCGAGTCCTACGACGGCACCGAGCCGTGGCCGCTGGTCATCGGCTGGCACTGGCTGAACGCGAGCAGCGGCTCGTTCGTGCGCGACGGGGAGCTGGAGACGGCGACCGAGGACATGGGCTTCCTCGCGCTGCTCCCCGACGACAAGGACGGCGAGTACCAGCTCAACTGGCCGTTCATCGAGGACTGGGGCGCCGAGGAGGAGCTGGTCTTCTTCGACGACATGCTCGCGTGCGTCGGCGAGCAGTACAACGTCGACCTCGCGCAGGTCCACGGCATCGGCGTCAGCGCCGGCGGGCTGTGGCTCGCGTACCTGAGCGGCACCGACCGTGTCCACCACTTCGCGTCGGTGATGACGTTGTCGGGGGGCCTCGGGGAGCAGCCCTACATCGGCTGGTCGATGCCGTGGTCCCCGCCGGCCCACAAGTTCCCCGCGCTGGTGCTCTCGGGCGGCCCCTCGGACTGGTTCCTGCTGGACTTCTACGCGGCGACGAACGACTACCGGGACGCGCTCCTCGGCGCCGGCCACTTCGTCGTCGAGTGCGAGCACGACAGCGGCCACGGCATGCCCCCGATCGACCCGCCGGTCGAGGGCGCGACGAAGTTCTGGGCGCTGTGGGAGTTCATGCTCGACCACCCCTACGGCCTCGCCCCGGGCGACTCGCCGTACCTGACCGAGGGGCTGCCGGAGTCGGTCCCGGAGTGGTGCGCTATCGCGAACTGAGCTCCCCGCCGTCCCAGGCCCACTCCGGCAGCGCGACGGGCTCCAGCTCGGACGTCCAGGTGCGGAGGACGGTGCCGTCGGCGTCGAGGCGGTGGTAGACGAGGATGCTGTCGGTCCACTCCTCGGTGTACCAGCGGCCGGAGCCGATGGGCTCGTCGTTCGCGTCCACGAACGTCCGGTTCACCCTCCACCCGGACGGGCCGCTCGTCGGATGCGGCAGCCACTCGAACCGGGTGAGCGAGAAGGGGTTCGTCGCCTCGGGGTCGGTTGTCGTCCTCTGGACCTCCAGGACGGCGTCGTCGCCCCACAGGAACTCGTAGCGGAGATCCGGGGCACCCTCCCGGTCCGGCGAGGTCCAGGCGTCGACGCTGACGAGGCGGTCTTGCTCGTCGTACGCGGGCGTGTACCACCGCGCGATGTCGAACTCCATCCCCGCGCGGAAGTCCTGATCGCGTGACGAGATGAGGTCGCCGCGCCCGTTGAACTCCGCCTCCTGGTGGCGGATCAGGCCGTCCTCGTCCCAGTAGTCGGCGTTGCAGCCGGCCAGGTAGCCGATCACGACGCGGCGGCGGCTCCCCTTGCACAGGGTCCAGACGCACTCGCCCTGGTGGCCGAGGAAGGTGCCGTCCTCCCCCCGTCCCCAGCCCCGACCTCCCTCGGCACACCGCCGGCCGCGGTCGTCGAGGTCGATCCAGAAGTCGACCGAGAGCTCGGCGTCCGCGTGCTTGTCCGGATCCTCGAACCACTCGTGGATGCTCACGAGCTGGAAGAACGCCGGGTCGTACCCGAGTTCGCGGACCCATCGCAGCTCGCCGCCGGACGTCCAGCTGCGGACCCGACCCCGAAACCCGAACTCGTCGAGCTCGGCTTCCTCCGTGTACGTGACGGCACCCGACTCGTTTCGAGTGGTCGCCCGGACCCAGTGGATGTGGCTGCCGTCGGCGTACTCGTAGTCCTTCGTGAAGCCGCGCCACGGATCCTCGTAGTCGACGTGTGTCGTCTCGATCGTGCGGAGATCGAAGCGCGGCTCCGCCGGGGGCGGGAGGGAGTCGACCGGCGGCCCGCACGCGGCTGTCCCGACGAGCATCAGCGAGAGGAGGAGAGGCCGCATGACCGCAGTTCAGCTTAAGGGAGTCCCCCAACCACCGAGGTCGTCGACCTCACCCTCGCCGCGACGACGATGGAAAGGGTGTCGGAGAGGCTGGACGGGATGGCCGCGAAGATGACGGCGGACGAAACCGGGGAGAGCCGGGCTGGCCGGGTGTAGTTCTGGCCGCCGAGAGGGCCGAGAGCGGACGGAACCGGGGGGAGCTGGGCCGGCTGGCGGCGGTTCTGACCGCCGAGAGGGCCGAAAGCGGACGGAACCGGGGGGAGCTGGACTGGCCGGTCTGGGTTTCGGCCGTCGCGGGGCTCCGGGGCGGTCGAGACCGGGGCGAGCTGGACTGGTCGGTCGGGGTTGCGGCCGCGGGAGGGAGTGCTCGCCGCATGCGTCCCGTCGTGCCTTCCCGACGTCCTGCAACCCTCCGCCGCACGTCTGCCCCGGGGGATCGCGTCGGCTACGACCCCATCATTCCATCGACCACGATGCCGACGAAGTCGTCCGGGGTCAGGAAGCCGCCGCCCCAGGCTTCGTCCCAGGGCTTCGTCGGCTTCTTCGCGATGATCTGCTCCCGGGTCAGGCCCTGTTCCACGAGGGGGCGGATCGCGTCGCGGACGCCCTCGAACATGGCGACGTAGGCCTCGAGGTCCGCCTTCGTCGCGAGGGGGCCGTGGCCGGGGACGATCTTCGTGTCGGGGCCGGCCGCCGCGAGGCCCTTCTGCGCCGCCGCGATCATCCCGTCGAGGTTCCCGCCGCTGCCCGTGTCGATGAACGGGTACAGGCCGTGGAAGAAGACGTCGCCCAGGTGGAGGACGTCGGCGTCCTCGACGCGCACGAACGAGTCGCCGTCCGTGTGCGCGTCCGCGCCGACGTACGTCGCCGTCACGGGCCGCCCCGCGAGGTGGAGGGTGACGCTCTCGGTGAACGACACCTGCGGCCGCGCGGCCATCGGCGCCGGGGGAACCTTCTTGTTCCACAGCGCCAGGAACTGCTCCGTGCTCAGCCGCTCGGCGACGCCCTCGTGGGCCACGATGATCGCGCCCGCGTTCCCCAGGTTCTCGTTGCCGCCGGTGTGGTCGCCGTGCCAGTGCGTGTTCACGACCCACCGGATCGGCTGGTCCGCCAGCTCCGCCGCCTTCACCGTGATCCGGTCCGTCAGCGGCGCGAACTGGTCGTCCACCAGCAGGGCGCCGCCGTCCCCCGCGACGAGCAGCATGTTCCCGCCCCGGCCCGTCAGCATCCACGCCCGATCCCCGAGCTCGGTGGCCTCGATGACGACGTCCGCGAACGGATCGTCCTCCGCCAGGGCGAGCAGCGGAGTCAGCGACAGCAGGACGAGAATCGAAGGACGCAGCATCGGCGGAACGTAGCAAAGTCGAATTGACTGAATGGTCATTCATTTGTACGTTTCGACCATGGCAGCCTCCGTCAGCACCCGCGTCCGCTCCGCCTGGGACCGACTCCACAAGGTCCCCGGCGGCAAGAAGCTCTTCTCCCTCATGGTGGGCCGCATGGCCCCCTACACCGGCACCATCGGCGCCCTCGTCGACGAGCTCGAGCCGGGGTACGCGAAGGTGCTGCTGCGCGACCGGAAGAAGGTCCGCAACCACCTCGACTGCGTCCACGCCATCGCCCTGTGCAACCTCGGCGAGGTGGCCACGGGGCTGGCGGTCCTGTCGGGCATGCCGGACGACGCCCGGGGCATCCTCAAGGGGATCTCGGTCGAGTACCACAAGAAGGCGCGGGGGCTGCTCACGGCAGAGTGCCGGACGGAGATCCCGAAGACGTCCGAGCGGACCGAGTACGAGGTCCGCGGCGAGATCAAGGACGCGTCGGGCGAGGTCGTCTGCACCGTGACGGCCCACTGGCTGATCGGACCCATCGCCGCCAAGAGCGAGCCGAAGGCCGATGACCGAGCAGCCTGAGCCACACCCGCTGTACCCGCGGCTGCTGGAGCCGCTCCAGGTCGCGCACGTCACGATGCGGAACCGCGTCCTCATGGGCTCGATGCACGTCGGGCTGGAGGAGGAGGCGGGCCGGCTGACCAAGATGGCGGCGTACTTCGCGGCGCGGGCCGCCGGCGGCGTCGGGATGATCGTGACGGGCGGCGTGTCCCCCGATCGGGGCGGTCAGCTCAAGCCCTTCGCGGCCAAGCTGACCAACCGCTACGAGGTCTGGAAGCACCGCGTCGTGACGGACGCCGTCCACGAGGCGGGCGGGCTCATCTCGCTCCAGATCCTCCACGGCGGGCGGTACGCCTACACCCCCTTCGCGGTCGCCCCGTCGGCGATCAAGTCGCCGATCTCGCCGTTCAAGCCGCGCGCCCTGTCGACGAAGGCCGTCGACCGGACCATCGACCACTACGCCCGCTGCGCCGCCCTCGCCAAGCAGGCCGGCTACGACGGCGTCGAGGTGATGGGCTCCGAGGGCTACCTCATCAACGAGTTCCTCGTCACGAAGACGAACAAGCGCGACGACCAGTGGGGCGGGGAGTGGGCGAACCGGATGCGGTTCCCCGTCGAGATCGTCCGCCGCACGCGCGAGCGGGTGGGTGACGACTTCGTGATCATCTACCGGCTGTCGATGCTCGACCTCGTCAAGCACGGGCAGACGTGGGAGGAGATCGTCGAGCTGGCGAAGGCCATCGAGGCGGCCGGCGCGTCGATCATCAACACCGGCATCGGGTGGCACGAGGCGCGCGTCCCCACGATCGCGACGATGGTCCCCCGGGCGGCCTACACGTGGGTCACGGCGCGGCTGAAGGGGGAGGTCTCGATCCCGCTCGTGACGAGCAACCGGATCAACACGCCCGAGGTCGCCGAGCAGGTGCTCGGGCGGGGCGACGCCGACATCGTCTCGATGGCGCGCCCGCTGCTCGCGGACCCCGACTTCGTCAACAAGGCGGCGGCGTCGAAGGCCGACGAGATCAACACCTGCATCGCCTGCAACCAGGCCTGCCTGGACCTGATCTTCCAGAACAAGCGGGCCACCTGCCTGGTGAACCCGCTCGCCTGCTACGAGACCGAGGTGTCGATCGAGCCGGCCGCGGCGGCGCGCCGGATCGCGGTGGTCGGCGCCGGCCCGGCGGGGCTCGCCTACGCGACGACGGCCGCGGGGCGGGGGCACGACGTCACGCTCTTCGAGGCGTCCGACCGGATCGGCGGCCAGTTCAACATGGCCAAGGTCATCCCCGGCAAGGAGGAGTTCGAGGAGACGCTCCGGTACTTCCGCGGGCTGATCGAGCGGACGGGGGTCCAGCTGAAGTTGGGCACGCGGGCGACGGCGGACGACCTCGCCGGGTTCGACGAGGTGGTGCTCGCGACGGGGGTGCACCCGCGCGAGATCGACCTCCCCGGGATCGACCACGCCAAGGTGCTCAGCTACGTCGACGTCCTCGCCGGGGGCGCCGAGGTGGGGGAGAAGGTGGCGATCATCGGGGCCGGCGGGATCGGCTTCGACGTCGCGGAGTTCCTCACCCACGCGCACGCCGACGGCGACCCGATCGACGCCTACCTCGACGAGTGGGGCGTGGACCGGACGATGGGCGAGCGGGGCGGCCTCAAGAAGGTCGAGAAGCCGGCCCCGCCGCGGCAGGTGACGCTCTGCCAGCGCCGGGTCGGGAAGCTCGGCGCGGGGCTCGGCAAGACGACGGGCTGGATCCACCGGTCGGCGCTGAAGGCGCGGTCGGTCGAGATGCTGGCGGACTGCGCCTACGAGAAGATCGACGACGCGGGGCTCCACCTGACGGTCGGCGGGGAGCCGCGGACGCTGGACGTCGACCACGTCGTGATCTGCGCGGGCCAGGTGCCGGCGCGCGAGCTGGTCGCGCCGCTGGAGGCGCAGGGCGTCTCGGTGACCCTCATCGGGGGTGCCGACGAGGCCGCCGAGCTGGACGCGCGGCGCGCCATCGACCAGGGCACCCGGCTGGCCGCCGCCGTCTAACGCGCCGCCGTCCAGGCCCCGGTTCTCACTCGGCGCAGGGCCAGTCCGCCGCGAGCGCTTCGGAGCGCCGCCCCAGGTCCATCATCAGGCGCCGCACGAGATCCTCGTCGTTCGCCTCGGGGAAGGCGTCCACCAGCGGCCCCATGTCGCCCGTCGCGAACACCAGCATCGTCTCCGTCGCGCCGTCGGGGCAGTCGACGTTGAAGTCCATCAGCACGGCGTGCTCCGAGTCGGGGAGGTCGTCCGCGAGCGCCGCGCAGTCGTCCCCGAACATCTTCCGGAGCGGCACCACCAGGCCCGGCTCCCACTCGTCGGCGCGGACCGTCGCCACGCAGGGGAAGTCCGTGCACTCCGTCGCGACCATCTCCATCTCGCCGCCGCACTCGTCGAAGAGGCGCGCCATCCGGTCGGGCCACTCGGTCGCCGCGTCGCGGCCCGGCGCGTACGGCCAGGGGCGCTCGATCTTCGGGGCCGGGGGACGCGACGCGCGGGCCTCGGCGATGCGGCTGCTGAGCTCCTCCACCGCGGCCGTGTCCACCGTCGTCGCCTTCGGTCGGGACGCGCGGGGAGGGTCCGCCGCGGCGGGGGCGCCGTCCTGCTCCGCCGTCGCCTCGCGGGGACCGTCGAACGTCACCGTCACCGTCTCCCCGGCCGCCCGCGTACCGACCACGTACCCCGCCGCGAAGCAGACCACCGAGAGCACCACGGCGGTCGCCCACAGCGCCGCCGATCCGGATCGTCGTCCCTCGCTCACGACGCAAGGCTAACCCGCCACCTCGTCGGGGACGTCCGGCTCCGAGTAACCTCGTCCCGTGCGGACCGCCTCCCTCGCCCCGGGCCTCGCGCTGGTGATCCTCGCGTCCGCGTGCCCCGGCCCCGAGGAGCCCCCCGGTCCTCCGGTCTGGTACGTCGACGACATCGGCGACGGACGGACCGGCTCGGGGACCGCCGACGATCCCTACCGCGACCTCCAGTACGCGATCGACGCCGCCGCCGACGGCGACACCCTCGCCCTCGCGGAGGGGACCTTCGCCGCCGCCCCCACCGACGCCGTCGACCCCACCTGCGGCAACTGCGATGACGCCACCTTCCGGACCGACATCGACGTAACCGTCGGCTTCCGCGTCGAAGGGAAGGCCGTCCACCTCGTCGGGGCGTCGCGGGGGAACACCGTCCTCGAGACCGGGGCCGGCTACGGGCTGCTCTTCGAGGACGCCGGCAGCAGCTCCGTCGAGAACCTCACCATCACCGGGGGCGTGCGCGACGCCGATCCCCTCGCGACGGACGCCGCCATCGTCGTCCGCCGCACGACCCTCCGGGTCCACCGCGTCGACCTCCGCGACAACGACGATCTGTACGACGGCGAGCCCGATCCCGTCGTCGGCGTGATGGGCATCGCCGGCCGCGAGGGGGCCGTCCTCACCGTCACCGCCAGCCGCGTCATCAACTCCAGCTGGGACGGCATCACCCTGTACCGCTCCGACCCCGACGATCCCGGCAGCGAGCCGTCCGCGACGCTCGTCGGCAACGTCGTCGGCTGCGACTTCCTGTGCGTCTCCCAGGGCGGCCGCGGCGTCGGCGTCGCGACGACCTGGGACAGCTCCGCCGTCGTCGTCAACAACGAGATCCACGACTACTGGAAGGGCCTCGGCGCCTTCGGGGAGAGCCGCATCGTCGCCACCAACAACGTCGTCCGCGACCAGGTGGGGTGGGGCGTCATCGCCGACGGGACGGCGGAGCTGATCGCCGTCAACAACGTCATCGCCGACAACGGCACCACCGGGCTCGCGGCGTGGTCGTCCACCAGCCGCGGCGACTTCACCAACAACCTGGTGACCGGCAACGGCTGGAGCGCCGACGAGTGGGTGGGGAAGCGGACCGGCGTCTGGATGAACGCCCCCGACTCGTTCACGTTCGCCTTCAACGACGTCTGGGGGAATCAGACCGAGGACGTCTGCAGCGGCGGCTTCCCCGGCGGCGCGGACTGCACGCCGCTGGACTTCGACGGGGTCGACGGCAACTTCAGCGCCGACCCGCTCGTCGACCCCGAGACCTGGGCGCCGGAGGCGGGCTCGCCGCTGATCGACGCCGGCGACCCCGCGATCGACGACGCCGACGGCACCCGGAGCGACGTCGGCGTCCACGGCGGCCCGGACGCGGGGCGGACGGACCCCTGACGGCGTGACGCGGCCCCGCCTCGGCCCCTTCAAGCTCGGCGCGGTCCTCGGCCACGGGGGCAACGCGACCGTCTGGCACGCCGTCCACACGACCGCGACCGCGGCGGCGACCGGGGCCGGGCCGGGCCGCGAGGTGGCCGTGAAGGTCCTGGAGGTCCGCGAGTCGCTGGAGGCCCGCGCCGCCGAGCTGTTCCGGCGCGAGGTCCAGGGCATCGCCGCGCTGCACCACCCCCGCATCGTCACCATCTACGACCACGGGACGGTCGACGCGGACGCCGCGAAGGCGAGCGGGGGGCGGCTCCGCGAGGGGAGCCCGTGGCTGGCGATGGAGCTGGTCCCCGGCGGCAACCTGTTCCCCCGGTGCGGCCGGCTGCCGTGGACGCGGGTCCAGCAGATGCTCCTGGCGCTCCTCGACGCGCTCGCCCACGCCCATGCCCGCGGCATCGTCCACCGCGACATCAAGCCCGCCAACGTCCTCCTCGGTCCGCGCGGCGTCAAGCTGACCGACTTCGGCCTCGCCCACGCGTTCGCCGCCGACGGGGCCGACGCCGACGGGAACCGCATCGTGGGGACGCCGGCGTACATGGCGCCGGAGCAGTTCGAGGCGCGGTGGCGCGACTACGGCCCCTGGACCGACCTCTACGCCGTCGGCTGCCTCGCGTGGGCGATGACGACGGGGAAGCCGCCCTTCGGGATCCGCCGCCCCGTGGCGGAGTCGATGGTCGCCCACCTCGAGCAGGACCCGCCCCCGCTGGACGCCCGCATGCCCGTCCCCGAGGGGTTCGAGCCGTGGTGCCGGACGCTGCTCGCGAAGCGGATCGACCGCCGCTTCGTCCGCGCCGCCGACGCCGCCGCGGCGCTGGCCCGCCTCCACGTCGACGACGACGACGTCACCCTCCCGCCGCCGGGGGGGGACACCTCGATCGACTTCTCCGACGAGGACGTCAGCCTCACGACCCTGGTGCTCCCCGACGGGCTCGCCGGCGAGGTCCTCCGCCGGTACGCCGACGGCGGCTCGATCGCCGACGACACCGTCGCCCCGGACCGGCCGCCGGTCCCGCCCCTGCCGGCGGCGTGGCGGACTCCCGCGGTCGAGCCTGCGCGCCGGTGGATGCGGGGCGTCGGCCTCGGCCTGTTCGGCGTGCGCGACATCCCCCTGGTCGACCGGGACGCCGAGCGCGATCGCGTCTGGCGGGCCCTCCGGACCGTCCACCGCACCGGCCGGACGCAGGTCGTCGTCCTCCGGGGCGCGGCGGGGACGGGGAAGTCGCGGCTCGCGCGCTGGGTCTCGGAGCGGGCCCACGAGGTCGGCGGCGCGGTGGTCCTCCGGGCGTCGCACAGCCCCGTGCACGGTCCGCGCGACGGGCTCGGCGCGATGGTCGGACGCCACCTCCGCTGCGGCGGGCTGGACCACGCCGCCACCCGCTCCCGCCTCCGCCTCGCGCTGCACGGCCTCCGCCCCCCCGACGGCGAGCTCGACGCCCTCGCCCAGCTCGTCACGCCCGCCCACGGCGACGACCGGGCGGTGGAGGTGGCGCGCCCCGAGGAGTGGTACGCGACGCTGCACCGGCTCCTCCTCCGGTTCTGCCGCGAGCGCCCCGTGCTGCTGTGGCTGGACGACGTGCAGTGGGGGTTGGACGCGCTCGGCTTCGTGCTCCACCTGCTGGAGCGGGACACGGTGACGCCGGCCCCCATCCTGGTCGTCCTCACCGTCCGGGAGGAGGCGCTGCGGGGCGGCGATCCGGAGGCGGAGTGGCTGGAGCAGATCGCGGGTGACGGGCGGACCGACGTCGTCGCCGTGGACCCGCTGCTGCCGCGCGACCGGCCCACCCTCGTGCGGCAGCTCCTCGGCCTCGAGGGGCCGGTGGCGGCGCAGGTCGAGGAGCGGACCGCGGGCAACCCGCTGTTCGCCGTGCAGCTGGTGGGGGACTGGGTCCGGCGGGGGATGCTGGTCGCCGGCGACCGCGGCTTCCGGCTGCGCGACGGCGCCGCGGTGGAGCTGCCGGACGACCTGCACGGCGCCTGGATCGGCATCCTCGGCCGGTTCGTGGCGGACCGTCCCCGCGACGACGCGCTCGCCCTGGAGATCGCCGCGACCCTGGGCCAGGACCCGGTCGCGGCGGAGCTGGCGGAGGCCTGCCGGATCGCCTCGGTGACGCCGTCCGCGGACCTCGCGGGCGCGCTCGTCGACGCCCGCCTCGCCCGCTGGGAGGGCCGCGGGGGCGACTGGTCGTTCGCCAACGGGATGCTCCGGGAGAGCCTCGAGCGGGGGGCCCGGGAGGCGGGCCGGGGGGCGGCCCACAACCGCGCCTGCGCGGCGATGCTGGCGGACGTCGAGGGCGCGGGGGAGCGGCGGGGGCTGCACCTGCTCCGGGCGGGCGAGCACGAGGCGGCGCTGGACCCGCTGCTCGCCGCGGCGAAGGCGCGCAGCGCGGCGGGAGAGTCGATCTCGGCGGGGCGGCTGCTCAAGGCCTTCGACAAGTCCGCTGCGTTGGGCGGCCTCCCCCCGGAGGACGAGCGGTGGGGCCGGGGCTGGCTGCTCGGGGGGACGCTGGCCCGGAGTCGGGGCGACGTCGAGCGCGCGACCGAGCTGAACCACCGCGCCGAGGCGGCGGCCCGGCGTCACGGCTGGGACGGGCTCCTCCCCGCGATCCTGCTGGAGCGCGGCAACCAGCTCATGGACCGGTTCGAGACGGCCGCCGCGCTGGCGCAGTACCGCGAGGCGGGGCGGTTGTTCGGGGCGGCGAAGGACCGCAAGGGGCAGGCCGAGTGCTGGATGCTGACGGGTTTCAGCCACGCCTACGCGGGCCGGCTGGAGGACGCGACGACCTGCTTCGGGGAGTCGCTGGCGGCGTTCCAGGAGGTGGGCGACGTCCGCGGGGAGGGCTTCTCGCGGGAGGGGCTGTCGTCGGTGGCGGCGACGTCGGGGGACGCGGCCGCCTCGCGCGAGCACGCGCGCGCGGGGCTTGCCATCGCGCGGCGGGACGGGCTGCGCGCGCTGGAGGGACGGTGCCTCATCCTCCTCGGCGACGCCGCCCGCCTCGACGAGGAGTTCGACCTCGCGGAGCGCCACTACCGCGACGCGCTGGCCCTCTTCGAGGCGATCGGGTCGGGGCTGGCGGGCATCACCGAGGCGCACGTCGGCTGGGTGCTGGTCGAGCGGGGGATCCTCGTGCAGGCGCGCCGCGTCCTCGAGCCGTGCCTCGCGCGGATGGAGGAGGAGGGGCGACGGCACTTCGTGGCGACGTGCGAGCTGGGGCTCCTGACGTGCGAGGCCGCGGACGGGCGGTGGGGCGTCTGGGACCGGCGGATCCGGCGCGCCGAGGAGGTGCTGGGGGAGATCGACTTCGTCGACGTCACCTGCCCCCGGCTGGCCCGGTGCGCGGCCCGACGCGCGGCGGACGCGGGCCGCGAGGACGAGGCCCGGGCGGCCTGGGCGCTCGCCCTGGCGGGATGGCAGCGGCTCGGCTGGGCGGCCGAGATCGCCGAGGCCGAGGAGGCCCTCGCGCGGTCCTGAGCAGGCGCATCGGATCGTTGCTCCGGAGAACCCCGGAATCCCACCCGGTTTCTTGGTCCCGTCGGATCGGGGGATTCCCGAGATCGAGCAAGAGGTCGCCTGATCCGGCAATCGTGGCCAAGCCGGATTCCCCTGGATTCCAACTCGTTCCAGATTGCAGGGGCCATGATTATCACGCCGCCTGCAGGTCCTCCTCCTCGGCCCGATCGTCGCCCTCCCCATCGCCTGCGACGCGCCCGGCCCGAACCCCTTCGGGACGGCGCCTCGCGCGACCGACGCCGCCGCCGCGACGGCGGATCTCGTCGCCCCCCCGGCCCCGCCTCTGAGCGCGGACGCGCTGCCTCCGTTGTCCGACGACGGGATCACGTTCCACGCCGATCGTGACGCACAGTGGGCGTGCGGGGCCGCGCCGGTGTACTGCAGCGAGCCGTACGTCTCCCTCGCCCGCACGCTCGCGCCCGATCCCGCGGCGCTGGACGCGTGCGCCGCCGACGCCCCCGTCAACCAGCTCGACCTCGGCGCCGTCCCGCCCCCCTTCGACCCCTGGGCCGCCGACGACCTGCGCGCCGATCTCGTTGCCGGCATGGACCTCGGGTGGCTGCTCGAGGGCCTCGCCGAACGCCCGCTGGAGGTCGTGCTCGTCGAGCACGCGCCGGGCCCCCAGGGCCGGACTTGGCGGCTGCTCGCGTCGGACCCGATCGTGGGGACGATGCAGTGGAAACTGCGGTGGCCCGGCGCCCCCGCCCGGTCGCTCCCCGCCGTCATCGGCCTCCCCGGCCACCCGAGGGTCGACGATCCCGCGCTCGAGCTCCTCGACACCGACCTCGCCGGCGCCCTGGTCGAGGCGGGCTACCTGCTCGCCGTCCCGTCCACGCGCGCCTACGACGCCTGGTACGCCGAGAGCGAGGCCGGCGCCTACCTCCTGTGCGCGGGCAGCTCGCTGATGGCGCTCCGCCACTACGAGACGCTGCTCCTGGATCGCTTCCTCCGCGCGCTCGGGGTGACCGACGTCTCGCTGGTCGGCCACTCGGGCGGGAGCATCGCCCTGAACGCGCTGGTCCGGCACGACTGGCGCTGGCGGGCGGCCGTCTCCGACCTGCAGAGCAACTACGCCGCCGTCGTCTTCTGCGAGGAGGACGAGGGGCCCGCGGGCGGCTACTGCCTCCTCGACGAGGTGGACCCCCACCTCAGCCGCCGCTTCCCCCAGATCAACGACGAGGGCCTCGTCGAACGCCGCGTCCCGTGGCTGCTCCGGCCGTACGGCTACCCCGCCGGGCCCGGGCCCGTCCTCGAGTTCCTCGCCGCCCACGCGGGCTGACCCGAAACCCCCACCCGCGCCGCCGACAACCGCATCAGGTTGGTCGCGGTTCTGCTCTCAGGCAATCCCCGATCCCCGCCTCGTGCCTTGAAGAACCCGCTCCCCAAGACCCCAGATCCCAGGACCGGGACAATCTGGAGAGACTTGTTTTCCAATCACCGGCAATTTGAGAGACGAGGGAACCAGGAGATGACCCACGTTGCTTCGATCGCTGACTCCTCCCTTCCTCGCCGCAACGACCGTGCTCGCCGCGTGCGTCCCCCTGCCGACGGCCGAGGCGCCGCGGACGGTCTCCTTCGGGCTTGACCCCGGTAGCCCCACCCTCCCCGTCCTGGACGACCTCGACGGCCTCGTCAGCGACGTGGACCTCGACGACCCGGACGACCACGGCGACCACGGCGCCCCCGAGCCCTGCGTCCCCGACCACGCCGAGCCGGACGACGGCCCCGAGGCGGCCGTCGACGGGCGCGGGCTGCACGAGTTCGACCGCACGCTCTGCAGCGAGGACGACACCGATTGGGTCCGCGTCCCCGACGTCCACCCCGGCGAGCTGATCGTCGCCCGCGCGGTGTTCCCGGGCAGCGACGGCGACGTCGATCTCGAGCTGGTGGGCCCCTCGGGCGAGGTGGTCGCCGCCGGCCGGAACGACCACGGCCCCATCGAGTGGCTGCTCCACGTGCCCGACGAGCCGGGCGACTGGTTCGTCGTGGTCTCCCTCGCCGAGGACCTGGGCAGCGACGGGACGAGCTACGACCTCGAGGTCGACCTCAGCGTCGCGTCGTCCGAGTGCGTCGACGACCCGCTGGAGCCGAACGGTGGCCCGGACGCCGCCGCGGCGCTGGGGCCCAGCTGGTACGAGGGGCTCCTCGCCTGCCCCGGCGAGGACGACTGGTACGCGCTGGCCGCGGAGGACGGCGGCGAGCTGGCCGTGTTCCTCGACTTCTTCGCCAGCGAGGGCGGCCTCGAGGCCACGCTGTGGTCCCCCGACGGCGCCGCGGTCGCGGGCGCGACCTCCGCCGGGGGCGACGACCTGACCCTCGCCGTCAGCGGCACGCAGGCCGGCTCCTACCTCCTCCACGTCGCCCTCACCGAGGACGCGGGCATGGTCGGGGGGAACGTCTACGGCCTCCACGTCGAGGGCCTCTCCCCGGCGTGCGCGCCGGACGTCTTCGAGCCCAACGACACGGCCGAGCACGCGGCGGCGGTGGGGGGCGGGATCCACCTCGACCAGACCGCCTGCCCCGGCGAAGAAGACTGGTACGCGGTCACGCTCCAGGCGGGACACCTGGTGACGATCAGCGCCGGCGCCGACCCGGCCGAGGGGGACGTCGACGCCTACGTGTACGACGAGGCGATGAACCCGGTGGCGTGGGGCGAGGGGGACGGGGACGAGGAGTTCTCCGCCGAGGTCCCCGCCAGCGGCGTCTACCTCCTCCGCGTCGTCCTCGCCGAGGACCGGGGGACGCAGAACGGCGTGTTCTACAACTTCGACGTCTTCACGACCCCCGCCAGCACCTGCTCGCCGGACGTGTTCGAGCCGAACAACGGCCCCGCCGAGGCGGCGTTCCTGACGCAGGGCTCGTTCCCGATGAACACGATCTGCGCGGGGGAGCCCGACTGGTATCAGATCGACCTCACCGGCGCCGAGGGCTGCGTGGCGCTGACCCTGCCGTCAGCGGACGCGCCGTTCCCCGACCTCCGCCTCCGGGACCCGGGCGGGGCGCTGGTCGCGGCGGCCGAGCGGCTCGGCGACGTCCTCCACCTCGACCTGACGGGCGCCTCGGGGACGCACCACCTCGAGATCGACCTGGGCGCGGGGGAGGCGGACTACGACCTGGAGCTGGCGTGGTGACGGCGCCGCCGGCCGGTGAGGACGACGAGGGCGAGGCCGGCCCCCGCGGATGACGACGCGCCGGCGTCGCAGCGGAGGAGGCAGCCCGCGGCGGGGGTGAAGGGGACGGCTCCGGCCGCTCCGTCGGCGGGGCAGGGGGCCGTGTTGTCGCAGACGTCGACCCCCAGCTCCTCGTCGACGAGGCCGTCGCAGTCGTCGTCGCGGCAGTTGCAGAGCTCGCCGGCCCCGGGGTGGACGGCGGCGTCGTAGTCGTCGCAGTCGTCCTCCCAGACCGTGAAGCCGTCCTCGTCGGAGTCGCCGTCGGTCCAGATCTCGGCCCCCTGGCCGCCGAAGGCGCCGCGGTCGGTGGCCGACCCGTCCTCGTAGTCCTGCCCCTCGGCGGGGTCGCCGTCGTCGATCCCGGCGCCGGCCTCAAGCCTCAGGAACTCGCCCCAGACGCCCCCCAGCGACTCCGAGACGAAGTCCGCGTCCGCGAACGTGTCCCCCTCGCCGAGCGACGATGCCACGTTCCCGCCGTACTCGCCCCCGTCAGCGGTCCCGAGGAGGTTGTAGCGGGGGAAGAAGATCAGCTCCTCGTCGGGCGCCGGCGCGTAGACGTCGTACCGCGCCTGGGTGGCGGCGACGACGTTGTTATGGAAGTCGACCGACAGGGGGAAGTCGCCGTGGAGCCGGACCGCGCCCGCCTCGGTCTCGCTGCTGAGCGAGCTGTGGAACGTGTTGGACAGGACGGAGACGGGCGACCCCTGGACGAGGAGGCCGGAGCCGCGGACGGCGGAGTTGCCGAAGAAGAGGTTGTTCTCGACGCGCACCTCGCCGGCGCCGTCGGCGGCGAAGACGCTCAGCGCGCCGGCGTTGCCGCCGGACTCGTTGTCGTCGAAGGCCACGCCGCGGACGGTCGAGGTGCGGGCCTCCAGCCGGGCGCCGCCGCCGGCCACGCCCGCGTCGTTGGCGGTGAACCGGGACCGGGAGACGTCGACCACGACCGCCTCGGTGTTCGCGTACAGGCCCGCCGACGCGAAGTCGGTCTCGTTGTCCTCCACGACCACCCGGCTCATCAGGAGCGTCCCCCCGTTGGAGACGTGAAGGCCGCCGCCGGCGCTGAGCTCCGAGTCGTTGTGCGCGACCTGGCTCGCCTCCAGCGTCAGCGAGCCGTCGATGAGCCAGACGCCGGCCCCGCCGAACTCGGTCTCGAACGTGACGCGGTTCTCCAGCGAAGCGCACTGCAGGAGCCTCGCGTCGACGGCGCGGTAGACGGAGAAGCCGCCGCCGCCGAGCTCGACGGTGTTCCGGGCGGCGGTGACCCGCTCCAGCACCGGCGAGCCGCCCCACATCACCACCCCGCCGCCCCACTCGGACAGGTTGTCGTACAGGTACGAGTCGCGCAGGTGGACCGCCCCGTTGCGGAGGGCGACGCCGCCGCCGTAGCCGTTGGCGGTGTTGCCCCAGGCGCGGACGCCGGTGATCACGGCGGACGAGTCCTGGGCCCAGATCCCCGCGCCGTGGCCGCGGTCCTCCTCCGTCTCCAGCTCCGCGGTGGCGACGGCCGAGCAGTTGGAGAGGGCGACGCCGGAGACGGTGCCGGCGCCGCCGACGAGCGCGAGGCAGCCGCCCCGGAAGGCGGTGCAGTCCCGCATCGCGACGTCCTCGATCGTCGCGTTGGCCCCCGCGACGGAGACGCAGCCGCCGTTGCCGTCGTCGTAGGTCGCGTCGCCGTCGAGCACCGTGAGGCCGCGGAGGACGGCGTGGTCGTTGATGCGGATGACGGAGCCCTGCCGGTCGCCTTCGACGAAGGTGAGGTCGCGGCCCGCGCCCTCGATCGTGACCTCCAGGTCGACGACGACGTTGCCCGCGTGGGACCCCTCCGCGAGGAGGATGACGTCGCCGTCGACGGCGTCGTCGAGGGCGTCCTCGAGGGTGGCGAAGTCCTCCGGCACGCGGAGGTCGCGCGCCTCCGCGGTCGCGGCGAGGCCGACCGCGCACAGCGCCGCCGCCAGGAGCGGGATCCGCCTCACGAGGCCTTCCCGGGGATGCGGACGACGAGATCGACGCCGGCGAGGATCCCGACGACGGGGACGCCGCCGGAGACGAGGGGGCCGAGGAGCCGGAAGGCGGCGCGCGGGCGGGCGGCGACGGGGCCGAACCCGAGCTCCACCCCGGCGCCCGCGCTGAGGCCCGGGACAACGTCGTCGTAGGGGCTGTCGTCGTCGTGGAAGCCGAGCGTGAAGCCGACGAAGATCACCGGCTGGACGGGGGCCGCGAACCGGAGCTGGGCGCCGATCTCGGCGGTGGTGAGGACGGCGGTGCAGGCGGGCTCGAGGCCGGCCTCCTCCTGGCTGCAGGGCTGGTTCGGGGCGAACGCGACGGTGGCGCCGCCGTGGACGCGGAGGGGGCCGACGATGCGGCCGGAGAGCTCGAAGGAGGCGGCGCCGTAGGTCCACGGGCCGAGCCGCTGGACGCCGCCGCCCGCGGCGAGGGTGAGGGCGGGGTGCGAGCCGGCGGACGGCGTCGCGGGAGCGGTGGCCGCGGGGGCGCCCTCCGACGAGGTCGCCGTCTCGTTCTCGATTTCGTTGTGGGCGCCGTCCTGGCGCCCATCCTTCGGACGCGCCGCCTCCGGCGTCA
>CAYFOA010000002.1:116292-116904 GCA_964344575.1 uncultured Rickettsiales bacterium | reverse complement strand
CCGCCCACTTCGTGCTCAGACGGGGTGTCTGGACCGCAAATGAGCACTCGGCCGCTCAGTTCGTGCTCAGACGGGGTGTCTGGACCGCAAATGAGCGGTCGACCGGCCACTTCGTGCTCAGACTGGCTGTCTGGACCTCGAACGGGCAGCTCGCCGCCGAGAGTGCCCCGGCGCTCAGGTGACGTCCCGCCCCGTGAACAGCCACAGGGCCAGCCCGCCGAAGAGGAGCGTGTAGGCGATCGTCAGGACGCCGCCGGGCCACCACGCGCCGACCGCGTTCTCCTGCATCGCGCTGAACAGCCCCCGCCGCGCGCCCAGGATCGTCCACTCCGCGAGCGTCCCCGCCAGCTCCGCCCCCTGCGGGCTCGACCGGCCCCAGGCGCTCCCGATCGCCCATGCGAAGCCGTCGATCACGAACACCACCAGCGAGCCGAACAGCGTCAACACCGGCGACCGCGTCACCTGCGCGACCAGCGCCGCGATCGCCACCGCAGGGGCCAGGATGACCGACGCCGCGATCAGCCGGAGCCCCATCCCGAGCACCCGCGCCCCCAGCCCCAGCGCCTCCCCCTCGACCGCCGTCCGGGACGCCGCCGCCGCCCCGATCGCGTC
>CAYFOA010000002.1:105226-116282 GCA_964344575.1 uncultured Rickettsiales bacterium | reverse complement strand
TCCCCCGACCAGCCCAGCAGCAGCAGCCCCGTCACCGCCCCCACCCCCGTCGCCAGGAGCACCGACACCACGCCGACCCCCCACGCCACCGCCGCCTTCGCCGCGAACACCTTCCACCGCGCCACCGGCCGGACGAAGATCATCGCCATCGTCCCCAGCGAGAAGTCCTCCGCCCACAGGATGCAGGCGAGCAGCAGCAGCGCGAACCCGTTCACGGGGAAGAACGCCAGGTACAGCGCCACGTCGGCGCCGACGAGCCAGTCCACCGGGTCCGCGTCCCCCGAACCGAGCTTGTGCCCGAGCGCCAGCATGCCCTTCAGGATCCCCGGCCCCACCAGCCCGTGGAGCAGCCCGAACAGCAGCACCGCGTACGCCAGCCCGCGGCCGCGGATCTTCTGCCACTCCGCCTTGCACAGGCCGAGGAACGGAACCGGCGCGGCCCCGGCGCTCATCGGATCTGCCCCCCGTGCAGGCCGCCCGTGAGCCGCAGGAAGCAGTCCTCCAGCGTCTCCCCCTCCTCCAGCAGCTCGTCCGCCGACCCCTCCGCCACCTTCCGGCCGTCCTGGATGATCCCCACCCGCGTGCACAGCCCCTCGACCTCCTTGAGGATGTGCGAGCTGATGAACACCGTCAGCTGCTCCTGCTCCCGCAGCGTCCCGATCAGGTCCCGGAGCTCGCGCACGCCGGCCGGGTCCAGCCCGTTCATGGGCTCGTCCAGCAGCAGCAGCTTCGGCGACGCCAGCAGCGCCTGCGCCACCCCCAGCCGCTGCCGCATCCCCAGGCTGTAGGTCTTGACCGGGTCGGACTGGCGCTCGCCCAGCCGGACCCGCTCCAGCAGCTCCTGGATCCGCGACTCCGGCACGCCGCCGCTGTACGCCGCGAAGATCCGGAGGTTCGCGACCCCCGACAGGTAGGGGTAGAAGCGCGGCCCCTCCACGATCCCGCCGAGGTGCCGCCGCGCCGTCACCGGGTCCGACTCGCCGAAGATCGACACCGTCCCCGCGTCCCGCCGGATCAGCCCCAGCACCATCCGCATCGTCGTCGTCTTGCCCGCCCCGTTCGGCCCCAGGAAGCCGTACACGTCCCCCGGCTGGACCTCCAGCTCGAGGTCGCGCACGACGACGTGCGAGCCGTAGCTCCGGGTCAGGCCGCTGACGGCCAGGGCGGGGGCGGAGGCGGTCACGGGGCGCCTCCTACCACATCGTCCGCCATCTCCTCGTCGATCGCCGCGAGCAGCGCCCGGTGCAGCGGACCCGCCTGCGACGGAGCCCAGCGCAGCCCCTCCGCCTGGTCCGGACGCCACGCCACGTCCGCGTCGTTGTCGTTCAGCCGGACCCGCCGCGCCTCCCCCCGCGTCGCCGCCGCCACCAGCGCCAGCGCGTCCTCCGTCCCCCGCCGGGACGCGTGATCCTGGCGCGCCTGGAGCCGCCGGTACGCGCACGGGATCTTCCCGATCCAGCCCGCCGGCTCCCGGATCGCCCAGAACTCCGCCGGGCTCGCCGCCAGCGCCGTCCGCGCCGCCGGGGGGAGGGGACCGCCGCGCACGATCGACTCCCGGTCCGCGGGCCCCTCCCAGTCCAGGAGGAACCGCACCCCCAGCCGCACCCCCTCGTGCGCGAGCACCGGCGCGGCCAGCGCCAGCCCCATCGAGAACGACACCACCCCGACCTTGCTCCGGTCCACGTCCCGCCGCGCGACGACGCAGTCCAGCGCCGCCCGGAGCGAGTCCTGCCCCTCGATCCCGCAGAAGTCGTCGTGCCCCCACGACCGACCCCGCCCCACCGGGTCGAAGTGCAGGACGCGGTAGCCGCGGGCGGCCAGCTCGTCCGCCGCCACGAGGTACCCCGAGCCGCAGAAGATCGAGCCCGGCTTGTCGCGTCCCGGGACCAGCACGAGCGCGGGGCGGGGGTGCGTGTCCGCGGGGCCGTGGAGGTGGCTGTGGACGCGGAACCCGGACGTGTTCGTCAGCCAGATCGTCTCGGTCCGGACCGCCGCCCCGCGCCGCTTCGCCAGCATCGTCGCGAGCGACCGCCGGGGCAGCGACGTCAGCACGTCCAGCCCGCGCTGGAGCTTGTCGGGCGGGTCCGCGGGCAAGCGATCAGCCGTCCAGCGCGGCGGGCAGCTTGTCGTAGATGCCGCCGAAGCCGCCGTTGCTCAGGATGAGGACGACGTCGCCGGGGCGGGCGCCGTCCGCGGCGTCCGCGAGGCGGGCCACGATGTCGTCCACGCCGTCGGTCAGCGCCGCGTCCACCCCGCCGGCGCGGGCGTCCGCCACCAGGCGGGCGGGGTCGAACCGCTCGTCCGCCGGGATCGACCCGACGTTGTGCACCGGCGCCACCAGGAGCCGGTCCGTCCCGTCGAACGCCCGCCCGTACCGGTCCTGGAAGATGTTCCGCCGCGTCGTGTTCGTCCGCGGCTCGAACACCGTCCACAGCCGGCGGTCCCCGAACCGGAGCCGGGTCGCCTCGATCGTCGCCGCCACCGCCGTCGGGTGGTGCGCGAAGTCGTCGATGAGCGTGATCCCGTTCGGCTCCGCGAACACCGTCTGCCGCCGCTTGACCCCCTCGTAGGAGGCCAGCGCGGAGGCGATCGCGTCCGGGGCGTGGCCGTGGTGGATCAGCAGCGCCACGACCGCCGTCAGGTTCGCCAGGTTGTGCTCCCCGATCAGCGACGACGTGAACGTCCCCACCGCCTCGCCCCCCCGCCGGACCTCGAACGTCATCGAGTCCGCGTCCGCCGCCACCACCGCCCCCGTCCACGTCGCGTTCGGCGCGCCGCGGGTCGAGTAGTACTCGAGGGTTCCAGGCGTTTTCTCAGCGACTCCGGCCACATGCTCGCCGTCCGCGCACGCGAGCAGGAGCCCGTCCTCGGGGATCAGCGTGGTGAACATCTCGAAGGCTTCGAGCACGTGGTCGAGGTCCCGGTAGATGTCGGCGTGGTCGAACTCGACGGACGTCAGGATCGCCGACCGCGGCCGGTAGTGGATGAACTTGGGGACCTTGTCGAACCACGCGGTGTCGTACTCGTCCCCCTCGACGACGAACGGCGCGCCGGGCTCGCCCACGGCGAAGTTCTGGCCGAAGTTCTCGAGCACGCCGCCGACGAGGAAGCCGTTGTTCGTGCCGAGCGCGTGGAGCGCCCACGCGAGCAGCGAGCAGGTCGTCGTCTTGCCGTGGGTGCCGGCGACGACGACGGGGTGCCGGTCCTCGAGGAAGAGCTTCGACAGCGTCTCGGGGAAGGACGCGTAGGGGAGCTCGGCGGCGAGCAGCGCCTCGTTCTCGGGGTTGGTCTTGCGGATCGCGTTGCCGACCACGACGAGGTCCGGCGCGGGGTCGAGGTTCTCGGGCCGGTACCCCTCCATCAGCGCGATGCCCTGGTCCTCGAGCTGCGTCGACATCGGCGGGTAGACGCCCGCGTCGCTCCCCCGGACCGCGTAGCCGGCGGCCTTCAGGAGCCCCGCGAAGGCGCCCATGCCGGTGCCGCAGACGGCCATGAGGTGGATGGTGTCGACGTCGTCCGGAATCCCGCGCGGCATGGCGGCGGACAATAGCAGGCCCCCGGCCTGCCCCCCGGCCTGCCCCGTGCCCGCGCCCGTGCCCGCGCCCGTGCCCGCTCCGGCCCCGCCCTACCGCCCCACGATCAACCGCTCCCCGGCACCCACCTCCCCGAAGCTCTCCGTGCTCCCATCCGGCCACGTCACGTCGACCTGGCGCGCCGCGTCGCGCCCCCCGATCCCCACCCGCAGCACGGGCGGCAACGAGCTGTGCAACCCGCTCCCCCCGGGGACGTACCGCTGGACGAGGCCGTCCACCTCCACCCACGCCCCGAACCCCTCCGGCGACGGCAGCTCCACCTCCACCCAGCGGTTGCCCGTGGGGACGCCGCGCTGCATCGACGGCGGGCCGACCTGCTGCAGCCAGAGCAGGTCCGTGGCGCCGTCCCCGTCGAAGTCCGCCGGGAGCACCACCCGCCACGTCGTCCCCGGGGTCTCGGGGAGCCCCTCGGTGGTGACGTCGTCGAAGCCGTACGTCCCCCAGAGGTGGAGCGAGGGCGCCTGCGGGTCCCACGCCGAGTCGTACTCCTTGTGGCCCCAGGGGGTGAGCAGGTCGCGGTCCCCGTCGTCGTCCACGTCCCACAGCTGGACCCCCCAGCTGTCGAGGTGGGCTCAGGGGTCGGCGGGGACGGCGCCGAATTCCGCGGCGACGTCCACCGCGGGGCCGTCCTCGGACAGCTCGTAGACCTGAATGCGGCGGTCGCCGTCGGACATGACGAGCTCGACGCGCCCGTCCCGGTCGAGGTCGCCCTGGTCGACGCCCATCCCGTTGAAGCCGGCGTCCAGCCCGAAGGCGGCGGCGGCCTCGGTGAAGGCGCCGTCGTCGCCCTGGAGGTAGAGCGCGTTGGGGACCGTCTCGGCGCCGAAGTCCTTGACGGAGTAGCCGTCGAGGTCGCCGTCGGCGTCGGCGTCGAGCCAGGTGACGGCCAGGGTGGAGCCGCCGGTGGCGGGGAGGGGGACCTCCTCGAAGGTGGTCGCCGAGGTCGCGCGGAGGAGGCGGTCGTACCCGTCGACGGGGACGAGGACGGGGTCCACCGAGACGCCGTACCCGCCCACGAGGACGTCGGCGAGGCCGTCGGCGTCGTAGTCGGCGAGGGCGAGGGACGTCACCACCTCGACGTCCCCGTCCACGGTCAGGGGGCGGGGAAGCTCGGTGAAGGCGGCGGCGCCGTCGTTGGCGAAGAGGCGGACGCCGTCGGTGGCGGCGAGCAGGATCTCGGGGAGGGCGTCTCCGTCGAGGTCCGCGGCCACGACGCCGAACGTCTCGGGGACGTCGTCCAGCGGCGACGGGACGCGGGCGAAGCGGCCGTCGGCGTTCGCGAGGTAGAGCGCGTTGGGGCCGAAGGGGGCGGTCAGGAGCAGGTCCAGGTCGCCGTCGGCGTCGAGGTCGGCGAGAGCGGCGCCGCCGCCCGACGCGCGACGGGCCATCGTCTCGGGGAGCACGTCCGGCGGGGGGGCGTCCCAGTCGAGCCCCCACGCGTCCTCGACGACCTCGAACCGGGCGGGGGACGGGTCGTGAACGGGGGGCGCGTCGGGGACGTGCGGGGGGTGCGGTTCGCAGGCGGCGAGCAGGGCCGGGGCGACGAGGACGGCGAAGCCGGCGGCCGCGCGGGGCGGGGCGGCCCGTCCCCCGCCGCAGCGACGGGAGCCGACGGACGGGGACCCGGAGGCGCGAGGACTCACGTCATCGAGCGTAGCGCCACAGGGCCTGGAGGATCCGGGCTCCGGCACGCGCGGCGCCGCGGACGGACCCCGAGATCTTGGACTCCCCCGCCTGCCGCGGCCGGTACGTCACCGGGATCTCGACGATCCGGAGCCCGGCCCGGGCCGCCTTGCACGCCATCTCGACGTTCCATCCCCAGGTCGGGTCCGTCATCTGCAGGTCGAGCAGCCGGTCGAAGCGGATGGCCCGCATCGGCCCCATGTCGGTCAGGGTCGTCCCGAAGCGGGCGTTGATCGCCGCCGTCTGGAGCCGGTTGCCCCAGATCTGGACGGGGGACAGCGCCCCCGGGGACGCGCCTCCGAGGGTCCGCGTGCTGAGGACGAAGTCGGCCTCGTCGCCGGCGATGCGGCGGACGAACTCGACGAGGAACGTCGGGTCGTCGGCCCGGTCGGCGTCGAGGATGCAGAGGACGTCGGGGGGAGGGACGGTCCGCGTCAGGAAGCCGATGGCCCGCCGGCAGGCCGATCCGTACCCGCGGCGCGGCTCGCTCAGGACGGTCGCCCCGGCCCGCGACGCGGCCGCCGCCGTGCCGTCGGTGGAGCGGTTGTCGACGAGGACGATCTCCGCGTCGGGGAGCGCGGCGCGGACGTCCGCGATCAGGCCGGGGACGTTGTCGGCCTCGTTCAGGGCGGGGATGGCGACGGCGACGCGCACGGCGGGGGAGGGTACCGCCGTGGGCCCCGCGCCGCTCACGCGCGCGCCGCCCCCCCGCGCGGGCCTTCGCAGAGGATGGTTGCTGCGCCCCGGGTGTTGACCCATCATGCGCGCCATGACCCTCCGCCCCCTCCTGCTGATCGTCCCGATCGCCCTGCTCGCGTGCCCGTCGAACGCGGGCGAAGGCGGGGTCCCGAAGCTCGACAAGGACAACCCCTTCGGCGTCGCCGTCCACTGCCCCGCCGCCCCCGTCGCGGCCGGGTCGTCGACCACCGTCGAGGTCGAGTACGGCGTCTTCAGCAAGGACTTCTTCATCTACCGCGACATGAGCGCCGTCCGCGTGGACGACGCCGCGGGGATGACGGCCGGGGAGCCGGCGTTCCCCAAGGGCAAGGTCAAGTACGACAAGGTCTCCGAGATGGACCGGGAGATCTTCGAGAAGAACTTCAAGGTCCCGGTCGAACTCGCCGTGCCCGCGGACGCTTCGGCGGGGGAGCACGTCGTCAAGCTCAACGCGAAGTGGCAGGGGTGCAACAAGCCGGAGAACTACTGCCTGTTCCCGAGCAACGAGAACCTGACCTGCGCGGTGACGGTCGCCGCGGGCGATGCTGCCTCCGAGAACGAGAACGAGAACGAGGACGAGAACGAGAACGAGAACGAGAACGAAGACGAGAACGAGGCCGACAACGAGAACGAGGACGACAACGAGAACGAGAACGAGGACGAAAACGAGGGCGACGCCGCCGCCTCCGCGGACGACGACGACTCCGCCGCCGCCTTCGCCCCCGCGGGCCAGGTCGAAGTCGGCGACGCCGTCGCCTCCGGGGATGGCTCGGCCGCAGCTTCGACCTCCTCCGCCGCCGCCCCCGTCCGGACCCTCGGCACCGCCGACGCCGCGTCCGACTCCTGCGCCGGCGAGGCGGGCGCGTCCGCCGGGCTGGTCGCCAAGATCACGTCCTGGCTCGAGACGAAGCTCGCCGCCTCGCAGGGCACCGGCGCCGCCGCCGCCTCCGGCCCCGGGCTCCTCTTCCTCCTCCTCGTCTTCGCCGGCGGCCTCGCCTCCTCCCTGACGCCCTGCGTCTACCCGATGATCCCGATCACGGTCTCCGTCATCGGCGCCAACGCCGACCAGGGGCGCGCGAAGTCCTTCTCCCTGGCCTGCGTCTACGTCGGCGGGATCGCCGCGACCTACACCGTCCTCGGCGTCGCCGCGGCGGGCTCCGGCGGCATGTTCGGCTCAGCCCTGCAGAACCCCTGGGTCCTCGCCGTCGTGGCCCTCGTCATGTTCGCGCTGGCCCTGTCCATGCTCGGCGTCTACGAGTTCGCCCTCCCCAGCGGCCTCACCAACAAGGCCTCCATGGCGGGCGGCGGCGGCGGGTACGTCGGCGCGTTCGTCGTCGGCACCGTAGCCGGCATCGTCGCCGCCCCCTGCACCGGCCCCATCGTGCTGATGCTCCTCGCCGTCATCGGCACCAACGGCTGGGGCCTCGTCCCCTCCGCCGTCGTCATGCTGACCTACAGCCTCGGCCTCGGGATGCTCTTCCTCGCGGTGGGGACGTTCGCCGGCTCGCTCCCCCGCTCCGGCGCCTGGATGGAGTCCGTCAAGCACGCCTTCGGGGCCATCCTCATCGGCGCGACCGTCTTCTACGCCGGCCAGATGGTGAGCGTGATCGAGGCCGGCGGCGCGTCCATCGGTTGGGCCCAGCCGCTCCTGACGATCGGCTGGATCGTGACCGCCGTCTACGGCGCCTGGGTCATCGCGGGCGAGGCGGCGGCCCTCGGGGAGAGCCGGAACCCGGCCCGCGTCGTCGCCGGGGTGCTCGTCGCCGTCGGCGGGCTGTGGCTCATCCTCGCCCCCGAGCCCGAGCACGCCGGCATCGAGTGGTCCGACCAGTACGAGGCCACGCTGACCTCCGCCAAGGACGCGGGCAAGCCCGTCATCCTCGACTTCACCGCCGACTGGTGCGCCGCCTGCAAGGAGCTCGAGCACAAGACGTACACCGACGCCGCCGTCGTCCAGTGCGCCGACGAGTTCGGGCGGATCATGATCGACGGGACCTCCGACACCCCCGAGTTCGTCGCGCTGAAGGAGGAGTACGGCATCAAGGGCCTCCCCGCCGTGTACTTCATCTGCCCCGAGGGGGACGTCGTGGACGAGCTGACGCTCAAGGGGTTCGAGACCGCCGACGAGTTCCTCCGCAAGATGAACATCGCGCTCAACACGTGCCGCGCCGAGCCCACCCAGAGCGCCTCCGCAGGCTGAGCCGACCCCCTTGACCACCGGCCCGCGCGCCATCGAGCGCTACCTCACGCCGCGCGCGCGGACCGACATCGCCGCCGCCATCGAGGAGGCGGGCGGCAACGAGGTCTTCTTCGTGGGCCGCCCCGGCCCCACCGGCCCCGTCGACGAGGTCACCGTCCACTGCCGCGGCCACAAGACCGCCGTCACCGCGCTGCTGCAGGCCGGCCGCCACGGAGACGTCGTCATCCACAACCACCCCTCCGGCCGCCTCATCCCGTCCGAGCCCGACCTCCGGCTCGCGTCGCACTACGGCCAGGAGGGGGTCGGCTTCTTCATCGTCGACAACGGCGCGTCCGCGGTCTACGTCGTCGTCGAGCCCCCCCGGGAGGCGAAGAAGCCGGTCGACGCGGCCGCCGTGGAGTCGGTGTTCACGTCCGCCGGCGCGCTCCCCGACCTCGTCGACGGGTACGAGCCGCGGGGCGGCCAGGTCACCATGGCGCAGCGCGTCGCGGCGGCGCTGAACGAGGAGCGGATCGCCGTCGTGGAGGCGGGCACGGGGACCGGCAAGTCGCTCGCGTACCTCCTCCCCGCGGCCATGCGCGCCCTCGCCAACGGCGAACGCGTCGCCATCGCCACCCGCACCCGGCACCTCCAGCAGCAGCTCCTGAGCAAGGAGGTCCCGCTGCTGAAGAAGCTCTACCCCGACCTGCAGGTCGCCATCCTCAAGGGGCGCGGCAACTACCTGTGCCGGCGCAAGCTGGGGGAGCGGCTCGGCGAGCTGGAGCAGAACCCCGACGCCGACGACGCCGAGCAGGCGTTCCTCGCCGACGTCCGCGACTGGGCGCGGGCCACGCAGGAGGGGGACCGCGACGATCTCCCGTTCGTCCCCGACCGCGACCTCTGGGAGCTCGTCGAGTCGACCACCGAGCACACGCTCCGGGTCCGCTGCCCCCACTACGAGGAATGCTTCTACTACGCGTCCCGGAAGCACGCGGCGAAGGCGCACCTCCTGCTCGTCAACCACCACCTCCTGCTCGCGGACCTGTCGCTGCGGCGGGACGGCGTCCCCGGGGGGCTGCTGCCCCAGTACGAGCACGTCATCCTCGACGAGGCGCACCACATCGCCGACGTGGCGACGGACTTCGCGGGGCGGGACGTCACCGGTCGCGGGCTGATGCGCCACCTCGGCCGGATCCGGCCCACGCGGGGGCGGCGCAAGGGGGCCGGGGTGCGGCTCAAGGAGGCGCTGAACGCCCGCATCGACGCCGACGACGACGCCCTCCGGCTGGCCGAGCTGACCGACGAGCTGCTCACCACGGTCGACACCGTGCGGGCGGGGCTCCGGCTCGACCTGGAGGACGTCGCCGAGGCGGTGATCGAGGAGGTCGGGGGCGCCGACGGCGACGACACCGGGCGCCGCAGCTGGACGATGCGGCTGACCGACGACCTCGCCGACCGGCGCCCCGCCCTGCACGGCCAGCTGGAGCGGCGGCTGGCGTCGATCGCCGAGGGGCTGACCGAGATCGGCAAGCGCGTCCACGCCGTCTCCGAGGGGCTCAAGGCGATGCCCGAGGCGTTCCGCAACCGGACCACCCAGATCGGGATGGACCTCCGCTCCACGGGGCGGCGGGTGACGGACGCGGCGGGCGGCCTGAAGCTCATGCTCGAGCCCGACCCCGACACGGTCCGCTGGGCCGAAGTGTCGCGCAGCAAGGACGGCCAGCTCAGCCCCCGCCTGAAGCTCCGCCCCGTCGACGCCGCCGAGGTCGTCCGCAACACCGTCATCGAGGGGGCGAAGTCGGTGGTGATGACGTCGGCGACGCTGTCCGTCGCGGGGAGCTTCGGCCACTTCGCCGCGGGGGCCGGCCTGGAGCACGAGGACGTCGCGCCGCGCGTCGGCACGACCCGGATCGAGTCGCCGTTCGACTACGCGACCCAGGTCTACTTCGCCGTCCCCGGGGACCTCCCCGAGCCCCGCGACGGGGGCTACCACCGCGCCGTGGTCGAGGCCGTCGCCGAGGCGATCCGGATCACCGGCGGCCGCACCTTCGTCCTCTTCACGAGCTACCGCATGCTCCACCGCGTCGCGGCCGACGTCGGCCGGCGCCTCGGCCGCGGCTACACGCTCCTCCGCCAGGGCCAGCTCCCCCGCGACCGGCTCCTCGACCTCTTCCGGAAGTCCCGCCAGGCCGCGCTCTTCGGGACCGACAGCTTCTGGGAGGGGGTCGACGTCCGCGGCGAGGCGCTGTCCTGCGTGATCCTCCCGAAGCTGCCGTTCCGCGTCCCCTCGGAGCCGATGCAGCAGGCCCGGGCGGAGCGCGTCGAGCGCCTCGGGGGCGACGCGTTCTCGGATCTCTCGGTCCCCCAGGCCGTCCTCAAGTTCCGGCAGGGGTTCGGCCGCCTCATCCGCCACCGGGACGATCGCGGGGCGGTGCTCGTGCTGGACGTCCGCGTCCTGAGGAAACGCTACGGGCGCCGGTTCCTGGACTCGCTCCCGGCGGGGGTGCGCGCGGACGTCGGCCCGCTGACGGACGTGCTCGGCGCGATGGGGGACTTCTTCGAGGCTACGCGTCCCAGCCGGTGAACTCGACGGACTCGCCGAGCACCTCGAGGCGGTACTTGCGCCCCTCGTACATCTCCGACGGCTTCACCTCGGCGACGCACTTGACCTGCTGGGCCCCGGGCACGTCGCCCTCGCCGACCCACTCGTCGTCCACGTCCACCTGGCAGTCGATGCGGCCGCCCTCCTCCAGATCGACGAGCACCAGGTCCTCTTCCCAGTCGGCGTAGATGAGGGACCACCCATGCACCAGCAGGCGGCCCTTGGTCTCGATGGAGGTGACGTGTGGCGGCATCATGGCGGCGCAAGCCTGCGTTAAGCTGA
>CAYFOA010000002.1:71390-105216 GCA_964344575.1 uncultured Rickettsiales bacterium | reverse complement strand
TGGGCAAGGGCCTGATCGGAAGAGGTTCGAAACGGGCCCGGATCGCGGGGGAGCGGGCGGTCCTCCGGTTCGTCAACGGGCTGGACTACTTCCTGAGCGATCGCGCCGACGTCGTCGAGCCCGAGCCCTACGACGTCGTCCTCCACGAGGACAAGCTCGTCCTCCGGAGCTACCCCCCCAGCGAGCCCGAGGACGTCGGCTTCGGCCGGGCGGGCGCGTCGGCGGGGCAGGGGATGCCCATCCTGTTCATCCCCCCGCTGATGATCCAGCCCCTCGTGTACGACTTGAGGGAGGGGCACAGTTTCATCGCGATGCTGCGATCTTCGGGTTTCCATCCGTACATTGTCGACTTCGGCAACCCGGACGCCCAGGACACGACGGTCAAGCTGGACACGTACGTCCTCGACTGGCTCCCGCAGGTGATCGACGTGATGAAGGACCACAGCGGCCACGACCGGTACGCGATGGTGGGCTACTGCATGGGCGGCCTCTTCGCGCTGATGGTGACGGCGGCGCACACGGGGCAGCGGCCGGGGCCGGCGGCGATCGTGACGATCGGGTCGCCGATCGACTCGGCGAAGATGGGGGCGCTGAGCTTCCTCTCGCGGGTCGCCCACGGGCAGGTGGACCTGCTCGCGAGCAAGCTCGGGAACGTCCCCGGGAAGGTCAGCAGCAGCGCCTTCAAGCTGATGATGCCGATGCGGACGATCACGAAGAAGGCGGACCTCTTCATGAACATGTGGGACGACGAGTGGGTCCGCGGTCACGAGTCGATCGAGGCCTGGGTGGGCGGCTTCCTCGACTACCCCCAGGACGCGTTCCGGCAGTTCCTGCGGGACTTCATGAAGGAGAACCGGCTCAAGGACGGGACGATGGAGTTCGGCGGCCACGCGGCCGACCTGAAGGACGTGACGTGCCCGGTGCTGGCGTTCGCGGGGACGAACGACAAGGTGGTCCCGGTGCAGGCCGCGCGCGCGGCGCTGACGTGCCTCGGCAGCGACGACGTCCGCTTCCGCGAGGTCCCCGGCGGCCACATGGGGGTCGTCGCGGGGCTCCGGGCGAAGCGGAACGTGTGGGAGCCTACGAAGGCGTTCCTGGCGGAGATCGCCGCCGCCGCCGGCTGAACGCGGCTCCCAGCAGCAGCGCGGGCAGGACGGGCGCGGCTCCGGGGGCGGCCGCGCAGGAGCAGTCGACCTCGGGGAGGATCCCGTCGGGGAACGCCACGTCGAACTCCAGGGGGGGGCGGTTCGTGAGGCGGTCCGCCAACGTGCGGGCCGCGTCTTCGCCCTCGACGAAGTAGAGCTCCCAGGTCTCGACGTCCTCCAGCCCCGCCGTCTCGTCGTGGAAGCGGACGACGCCGCTGTCGGGGTGGACGCGGGCGCCGAGGTGGGTCGTCTGGGGGTCGGGGACCAGCCAGAGGTCGTCGCCGAGGTGGAGGAGGCCGCCCGCCAGGGGGACCGCGATCGGGATCTCCTCGTCGAACAGCTCCAGGGGGACGTCGCTGAGCGTCTCCGACTGGCCCGCCGACAGGATCCGGACCGACTCCGCCGTGGACGCGATCTCGATCGCCCGCTCCGGGTCCGCCGCCAGCCGGATCCCGCTGAACGTGACGGCCACCCCCGTCGCCCCGGGGTAGGCGTCGTCCTCGAACCACGCCGCCTCCGCCGTCGTCGCGCCCGGGAGGACCGTGAGGAGGTCGTCCTGCGCGTCCGCCTCGGTCCGCCGGTCCGCCGCCGCCACCGCACACGCCGCGCTCCCGTCGTCGCCCGACAGCCGCCCGATCGGGCAGCCCGCGCCCGTCAGCGTCAGCTGCTGCGCCGCCAGGATCGTCGCCACCGCCTCCCGCGCCGCCGCCTGGTGGTCCAGCCCGTACGTCACCTCCGTCCGGTACGGGTTCCAGCCCGTCGAGTCCGACACCCCGCCCAGCGCCAGCTCCGTCCACCCGAGCCGCACCGCGGGGTCGTCCTCGCCAACGATCAGCTCCGCGATGCGGACGTCCCGGAAGGCCCGGTGGTACCCCGCCCGGACCGCGCCGTCCGCCTCGTCGTCCGCCCAGCCGCCGCCGTCGCCCATCCAGAGGCCGACGTTGGCGGTGTCGTCCGGCTGCCACGCGCCGTCGATGAAGGGCGGCAGCGGCTCCGGGGCGAACCCCGACGCGAGCAGCGCGTCCATCGCCGCCTCCACGGAGACGATCGCGTACCCCTCGGCCTCCAGGTCCAGCAGCCGCTGCTCGTACTCCGCCACCTCGGCGGGGTCGTGCACGAAGGCGGGGTAGAGGTACGGGGGGATGTCGCCGGTGGCGAGGAGCTCGCCGTCGTCCATGAACGTCCAGCTCACCTGGACGCTGTCCGTCGCCCACGAGTGGCCCCCGATCGTCGCGTAGCGGCCGTCCCCCAGCGTGTACAGCGGCTGCCGCTCGCTGTCGGGGTAGTGCAGCCCGAACAGGTTCCGCGGGATCATCGCGACGCTGCCCTCCGGGATCACCGCCGCCATCCCCGGCGCGAACTGCCCCTCCTGCGTGAAGAAGGACTGGGCGTGGGTGATGCCGTGGCGGTCGAAGGCCTCGACGGTGTCCCGGTAGCTCCGCTGAATCGCCTGGACCGGTTGGGCCGTCCACAGCTCGTCGCTGTAGTGGAACGAGTCGAAGCTGACGTTCCCCGCGTCGCTCAGCTCCTGCATCAGGGCGAGGACGTCGGGGTGGCGCTCGGCGATGACGTCCACCATCAGCCCCTGGAGCTCGAAGTCGCCGCCCCACTCCGGGTGGGCCGCGTAGAGCTCCAGCAGGGGGACGAACGACTCGACGATGATCGCGTCCTGCACGCCCTCGTCCGTGATGTCGAGCCCCTCCCACGCGGGCGGCTCGCCGACGTCCTCCCAGAACGCCTCCAGCCCGCCCGCCACGTACTGGAGGTTGAAGTGGTAGACGGCGACGGCGTACTTGTCGGGGCCGCCGCCGGCGTGGGCCGCAGACGCCGCAAGCGTCAGGAACGACGCGCAGATCAGGGCGCTACTTCGAGTCATGCTTCACCTTCGGGAGGGCCACCTCCAGGTCCCAGTCCGGGTCCTGCTCCGGGGTGTGGCAGCGGGTGCAGATCGCCTCGATGATGCACTCCGGGCAGGACTCCCCGAGGCCGACGATGTTGTCCTTGCCGCCCTGCTCGGCGACGTGCTGCTCGCCGGGGCCGTGGCACTGCTCGCAGCCGACGCCGCCGTCGTGGAAGTCCTTCGGCTTCGCGGGCGCGTCCGCCTTGGGGACGGCGTGGCAGCGGAGGCAGGCGACGTCCTTGTGGGAGCCCTTCCGCTTGAGCGTCGTCCACGCCTTGCCGTGGGGCGAGGCGGCGTGCTCCTTCGCGATGGCGGGGTGGCACCCGGCGCAGGCCGCGTCGCCGAGGTTCGCCCCTTCGGGGAACGCCAGCAGGGGCTGCGGCGCGCGCCCCGCGAGGAGGTCCTCGCGGGCCGCCCGGAACGCCTCGGGCTCCAGCAGCGCGGCGCGGTAGTGGTCGACGTGGGGGAGGGCGCGCTCCAGCGCGAACCGGATCGAGTGCTCGGCGTCGTGACAGCCGACGCAGGCGTCGCGCGCCGTCGCCAGCGGCTTCCGCTCGCCCGCGTGCGGCCCGCCGGGGCCGTGGCAGGACTCGCAGCCGACGTTCGCGATCACCTGCCGGTAGGGCTCCATCGTGAACCCGCTCGGCTCCCCGAAGCCGACCACGTGGCAGCCCACGCACTCGGGGTTCTCGTGCTCGCCCCGCTCGTACAGCGTCCAGTACGCCGTGCTGTGGTGGGTCAGCCCCCACGAGCCGTACTCGTGCAGGTGGCAGGCGCCGCAGGCCTGCGAGCCCTCGTAGTGGCCCGCCTCGAAGGCGCCGAACGCGTCCTCCCCGAACAGGACGCGGGCCCGCATCTCCGCGATGAGGCCGTCGCCGCCGGCGAAGGGGCGGAACTCGGCGAGCGTCTCGAACCCGCCGCCGTCTTCGACCGGCCGGACGAACAGCACCACCGGCGTCGAGGTGATGTTGTTCGACGACGCGTACTTGCGCGAGAAGTCCCGCCAGTTCGGGAAGTTCAGCCCGTACTCCTCGGTGAACGCTCGAACCTCGGACCCGGAGTTGCTCCCCGACGCGATGCCGACGACCGACGCCTTCCCCTCGAGGCGGGCGGCGAGGCGGACGAGGTCGGGGGCGACCTCCTGGCAGTGGGGGCAGCTCGCGGAGTAGTAGAAGACGAACGTCGGCCCGGTCACGAGGTCGTCGAGGTCGGCCGCCGTGGCGCCGTCCCCGAGCAGCGGGACCTCGAGCGCCGGCGCGGGGAACGTCCCCCCGGTGAGCACGTCCATCGTACCCGCCGCCATCCCCCCGGCGACCACGGTCCAGCCGCGCTCGTCCCGGGGGACGTCCGGCGAGGCGCCCGCGAGCCCTGCGACCGCCGCCAGGACCGCCGCCAGGACCGCCGCCAGCAGCGCCCCCGGCAGCGCCCACGTCCGCGTCCTCACGGCGCCTGCCGCCTCAGCGCCTGCAGCGCGTTCCCCAGCGCGACGATGCCGTGCTGGTTGTTGTCGATGCGGCAGTGCATGTCGATGATCCCCATCCGGATCGCCCCCTGGACCTCGTCGGGGTCGGGGAGGAAGAAGCTGTTGTCGGGGACGTACTGCTGCTCCATGAGGTGCCGGGCCCCCTCGATCAGGGACCGCTCCCAGTGCTCCGCGGGGTCCCCGTGGCGCCACGCGATCCGGGCCACGCCGCCGATCGCCTCGCCCCGGCTCGCCGCCCGCGTCGTCCGGGGGAGCTCCTGGACCCGGCGGTAGGCGCCCCGGTAGTCGGGGAACGGCGGGTGCTGGCGCGGCCCGCGGCGGAGCGCCTGCCCGGGCGAGGCGAACTGCTCGCTCACGTACCGCGCCCCCATCGCGTAGGCCCCCCGGCGCCACTCGTCGGACCGCTCCGGATCGAGCGCGTCGAGCTTGTCCAGCGCCTGCATGACCCAGTGGTCGGGGACGACGTACCACTTCCGGGCGTAGGGGATCTGGCGCCGCCCGATCGCCTTCGCCGCCTCCAGCCAGCGCGCCTCCCCTGTCCGCTCGTGGTAGCGGACCAGCGCCAGCATCGCCTCGCCGGGGTAGTACAGCGGCTCCCGGTCGACCCCGCCCCCCGCGACCGCCTCGTCCCACTTCTCGTAGAGCTTGCCGCGGTCGTCGATCATGAAGACCAGCGTCTTCGCCAGCCCCTCCATGACCGCGTCGTCGCCCTCGCGCCAGAGCGCCGCCTTCAGCTCGGGGTCGTCCACGTCGTCCGGCGACGGCCGCTCCAGGAACGACAGCAGCGTCAGCGCCACGGCCCCGGAGTTGGACTTCGGCCCCTCGTCGAAGATCAGCATCCCCTCGGCGGCGTCCACGCCCGGCGCCGGCGCGAGGTTCGGGTAGATGCGGTCCATCGCCCGGATCGAGGCGCGGAGGTAGGCGTCCGCGTCGTCCCGCAGCGCCGGCTCGGCCCACGCGAGGTGGACCATGTGGAAGAGCCCGTAGACCGACCCCGCGTGGCGGACCTCGTTGTAGCCGGTGCCGTGGTCGTCCTTGGTGGGGAAGTACTCGTAGTCGAACCGGCCGTCCGCCTCGACCGTCGACAGGAGCCACTTCCCGGCGAGGTCGATCCGCTCCAGCAGCAGCGCGTCGGTGGGCTCGCCCTCGAGGAGGACGTTGTGCCGGTACAGCTCGACGGCGCGGCGGGCGCGGGGGTCGGGGGCGGCGAACGTGAACGTCCGGAAGTTGCTCACCTCCAGGCTCCCCGCGGTCGTGTCGCGGGGCAGCCCGGCGCGCTTCGCGAGGCGGCGGTGGAGCTTCTCGAAGTCGTGCATCCGGTACCGCTTGCGGCGGCTCCGGGGGGTCGAGATCCCCTGCGCGAGGACGTCGCCGGGCAGGACGATCCCCTCGCCGCCGCCCTCGGGATCGACCAGCCGGAAGCCGTCCACCCCCGGCTCGGCGTCGTAGACGATCGGGTCCCAGCGGGTCCGGTCGGTGGGGTCGAACGCCTCGACCGTCCACGACAGCGCCCGCCGCAGCGCCGACGGCTTGATCCGCTGCTCCTCGCCGGCGAGGTCGATCACGATCCGGATGTCCCTCGACGTCAGCCACCGGGCGCGCGCCGGCGCCTCCTCCATCGCCGCCGTCGCCGCCGCCGCGAGCCCGGCCCCGAGCGGTCCCTTCGGCGCCGCCCCCCGGGCCCGGTTGGCCCGCCGCGCGGGGCGGTGGAGCGTCACGAAGATCCGCCCCTCCGACGGCTGCTGGAGGCGCGGCGGGAGGGCCCCGAGATCGACCGCGTGGCCCCGGATCGCGGCCCGCACGACGTCGATCGCGGCGAGCTGCTCCTCCTCGGTGAGCGGCGCCGGCGGCGGGGTCTCCCGCATCGGGTAGAGGAAGTCGTCGTTGACCTGCGGCCACGCCCCCGAGGACGCCCCCAGCTGGTACGTCCCCAGCACGATCAGCGCGTACGCCACCCCCGTCAGCGGCGGGGCGTAGCGGACCGCCCGGAGCAGCGCCGCACCCGCCCGCTCGCCCCCGCGCGCGACCACCACCCAGCCGAGCAGACCGGGCAGGAAGAGGAGGACGGCGAGGGGACGGAGCTCCCACGCGGCGAAGTGCATCAGCGCCAGCGAGCCGCCCAGGGCGACGATCCCGCCGCCGATCTGGCGCGTCCATCCCTCCGGCACGATCTGCGCCGTCGCCGCGGAGACCACCGCCGTCCAGATCAGCGTCGCGACCCACAGGTCGCCCGTCAGGACCGACGGCAGGAGCCCCAGCACGAACACGAAGGGGAGGGGACGGAACCCCTGCGCGCCAACCGCCGACGCCTCGTCGGTCAGCGCCGGGGCGGCCTTCTTGAGCGTCGCCGAGCCGACGTCCAGATCGCTCACGCGCGCCCCCGATCCCGGCCGTCCAGCCCCGCCCGCCGCAGCTCCAGCCCCTCGCGGAGGAGCCGCTCCATCTCGTCGGTGACCCGGTCCCGGAACGCCAGCACCGCCTCCTCGTCGTCGGCCGCCTCGGCGGGGACGTCCGGCATCAGGGGCGCGCCCACCCAGTGCGTCAGGGGGACCCGCCGGGGGACGCCGGGGCCGCGACCCCAGGGCACGCCGAACGGCAGCGAGCGGACCCCGAAGACCTTCTTGCCCGCCTCGAAGAGGTCCCAGTGGAGCGTGTACAGGTCGTCAATCCCGATGCACGCCGCGGGCACGATCGGCACCTGTTGGCGGATCGCGAGCCGTGCAAACCCTGTGCGCTTCCGCCAGTACAGCTCGTACGCGTGGGCGGACGACTTGAACCCCTCGGGCGCCCCGCCGGGCATCACGACGACGAGGTTGCCGCGCTGGAGGAGCTCGTCGGCGGTGGAGTGGCGGCCGTCCACCGCGCCGATCGCCATGAACACCTCGCGCATGAGCGGCGCCTTGAACACGAGGTGGTCGGTCAGCGCCCGCGGGAGCCGCCCCAGCTGCTCGTAGATCGTCATCCCCAGGAGCGCCCCGTCGATGGGGACGGGGCCGTGGTTCAGGGTGAGCAGCGCGGGCCCCGTCCGGGGGACGTTCTCGAGGCCGTGGACGCGGTACCGGAAGTAGCGCGCGACGAGCCGCATGGCCCACAGGGACCGGTCGATCGTCCGCGGGTCCTGGAGGTCGATCCGGGTCTCGTCGCCGGGGCGGTAGAAGCGCAACGCCAAGCGCAGATACCAGAAGCGGTATTCTCCGTCGATGCTCCCGGTGGTCCACGAGCTGCTCGGTCGGGTCTACTCCGAGAAGGAGTGGGAGGGCTTGTGCAGCCGCTGCGGCAAGTGCTGCTTCGAGTCGCGGTGGACGGGGACGGCCTGGAAGCACACGTCCATCCCGTGCCGCTACCTCGACGACTTCGACCGGTCGTGCAAGGTCTACGGCAACCGGTTCCAGGCGCAGGAGGACTGCGTCCGGGTGACGTCCGCGGTGGTGCTCGGGGGGATGCTCCCCGAGGACTGCAGCTACCTCGAGGAGCTGGCCCGGATCGTCGAGGAGGACCACGGCGGCGAGGACCCGCGGCGCCGGAAGAAGCGGCGCCGGAAGCGGAACGGGTCCCGCAAGAGGGAGCGAGCGCGATGACCGACGACAAGAAGCGGGGCGAGCGGGACCGCGCCATCGGCGACCTCGCGGGGCGGCTCATCCGGGCCAGCGCCGACGTCGCCACCACGGCCGCCGATCGGATCCGGGAGAAGTCCGACGACTTCCCCAAGGCGGGCGAGCTGCTGTCCGGCGCGGCGAAGCTGTCGGTCCGGGGCAAGGAGGAGCTCGTCACGCTGATCGCCAACGAGGTCCGCAACTACATCGAGAAGCTGCGCGTGGGCGAGGAGGTGGAGCGCTTCCTGGAGACCCACGAGCTCGAGATCACGCTCCGGCTCAAGCCCGCCCGCCGAGACGCCGGCGCGGACCCCGACGCCGAGGAGACGCAGATCCCGGCCGCCGCAGACGAGGCCGCCGCGGACCCCGACGCCGACGCGGACCCCGGCGCTGCCCCGCCCGCATGACGACCCCGCTGTACTGCCTGCTCTTCTTCGCGCTCTGGACCCTCGTCCCGCTGGCCGTGTTCGTGGCGCCCGTCCGCGTGGGGTCCGTCCTCCGCGGCGAGAAGCGGGCCCGCGACTACGCCGTGCCCTCGACCGAGGGGACGTCCGACCTCTACCAGCGCGTGATGCGGGCCCACATGAACTGCGTCGAGAACCTCCCCGTCTTCGGCGCGGTCGTCCTCATCGGCGGCGTCACGGGGTACTCGTCCGCCGCGTTCGACCAGCTCGCGATCGTCTACATCGTCGCCCGCGTGGTGCAGACCCTCGTCCACGTCGGCAGCGGCCGCGGCCTCGCCGTCAACGTCCGCTTCGCCGCCTTCGCCGTCCAGGCGACCGTGGTGGTGTTCATGGGGGCCATGCTCGTCGGGCACTCCTGAGCCCCCCGGGCGACGTCCGTCCCGAATCGGGTCGCCCGCTGCCCGGTTGAGCCGCGCCATCCATCGAATCTTCGATTGTGTGGAATTCCCATACACCGCCGTCCGCCGGATCCGAATGGTCGATTCGGGGGACGCACCTCAAGTTGGCGGTGTCGGCAGGGAGAGACAGATCCTCCGACGAACCTCGCTCGTAACTGAATCAATGGTGGTTCGTACGAGAGACAGAGACGTCTGAGCGAGTCGGCTTCGTAGAGATACCGGGTCCCTCCGCGGTGCTCGGCTCGGCAGACATCCAAAGGGGCGGTCGGCGTGGTGCCGGCCGCTCCTTTGCTCTTGGGCTACTCCATGCCCGCGATGGCCAGCTTCAGGTCCTCGTCGGTGTCGATCTTCGTGACGTCGATCGCCCGGTCGCAGTGCATGCAGGGGCTGAACGGCGTCGTCTTCTTGCACCGCATGCAGAGCAGGAACGGCTTGGTGGCGGCCTCCAGCTTCGCGCGGACGGCGTCGTCCAGGGGCCGCTCCTCCGGCTCCTTGAACTCGCCTCGTGCGGCCGGGTTGTCGAGGAAGAAGAGCGCCGCGCCGAGGAGGAGCAGCATCGCCCCGACCCCCGGCAGCACCGCGAAGAAGCCGCCGGTCATGAGGAAGTCGATGACCGTCACGGACAGGAGCACGCCGCCGAGGAGCATGGCGACCGCCCCGCCGGCCTTGCCCCGGGCGAGCAGCCAGCCGACGAAGTCGCCGCCTGCGTGTCCGCCCGCCATCACTCCTCCGGGGCCGGGTCCGGCTCCGGCCCCGGCGCGGGCCCCGGCCCCTTGGGCGGCTTGGGCGCCTTCAGCCGGACCAGGACCCCGTCCTCGCGGAGGAGCTTCCGCAGCGCCGCCTCGTCGAAGTCCTCGAAGTTGTCGAGGATCTTGCGGACGTCCGCCATCGCCTCGTCCGACTGCTCCAGCGCCGCGCGGAGGTCGTCCACGCCCGGCTCCAGCTCCTTCATGATCGCGCGGAGGTCGTCGACCGCGGCGGGCGCCCCCTCCGCCGCCGCGTCCACCTTGCCCAGCGTCTCCTCGGCCTTCGCGAGCAGCGCGTCGGCCCGGGCCACCGTCGCGTCCAGGTCCTTCACTGCGCCCCGGAGCTCGGTGAGCAGCGCGGGGACGTCCTCCTTGACCGCCGGGGCGATCGACGCCGCCTCGTTGAGCTGGTCGAGGAGCTCCCCCGCCTTCGTCACCAGCTCGTCGGCGTCGGCCCCCACGGCCACGCTCACGTCCGCCGCCGACGCCACCAGGCGGGCCACGTCGTCGGGGTCCACCGCCGCCAGGGCGGGCCCCAGGGCCGAGATCAGGTCGTCGATCTCGATGGACGGCAGCGCGTCCTCGATCGCGTCCCCGTCCTGCAGCAGGGGGGCGTCCGCCGACCGCGGCGTCAGCGCGACGTACTTCTCCCCGAGCAGCGAGCGCGCCCGCACCTGCGCCCGGACGTCCCGCCGCAGCTCGGCGCCCGGATCCAGCGCCAGCGTCGCCTTCGCCGCGCCGTCCGCCACCTCCAGCCGCTTCACCGACCCGACCTGGACCCCCGCCACCTTCACCGCGGCGTCCGTGACCAGCCCCGCGGCGTCGTCGAAGACCACCGTCACCGTCACCGTCTTGCCGAAGCCCTGGAGCCCGCCGATCTGGATCGACAGCCACGCGAACACCAGCACCGCCCCCAGCAGGAGCAGCCCGACCCGGATCTCGTGCTTCACGGACCGCTTCCGGCTCACGGGGGCAACTCCAGGTTCCGGCGGAGGAAACGACGCACGACCTCGTCGCGGCTGGCGCGCACCTCCTCGGGGGTGCCCTCGGCCACGAGCCCGCCGTTGTAGAGCATCGCGATCTTGTCGGCAACGGCGAACGTCCCGACGATGTCGTGCGAAATCACCACGAACGTGATCCCCAGCTCGTCCTTCATGCGGCCGATGAGCGCGTCGATCTCGTCGCTGGTGACGGGGTCCAGCCCCGAGTTCGGCTCGTCGAAGAGCACGATCTCGGGGTCCATCACGATCGCCCGCGCCAGGCTCACCCGCTTCCGCATCCCGCCGGACAGCTCCGCCGGCATCAGGCCCTCGATCCCCGGCAGCCCCACCTGGGCCAGCCGTTCGGCCACCTTCGCCGCGATCGCGTCCTCGTCCAGCTTCGTGTGCCGCCGCAGCGGGAACGCGATGTTGTCCGCCACCGTCATCGAGTCGAAGAGCGCGCCGTCCTGGAAGAGCATCCCGATCCGCTTCCGGACCTCGAACAGCTCCGCCTCCGTCGCCTGCCCGACCTCCACGCCGTCGACCTCGATCGTCCCCCCGTCGGGCTCCAGGAGCCCCACGAGGAGCTTGACGAAGACCGACTTCCCGGTCCCCGACGGCCCGATGATGACCGTCGTCTTGCCGCGGGGGAGGTCGATGGAGACGTCCTCCAGGACCACCTTCTCGCCGAACGCCTTGCTCACCTTCGTGAAGCGGATGACGGGATCAGCCATAGAGCACCGTCGTCAAAAAGAAATTGAGCGAGATGCAGACGATGCACATCACCACCACCGCCTTGTTCGTCGCCGAGCCGACCCCGATGGGTCCGCGCTCGCTGAAGAAGCCGAACCAGCCGGACACGGTGGCGATGACGACGGCGAACACGGTCGCCTTCAGGGTCGCCGCGACGAGGTCGAAGAGCGTGATGTTGGAGACGAGCCAGTCCACGTAGGCGCCGTACTCGAGCCCGAGCTGCCAGACCGCCACCATCACCGAGCTGATCAGCGCGACGGCGATGGAGAGGACGGTCAGGGCGGGCAGCGCGATCATGATCCCGAGCAGGGGCGGGACGACCAGCTCGCTGCGGGGGTCGACGGCCATCACCTCGAGCGCGTCGATCTGCTCCTTCGTCCGCATCACCGCGAGCTGGGCCGTCATCTCCGTGCCCGCCTTGGCGGCCACCATCGTCCCCGCGAGCAGGGGGCAGACCTCGCGCACGCCGGCGAGCGCGACGAACATCCCCACCAGCGACGACGCCCCCAGCGCGGAGAAGGCGGCGTGCCCCTGGATGGCGAGGTTCGTGCCGACGAAGATCGCCATCACGATCAGCACCCCGGCGCTCCGGACGCCGAGCTTCGACGCCTCCGCCATCACGCGGTCCCAGCGGACGCCGTGCCGCCAGCAGCTGCTCGCGCAGTCGAAGCAGAACAGCCCGTAGCGGCCCACCGAGCGGACGAAGACCGTGATCATCCGCCCGCCCCCGCGAACAGCATCGAGCTGAGGAGGTAGTTCAGGACCAGCGTGTACATCACGCACAGCACGACGGTGTCGTTGACGGCGCGCCCCACGCCCTCCGCCCCGCCGGTCGCGTGGTACCCCTTCCAGCAGGCCACCGTCCCGATCATCAGGCCGTAGCAGAGCCCCTTCAGCGCGGTCGCGCCGAGGTCGTAGACGGCGAGGTTCTCCGCGAGGTGGGCCATGAACACGCCGTGCGCCTGCCCCTCGAGGCCGACGACGACGATCCAGCCCCCGAAGATGCCGCACGCACCGGCGAGGACGGTGAGGGCGGGCACGACCAGGGCCATGGCGCCGATGCGGGGGACGACGTGCCAGCCGATGGGGTCGACGGACATGACGGCGGTGGCGTCGAGCTCCTCCTTGATCCGCATCGCCCCCAGCTCGGCGGCGAACGACGACCCCGCCTGGGCGGCGACGAGGACGGCGGCGATGACCGGCGCGAGCTCGCGGATGACGAACACCGACAGCAGCGACGAGAGCAGCCGGTGGGCGGTGAACAGGTCGAGGATCGCCATCCCCTGGAACCCGATGACGGCACCGAAGGGGAGGGCGGTGATGGTGACGGGGAGGAAGCAGCGGACGGCCACGGTGGAGGCGTGCTCGATCAGCTCCGCCAGGGCCCACCGGCCGGCGACGAACGCGCGGGCCGCGGCGGCCACGAAGAGGCCGTACCGTCCGGCGGCGATCAGGGGGCCTGCGCTCACGGCTCGCAACCCTACCGGATCTGTTGCCCCGCCCCCGCCCGCGCGGTATATGGCGGCCCCCGCATGCATCGAACCTTCTCCAGCTACCTCCTCTTCGGCGGCGCCGGCCTCGTCGGGATGGCCACGGCGCGGCGGATCGCGCGGGAGCTGAAGCCGCAGCGGGTCGTCGTCGCCTCGCTCTCCATGGAGGAGTCCGAGGCCGCCGTGGCCGAGCTGCGGGACGAGCACCCCGAGGTCGACTGGGTCCCCGAGGGGGGCAACCTGTTCGTCCCCTCGGAGTTCGCGTACCTGAGCCGCGGCGCCATCCTCGGCGACCCCGCGCGGCGCGAGCAGATGCTGGAGACGACGTTCGGCCCGTTCGAGGACGCGTACCGCGCCAACCACCTCGTCCGCCTCATCCTCGAGCACCGCCCCAACGCGATCGTCGACTGCGTCAACACGGCCACCGGAATCAGCTACCAGGACATCTTCGAGGGGACGGCCAACCTCCGCGCCGACCTCGCGGAGTACGTCGCCGCGGCGGGCGCCCTGGTGGAGGACTTCGACGTCGACCTCGAGAAGGGCCTCCTGTCGCAGGCGCTCCCCCAGATCATCCGCCACGTCCGGTTCCTGCACCGCGCCACCACCGAGGCCGAGACCAGCGTCTACGTGAAGGTGGGGACGACGGGGACGGGCGGCATGGGGCTCAACATCCCCTACACGCACAGCGAGGACCGGCCGTCGCGGACGCTGCTCGCCAAGAACGCCGTCGCCTTCGCCCACACCGGGCTGCTCTTCCTGCTCGCGCGGACGCCGGGCGCCCCCGCCGTCAAGGAGATCAAGCCGGCCGCGATGATCGGCTACCGGGCCGTCGAGATCCGGACGATCCGGGGGCGGGACGGGCAGCCGACGCCGCTGTACGCGCCGCGGGAGGTCACGACGAACGGGCTGAGCGCGCTGCAGACCCGCGAGGCGGCGAGCGAGTACGACGCCACCGGCGACCACCTCGAGCTGACGGTGGTCAACACGGGCGAGAACGGCGTGTTCGCGAAGGGCGAGTTCGGCGCGATCACGGCGCTCGCGCAGATGGAGTTCGTGACCCCCGAGGAGATCGCGCACCGCATCGTGATGGAGCTGACCGGCGGCAACACGGGCAACGACGTCATCGCGGCGCTGGACGGCGCGGTGATGACGAGCTCGTACCGGGCGGGTCAGCTCCGCGGCGTGGCGATGAAGGACCTGACGCGGCTGGAGGACAAGCACGGGACGCCGTCGGTCGCGCTGGGCCAGCTCGGCCCCCCGGAGCTGAGCAAGCTGCTCTTCGAGGCGTACCTGATCCGAGAGGCGTACGGCGACCGGCTCGACGGCTGCGTCGAGGACGCCGACGGCGAGGCGATCCGGCCCGAGGACATGGCGGCGAAGCTGGCGCGCCGGATCGGGGCGCGCGACGTCGGGCGGCAGGCGATCTCGATCGGGATCCCGATCCTGCTCCCGGACGGCCGCAACTTCCTCCGCGGGCCGGTCATCAAGGTCCCCGAGATCAAGGGCCGCAGCAAGGTCGCCGAGCTGGCCGGCCCGGAGACCCTCGACAAGTGGGCGAAGCGCGGCTGGATCGACCTCCGTCCGTCGAACATGGCCCTCTGGCAGGACCGCTGCCGGAAGATGGCGGCCGCCCGCCAGGAGCTGGCCCGGCGCGGCTCGGCGGCGGTCAGCCTCGAGACCTACCTCCCCGTCGGCCTCAAGATCGGGGACGTCGTCGCCTGGATCTTCAACAACGAGATGGAGGGCTACCGCATCAAGTAGGTAGCCTCGGAGTCGTCATGCGTACCGTCCTCGCTTCCCTGTTCGTCGTCTGCCTGTTCGCCACCCCGGCCGTCGCGGCGGAGTTCGTGTGGACCACCGCCGAGGTGAAGGCGACCCGCTTCGAGGAGGCCGACAGCAAGGAGGTCGGCACGATCGAGACGGGCAAGCGGGTCGAGGTGCTCTTCCGCGAGGAGGGGCGGATCCGCGTGAAGCTGCCCGCTTCGTCGACCTTCGGCTGGATCGACGCGACCTCCGTGTCGGACACTGCTCCCGATGGCGCAGAGAGCGACGCCCCCATCAAGCTCGACTTCCCCAGCCTCGGCGGGGGCGCCACCCTCGGCGGCGGCGGCTCCCTCCTCGGAGGCGGCAGCAGCGACTGATCGCTGCGACGTCGCCATCGTCGGGGCGGGGCTGGCCGGCCGGCTGGCCGCCGCGCGGCTCCGCGATCACGCTCACGTCCTCCTGATCGACGCGCCCGGACCGCCCGCGGCGGCGTCCTCCCGCTCCCTCGGCATCGTCGCCGCCGGCGGCATGGACAGCCCCGCGCGGCTCGCGCTGGCCCTGGGCGAGGAGGGGGCGCGCCAGGCGTGGGAGTTCTCTTCTGCGGCCGTCGCCGAGCTCCCCGGCGTCCGGCGGACGGGGAGCCTGCGGATCGCCTTCGACGAGCAGGAGCGCGCCGAGTGGGCGCGCTCCGCGGAGCTCCTCGAGCGGTGGACGGGGACGCGCCCCGATGCGCTCGACGGGGCCGCCGTGGAGGCCGCCGGCTACGGGTCGGGCTTCGCCGGCGCGGTCCGGATCGCGGGGGACGGGATCGTCGATGTGGGGGCGCTCCTCGCGGACCTCCCCGGGCCCGACGTCGTCGCCGCGGCGCGGGTCTGCGCCCCCTCGTCGGGGGGCGTCACGCTGGACCTCGGCGAGCAGGCGCCGCCGCTGACCGCGGAGCTGGTGATCGTCGCCGCGGGGGCCTCCTCGGGGGCGGTCCACCCCTGGTTCTCGCCGATGGTGTTTCCCGTTCGCTTGCAGGCACTTCGGACGGATCCCCTGGAGCGTCGCTGGACGGCTCCCGCGCTGGTCCGGCACCGGTTCGAGAACTGGCTCCAGGAGGACGACGGGAGGCTCGCCTTCACGGGCTGCCGGTGGGCCGAGCAGCCGGAGATGGAGGCGGGGGTGACGGACGACACGACGACGTCGGAGAAGGTGCATGCGCGGCAGGTCGAGTTCCTGACGCGGCACCTCGGCGTGGACGTGTCGGGGGCGACGTCGTGGACGGGGATCGCGGCGTTCGGCTGCGACGGCCTCCCCCTGATCGGTCCGCTGCCGGGGAACCCGCGGATCCTCGCCCTGACGGGGTGGGGCGGCTGGGGGCTGTCGTTCGCGGCGCGCGCGGTCGCGGACGTGTGCGACGCGGTGCTGGGGAGGGACGAAGCGCGGACGACGCCGGCGTTCCTCGGACCCCGGAGGATGGCGTGAGGGGACTCGCCGCCGGGCTCGCCGCCGGGCTCGCCGCCGGGCTCGCCGCCGTCGGGCTGCTCGCCGCCGGCTGCGGCAAGACGCAGGCGCCGGCGCCCCCTCGACCGGCGCCGTCCTTCGTGAAGGTGATGAAGCCGAAGGAGGCCGAGCCCTGCGGGTGGCGGGGGTGGCCCGCGATCGAGGGAGTCGCGACCGACGCGGCGCCGGACATCCCCACCGAGGAGGCGTCGGCGGCGGCGCTGCTCGCGATCGCGGACGGGCTCGGCCGGGGGACGGACGCGTCGGTGGCGCTGGACGGCGCCGTCACCGTGGCCGAGGTGACCCAGCGGGCCGCCTGGCCGGGGGGCGGGGCGCCGGCCGGGTGCGGCGTCGTGGGGGGTGCGCTGGGGGCGCTGGACGCTCCCTTCGGGCTCGATCTGGGGGCGATGACGGCGACGCTCCACCACGCCGCCCCCCCGGACCGCGCCCGCTGGGGCCTCGTCGGCGTCTTCGAGCACCCGGCGACGGGCCCGTTCGCGGCCTGGCGGAGGGCTCCCGAGGGCGCGCCGCGGGGCACCGTGATCGTCCGCTTCGGCCACAGCGACCAGCTCTCGGACCACGACGCCCGCATCGGCGACGCCCTCGCCCGCGCGGGCTGGACCCAGATCGGGATCCAGGCCCGCCTGTACACCGGCGGCGACGAGAACGGCGTCACCCGCCGCTTCCTCTGGCGACGCGGCTCGGTCCTCGCGACGCGCCTCCTGGAGACGGTCGTCGTCGGCGCCTGGGCCCGCGACGAGCCGGCCGCCCGGGCCCGCCCGATCGGCGTCCTCGGCCACTCCGGCGGCGGCATGCACGCCTGCCTCCTCCCCCGGATCTTCGACGGCTTCGACTTCGTGGTGACGGACTTCTGCTACGACCCCGCCGGCCCCGGCACGTACTCGATCGTGGGCGACGACTACGCCCCCGCGCTGGCGCCCTGGCGCGACCTGATCAACGACGTGGGCACGCTGACGACCCCCACCCTGAAGGTCCCGTACAACTTCGCCGACGGGGCCCCCGACGAGGTCCTCGCCTGGCTCCGGGAGGGCGCTACTTCACGCCCAGCGCCGTGATCCGCACCCCGTCCGTCCGCTCGTTGGCCTCGTAGAGCGCCCGGTCCCCGTCCCCGTCGAGGTCCCCGCGGCACCGCAGCTCGAAGCCCGCCCGCGTCTCCTCCAGCCGCAGCTCGAGGCCGTCGTGCAGCGCCGAGATCATCGTCGGGGTGACGTCCACCTCGGCCCAGCAGTCGTCCGGCGAGACCTCCGTCCGGCACGCCGGGATCGGGTTCCCTCGCGCGTAGGCGGCGGCGATGCGGGGCTGGATCACGCGCAGCGAGTCGAGGCAGGGGTGGTCGTCGACCGGGATCGCGTCGAGGTCCGGCCGCGCCGCGATCGAGAAGGCCGCCACGATCGCCACGATCACCAGCGCGATGCCGCCGACCGTCCCCCCGATCGCCATCGCCCGCCGGCGCGCCTCCCCCTCGGGGCTGCCCGTGAGCTGCCGTCCGGCGATGAAGTCGTACCTGCACTTCCGGCAGGAGACGTCGCCGGGAAGCGTCTGGGCACCACAGTTGGGGCACTGCGTAATCGTCATCGAAAGCCCGCCGGGCGCGCTAACCTCCCGCGCGCCACCTCCACCCTCCGAATGATTTCGAACCTCGACCTGTTCCGCAACTCCGTGTCGTTTGCGAACCTCGGCTCCGGGAGCCGCGGCAACGCAACCCTCGTGGCTTGCCAGACTGACGCCGTCCTCGTCGACTGCGGCCTCTCGTGCCGTCAGATCCAACTCCGATTGCGTTCGCTGGGCGTCCGTCCGAGCCGCCTCAGCGGGATCCTGATCACCCACGAGCACGGTGATCACATCGCCGGCACGCGGGTCACCGCCAAGACGCTCGGGGTCCCCGTCTACATGACCCACGCGTGCCGGGAGCGGATCCGCGGGACCCGCCACGATCTGGAGGACGACGCCGACGTTCGCCTGTTCCGCCCCGGCCGGACGTTCACCGTCGGCGCCCTCGAGGTCCACCCCTTCCGCGTCCCCCACGACACCGTCGATCCCGTCGGGTTCACCGTCGGCGTGGGCGAGGACCGCGTCGGCGTCGCCACCGACATGGGGTCCGGCGCCCGCAAGGCGATCGACGCCCTGAACACCTGCCGCGCGGTCCTCCTCGAGTTCAACCACGACGAGACCATGCTGATGGGCTCGGAGTACCCCTGGAGCGTCATCCAGCGCGTCCGCAGCCGGACCGGCCACCTCTCGAACGGCCAGGCCCGGGACATCGTCCGCGCGCTCCGCCGGGGTCGCGTCGAGGAGGTCTGGATGGGGCACCTGTCGGAGTCCTCGAACACGCCGCGGCTCGCCCTCGAGGCGGCCCGCGCGGGGGTCGGCCGGCGGGCCCGCAAACGCATCGATCTGCGGCTCGCGCAGCAGGACGATCCGTCGACGCTGGTGCACCTCGGACACGAAACGATCAAACGGCGCAAGACCCGGTAGATCCCCCCCGACCCCGGTGGTACGGTCCGCGCTCCTTCGGCGCTGGAGTCGTTCGTGATCCCCCGCTACACGCGGCCCGAGATGGCTGCGGTCTGGTCCGAGGAGCATCGCCTGAGGGTGATGCTCGAGGTCGAACTGCTCGCCTGTGAGGCGATGGCCGAGCTCGGCCAGGTGCCTGCCGAAGCCGCGCGCGTCTGCCGCAGCAAGGCGGACTTCGACGTCGACCGGATCAACGAGCTGGAGAAGACGCTCAAGCACGACGTCATCGCGTTCCTGACCTCCGTCAACGAGCACGTCGGCCCCGAGGGGCGCTTCCTCCACAAGGGGATGACGTCCAGCGACGTCCTCGACACCGCCACCGCCGTCCAGTTCAAGGAGGCGGGCGAGCTGCTCCTGGCGAAGCTCGACGAGGTCCTCGCGGCGACGAAGGTCCGCGCCTTCGAGCACAAGGACACGCCCTGCATGGGCCGGTCCCACGGCATCCACGCCGAGCCGACCACCTTCGGCCTCAAGGTCGCGGGCTGGTACGACGACCTCGCCCGCGCCCGCGTCCGCCTCGCGGCCGCCGTCGAGGAGATGAGCGTGGGCATGATCAGCGGCGCCGTCGGGACCTACGCGTTCGTCGATCCCGCGGTCGAGGCGTCGGTCTGCGCCGGCCTCGGGCTCCGGCCCGTCCCCGTCTGCACGCAGGTCATCCCCCGCTGCCGCCACGCCGCCTTCTTCACCGCGCTGGCCCTGCTCGCGTCGGCCGTCGAGCGGATCGCCGTCGAGGTCCGCCACCTCCAGCGGACCGAGGTGCTGGAGGCGGAGGAGCGGTTCACGAAGGGGCAGAAGGGGTCGTCCGCGATGCCCCACAAGCGGAACCCCATCCTCACCGAGAACCTCACCGGGCTGGCCCGGTTGGTCCGCGGCTACGCGCTGCCCGCGATGGAGAACGTCGCCCTGTGGCACGAGCGGGACATCAGCCACAGCAGCGTCGAGCGCGTGATCGGGCCGGACGCCACGATCGCCGGCCACTTCATGCTCCACCGCCTGCTGAGCGTGATCGAGGGGCTGGTCGTCTACCCCGACAACATGCGCCGCAACCTCGACAAGCTCGGCGGCATCCACTTCAGCCAGCGGATGATGCTGGCCCTGGTGGAGTCCGGGCTGACCCGCGAGGAGTCCTACTCCGTCGTCCAGCGCCACGCGATGGCGGTGTGGGCGGGGGAGGGGACGCTCCGCGAGCTGCTCGCCGCCGACCCCGACGTCGTCGCCCGGATCGACGACGCCACCTTCGAAGCCGTGTTCGACGAGGGCGCGTTCCTGCGCCATCGGGACTTCATCTTCCACCGTGTTTTTGGAGACGCGTGATGCCGACGAAGACCGCCGTCCTGTCCGAGGGCAAGTCCAAGATCCTCCACACCACCGACGACCCGAACCTCCTCGTCCAGGAGTTCAAGGACGCCGCGACCGCCTTCAACGGCGTCAAGAAGGGCGTCATCGTCGACAAAGGGGTCTTCAACCAGGAGATCAGCACGTCGATCTTCCGCCTGCTCGAGGAGGCCGGGATCAAGACGCACCTGATCGAGGTGATCAACGAGCGCGAGCAGCTGGTCCGCCGGGTCGACATCGTCCCCGTCGAGTTCGTCGTCCGGAACATCGCCGCCGGCTCGCTGTGCCGCCGCTACGGCACCGAGGAGGGGCTCAAGCTGGAGCGCCCGATGCTCGAGTACTTCGTCAAGGACGACGACCTCGGCGACCCGCTCATCGGCCGCGAGGCGATCGCGATCCTCGGCCTGTGCGACTACGAGACGCTGGACCTCGCGAGCGAGCTGACGATGAAGGTCAACGAGCTGATGGTCGCCTTCTGGAAGGGCCTCGGCATCGACCTCGTCGACTTCAAGATCGAGTTCGGGCGGGACAGCGACGGCAACCTCCTCCTCGCCGACGAGATCACCCCCGACGGCTGCCGCCTCTGGGACGAGACCACCGGCGAGAAGCTCGACAAGGACCGCTTCCGGTTCGACCTCGGCGGCGTCGAGGAGAGCTACGCCAAGCTCCACGGCCTCGTCACCCAGTCCGCCGGGGCCTAGGCGTCATGAAGCTGCGCGTGCACGTCACGCCCCGCAAGGGGGTGCTCGATCCGCAGGGGGCCGCCGTCGCGGGCGGGCTCCGCAACCTCGGCTTCGACGGGGTCGCGGCGGTCCGCGTCGGCAAGGTCATCGACCTCACCCTCAGCGGCGACGTCTCCGAGGCCGCCGCCCTGGACCTCGGCCGGGACATGGCGCGCAAGCTGCTCGCCAACGAGACCGTCGAGGACTTCGAAGTCGAGGTCGTGAGCTGACGTGAACCGGAATCAAGAGATGGAGGTCCATGCCCGCAGGGCACCCGCAGGGTCGCGCACCGGACGTGCGCGATGAAGTTCGGGATCGTCACCTACCCGGGGAGCAACTGCGACCACGACGCCTACCACGTCGTCAAGCACGTGCTCGGCTGCGACGCCACGTTCCTGTGGCACAAGGATCGCGACCTCGGGGACGTCGACTGCGTCGTCCTCCCGGGCGGGTTCAGCTACGGGGACTACCTCCGCTGCGGGGCCATCGCGCGGTTCAGCCCCATCACCGAGGAGGTGGCGAAGTTCGCCCACCACGGCGGCTACGTCATCGGGATCTGCAACGGCTTCCAGGTCCTCACCGAGGCCGGGCTCCTCCCCGGCGTCCTCCGGACGAACGCGCAGCTGAAGTTCATCTGCGAGGACGCCACGCTCGTCGTCGCCAACGGCCACACCCCCTGGACGGTGCTCTGCCCGGAGACGATCGTCGCCCCGATCGCCCACCACGGCGGCTGCTACTACGCGGACGAGGAGACGCTGGGGAGGCTCGAGGCGGAGCACCGGGTGGTGTTCCGGTACGCCGCCCGGGACGGGTCCGAGACCGACGCCGCCAACCCCAACGGCAGCCTGAACAACATCGCCGGCATCACCAACGCCCGCGGCAACGTCCTCGGGATGATGCCCCACCCCGAGCGCAACGCGGAGTCCGAGCTGGGCGACGCGTCCGGCGCGTGGGTGTTCCGCTCGATCGTCCACAGCTTCCTCGAAGGGACCCGCGCGTGAGCACCGTGAGCGACGTACGTCCCCGCAGCGGAGACCCCGCGATCACCGACGCGCTGATCCGTGAGCACGGGCTCACGGACGGCGAGTACGCCCACATCGAGAGGGTCCTCGGCCGGGCGCCGAGCTACACCGAGCTGGGCGTCTTCAGCGTGATGTGGTCCGAGCACTGCTCCTACAAGACGTCCCGGATCCACCTCAAGACGTTCCCCACCGAGGGCCCCCGCGTCCTCCAGGGGCCGGGCGAGAACGCGGGCGTGGTCGACATCGGCGACGGCCTCGGGATCTGCTTCAAGATGGAGTCTCACAACCACCCGTCGTTCATCGAGCCCTACCAGGGGGCGGCGACGGGGGTGGGCGGCATCCTCCGCGACGTCTTCACGATGAACGCGCGCCCGGTGGCGCTGCTCAACTCGCTCCGCTTCGGCCGGCCCGACCACCCCAAGACGCGGCACCTCGTCGAGGGCGTGGTCGCCGGGATCGCCGGCTACGGCAACTGCATGGGGGTCCCCACGGTCGGCGGCGAGGTCGCCTTCCACGGCTGCTACGACGGCAACATCCTCGTCAACGCGATGTGCGTCGGGGTGGTCCCGGCGGACCGGATCTTCCGCGGCATCGCGGCGGGCCCCGGCAACCCGGTGCTCTACGTCGGCTCCCGGACCGGCCGCGACGGCATCCACGGCGCGACGATGGCGTCGGACAGCTTCGTCGAGGGCGAGGAGGGGCCCCGCCCGACCGTCCAGGTGGGCGACCCCTACACCGAGAAGCTGCTGCTGGAGGCCTGCCTCGAGCTGATGAAGGAGGACGCGGTCGTCGCGATCCAGGACATGGGCGCGGCCGGGCTGACCTCCAGCTCCGTCGAGATGGCGGGCCGCGGCGGGACCGGACTCCGGCTCCACGTCGACCGCATCCCCCGCCGCGAGGACGGCATGACGCCGTACGAGTGCCTCCTGTCCGAGTCCCAGGAGCGGATGCTGATCATCGCCGCCAAGGGCAAGGAGGACGTCGTCCAGCGGATCTTCCGGAGGTGGGATCTGGAGGCGGTGGTCGTCGGGACCGTGACGGACGACGGCCGCTGGACGATCGTCGAGGACGGGGCCGAGGTCGCGTCGATCCCCGTCGAGGCGCTGACGGACGAGGCCCCCGTCTACGACCGCCCCCGGACCGAGCCCGCCGACCTCGCCGCCCGCCAGGCCGAGCCGGAGCTCCCCGCGGTCGGCGACTGCAACGACGTCCTGCTGCAGCTGCTCGCGTCTCCGAACATCGCCGACAAGCGCTGGGTGTGGCGCCAGTACGACCACATGGTCCGCCTCGGGACGATCGTCCGCCCCGGCGCGGCCGACGCCGCCGTCATCCGCCTCCCCGACACGGAGAAGGCGATCGCGGTGGCGACCGACTGCAACCAGGTCCACGTCAAGGCCGACCCCTACGGCGGCGCCCAGGGCGTCATCGCGGAGGCCGCCCGAAACGTCGCCTGCGTGGGCGCCGAGCCGATCGCGGTCACCGACTGCCTCAACTTCGGCAACCCCGAGCGGCCCGAGGTGATGTGGGAGTTCGAGCGGGCCATCGCGGGCCTCGGCGACGGTCTCCGCGAGCTCGACGTCCCCGTCGTGTCGGGGAACGTCAGCCTCTACAACGAGACCAACGAGACCTCGATCCACCCCACCCCGACGATCGGGATGGTGGGCCTGCTGGAGTCCCGCGACGACGCCGTGGGGATGGGCTTCCCCGCCGAGGGGGGCCGGCTCGTGCTCCTCGGCTCGCCCCGCCCCCAGCTCGGCGCGACGGCGTACGCGGCGGTCTGCCACGGGGTCGAGCAGGGGGCGCCGCCGCCGGTCCACTGGGACGAGGAGCGGGCGCTCCACCGGACGCTGGTGGAGGGCATCCGCCGCCGGTTCGTCACCGCCGCACACGACTGCGCCGACGGGGGCCTCGCGGTGGCGCTCGCGGAGATGGCGATCGCGGGCGGCCGGACGCCGGACGTCGGCCCTGGGCTGGGCTGCACCGTCAACCTCGCCGCCTACCCCGAGCCGGTCGCGCGGGAGCTGGCGCTGTTCGGAGAGACGCAGGGCTGCGCGTGGGTCGTGGTCGAGTCGGCCCACCTCAACGACCTGCTCGCGCTGGCCCAGGAGCTCGGCTGCATGGCCCGCCACTGCGGCGCCGTCGGCGGGGACCGGATCGTCGTCACGGACGCCCACCAGAGGCCCGCGATCGACGTGAGCGTCGCCGACGCGCGGGCCGCCTGGGAGGGCGGCTTCTGCGCCGCCGTGGGCCTCCCCCAGCCGCCCGTCCGGGACTGAGGAGGGGCCTCCGGCCATGTGCGGCGTCGTCGGGATCTGGGGTCATCCGGAGGCCGCCAACCTCGCCTACCTCGGGCTGCACGCGCTCCAGCACCGCGGCCAGGAGGGGGCGGGCATCGTCAGCAGCGACGGCGACCGCCTCCACGTCCACCTCGGGCAGGGCCTCGTCGCCGACGTCTTCGGCGACCGCGACGTCCTCGGCCACCTCCCCGGGGCCCGCGCGATCGGGCACGTCCGCTACAGCACGGCGGGGGGCAACCACCTCGCCAACGTCCAGCCCCTGACCGTCCAGCTCGGCGGCGGCTTCTCGATCGGCCACAACGGCAACCTCGTCAACGCCGACCTCCTCCGCACCGAGCTCCAAGAGGAGGGGGCGATCTTCCAGACGTCGTCGGACACCGAGGTCATCGTCCACCTCATCGCGCGGAGCCGGCAGCGGTCGCTGCTGAACCGGGTGATCGACGCCCTCGGCCGCATCAAGGGGGCGTGGTCGCTGGTGATGATGACCCCCGAGCGGATCATCGCCGGGCGGGACCCCCTCGGCTTCCGCCCGCTGGTCCTGGGGCGGCTCCCCAGCGGCGGCTACGTGCTCGCCTCGGAGAGCTCGGCGCTGGACCTCATCGAGGCGGAGCTGGTGCGGGACGTCGCCCCCGGCGAGATCGTCGTCATCGACGACAGCGGGCTGACCTCGTTCCACCCGTTCCCCGGCGCCGACCGCCGCGCCTGCATCTTCGAGCACCTCTACTTCGCCCGCCCCGACACGGCGCTGTGGGGGCAGGACGTCTACGGCGTCCGGATCCGGCTCGGGGAGCGGCTCGCGGTGGAGGCCCCCGCGGACGCCGACCTCGTCGTCCCGGTCCCCGACAGCGGGGTCGCGGCGGCCCTCGGCTACGCCCAGCGGCTGGACATCCCGTTCCAGCTGGGGCTCGTCCGGAACCACTACGTCGGCCGGTCGTTCATCGAGCCGTCGCAGTCGATCCGGGACTTCGGGGTGAAGCTGAAGCTCAACCCCGTCCCCCAGCTGCTCCGCGGCAAGCGGGTGGCGGTGGTGGACGACTCGCTCGTCCGGGGGACGACGTGCCGGAAGATCGTCCGGATGCTCCGCAAGGCGGGGGCGTCGGCGGTGCACCTCCGGATCGCGGCCCCGCCGACGGTCGCCCCCTGCTGGTACGGGATCGACACCCCGACGAAGGCGGAGCTGATCGCGGCGAACAACGAGGTCGACGAGATCGGGCGCTACGTCGGGGCCGACTCGATCGCGTACCTGTCGGTGTCGGGGATGCACGCCGCGGTCGGGGAGAGCAGCGAAACGGGGGGGCACTGCGACGCGTGCTTCACGGGCCGCTACCCTGTCCCCCACGAGGACCTCGAGCGGCGGGATCAGCTCGGCCTTTTTGAGCCTCGGACGAAGTCCCTATAGAATTCAGACGCCCGCGTGCGGGCCGCGCACCGGGTGGGGACCGAGGGAGGCTGAAACCGAATGGGTGTCATCGTCGGGATCGACCTCGGGACGACGAACAGCTGCGTCGCCATCGTCCGGGACGGTCGGCCGAAGGTCATCGAGGACGAGCGCGGGTACAACATCCTGCCGTCCTGCATCGCCATGAAGGGGCGCGGGCGCTTCGTCGTCGGGCACGGCGCCAAGGCCCTCATCCTGACGCACCCGAAGGACACGCTGTACGCGGTCAAGCGGCTGCTCGGACGCAAGTTCCACAGCGCCGAGGTCCAGGAGTCGATGAAGCACGTCTCCTACGACGTGATCGAGGGCGAGCACGGCAGCATCCTGCTCCGCATGGGGGACATCGAGGTCACCCCGGTGGAGGCGTCGTCCATAATCCTCAAGGCGGTCAAGGAGATCGCGGAGAAGGCGATCGGCGAGCCTGTCACCGACGCGGTCATCACCGTCCCCGCGAACTTCACCCACGCCCAGCGGAAGCACACGATGGAGGCCGGCGAGAAGGCGGGACTGAACGTGCTCCGCCTCCTCAACGAGCCGACCGCGGCGGCGCTCGCGTACGGGTTCAAGAAGGAGATCCAGAAGAAGATCGCCGTCTTCGACCTCGGCGGGGGCACGTTCGACGTGTCGATCCTGGAGTGCGGCGAGGGCGTCTACGAGATCCTCGGCACGGCGGGCAACACGTTCCTCGGCGGCGAGGACTTCGACTACCGGATCGTCAACTGGCTCGCCGACTCGTTCCAGCAGCAGACCGGCATCGACCCGCGCCAGGACAAGGAGGCGCTGCAGCGGCTCAAGGACGCGGCCGAGCGGGCGAAGTGCGAGCTGTCGTTCGTCGACCGGACGCCCATCCTGATCCCGCGCCTCGGGGGCGAGCACAACCTCGAGGTCGAGCTGTCGCGCGAGCAGCTCGAGACGATGGTCCAGGACCTCGTCAACGAGACCATCAAGATCACGGACTCGGCGCTCCGCACGGCGAACCTGTCGATCGAGGACCTCGACGAGATCATCCTCGTCGGGGGCATGACGCGGATGCCGAAGATCCAGGAGACGATCCGGATCTTCTTCGGGATGAACCCGTGCAAGGGCGTCCACCCCGAGGAGGTCGTCGCGATCGGGGCCGCGGTCCACGGCTACAGCCTGGAGAGCGAGGTCCAGAGCACGCTCCTCCTGGACGTCACCCCCCACGCGCTCGGCGTCGACACGGCGGGCGGCTTCTTCAAGCCGATCATCGAGAAGAACACGACCGTCCCGTGCAGCGAGAGCCGGACCTTCACGACCGTCAAGGACGGCCAGAAGGAGGTGAAGATCACCGTCCGCCAGGGCAGCAGCAAGCTGGCGACGGAGAACGACTTCCTCGGCGAGTTCCTCCTCCACGGCATCCGCGAGGCCGAGAAGATGGTCCCGCGGATCGACGTGACGTTCCGCATCGACGCCAACGGGATCCTCCACGTCACCGCCGTCGACCGGGACACGTCCGAGGCGCAGGCGATCGAGATCCGCGAGTACATCGCGGCCGCCACGGGCGAGGAGCCGAAGGCCGTCACCCTCGCCAAGGACGACCTCCAGATGCCCATGGGCGGCGTCGCTCCCGACGCCGGCGACGGCAGCGGGGTCCCCGAGGACCCGCAGGAGCGCGCCTTCTTCGGCCGGCTCGCGAAGATGGCCGGCTTCGGGAAGGGGAAGCGCAAGCGGCGGAGCAAGGTCGATCCCGCCGCGGCGGCGCAGGAGCCGCATGGCGTCGTCGCCCGGGACCAGGACGAGCTCGCCGTCGCGGCGCGCACCGAGGACGAGCTCGCGATGGCGGCCCGGTCCGAGGACGAGCTCGCGATGGCGGACAGGTTCGAGACCGGGGACGCCGACGTGCTCGCGGCCACCGGCGAGGTCAGCGCCGACGTCGCGGCGGCGGCGGCGGCGGCGGCGGCGTCCGACGCGGCGCCGGCGGATCCCTACGCGATGGCCGAGCGGGCGCCGGCGACCGAGCGGCCGATCACCCACTCCGAGCCGATCAACGCGCCGGCGGGCGAGGCGCCCCTGGACCTGGAGCCGGTGCCGGACCCCGACCCCGCTGCCTCCGAGCCCGCCGCCCCGGCTGCTGCGGCCGCCGACCCGGCGCTCCCCGACCTCCCCGACCTGGGCCAGGAGCAGGGCATGGTCGAGGTGCCGCCCTCGGAGGAGTTCGACCCCTACGGCGTCGTGCCCAAGGGCGAGGTCGACTCCCCGTTCGGGACGGGGCTGGCGGTCGGGAACGACGTCCTCGATCTCGACGACGACCTCGACGGCCTCGACCCGTTCGGCATCGCGCCGAAGCCCGAGGAGCAGGCAGCGCCCGAGCCGCAGGACGAGGGCATCCAGTTCTCCACCCCCTACGCCCCCGACGCCAGCGGCTCGACCGGCAGCATCCCGACCATCGGCGAGGGCGGTGGCGACGCGCCGAAGAAGAAGAAGAAGCGGCGCCCTGCGCGGCTGCGGATCTCCTACAAGAAGGCGTCGACCTTCCTGAACGAGTACAAGCGCAACCTCAAGCGCGGCGGCACGTTCATCAAGACGAAGAAGCCGCTCGACGTCGGCCGCGACTGCGTCCTGCACCTGACCATCCCCGGCTTCGACGATCCCGTCGAGCTCAAGGGGTCGGTGGTGTGGTCGTCCAAGGGGGTCGAGGTGATGGCGGGCCAGGAGGAGGGGATGGGGATCAAGTACGACCCCCAGGACACCTCCGGCGTCGAGTCCCTCAAGAAGGCGATCCAGGCGCTCGAGAGCGCCTGAGCGCACCGTCCTCGCCTACATCGTCAGGCCGCCGTCCACGACGATCGTCTGCCCCGTGATGTAGCTGGCGCCGGGACCGGAGAGGAACGCGACCACGTCGGCGATCTCCTGCACCTGCCCGATGCGGCCCTGGGGGACCATCTTGATCGCCTCGCCCAGCATCGTGCTGTTGAGCTCGTCGGTCATGTCGGTCTCGATGAAGCCGGGGGCGACGCAGTTGCAGAGGATGTTCCGCTTGCTCAGCTCCTTGGCGACCGCCTTGGTGAAGCCGATGATCCCCGCCTTGGCGGCGCTGTAGTTGGCCTGCCCGGGGACGCCGACCATGCCGCTGACCGAGGTGATGTTGATGACCCGCGCGCCGGTGTCGCGGTTCCGGAGGAGCGACCGCGTGGCCTGCTGGGTGACGTTGTAGACGCCGCCGAGGTTGGTCTGGACGACCGCGTTCCAGTCGTCCTCCTTCATCACCATCAGCAGCTTGTCGCGGGTGATGCCGGCGTTGTTGACGAGGACGTTGAGCCCGCCGAGCTCGCTCGCGGCCTGCTTCACGAGCGCGCCCGCGGCGGCGAAGTCGCTGACGTCGGCCTGGATGGCGACGCCCTTGCGGCCGAGCTTCTCGATCTCCTGGACGACCTCCAGGGCCGGCCCCTCGCTCCGGTTGTAGTTGATCGCGACGTCGGCGCCGCGCCGCGCCAGCTCCAGGGCGATCGCCCGGCCGATGCCGCGCGAACCGCCGGTGACGAGGGCCTTGCTGCCTTCCAGCTCCATGAGTCCGGTCTCCAGGGTGAATGGAGGCGGACTTCTACGGGACGGCTCAGTTCACGTCAAACGCGATCCGCTGCTCGGCGAGCGGGACGCGGACGTCCTCGGGGGTCAGGCCGAACGCCTCGGCCTGCTCGGCGCTGACCGCCCACCAGGCCAGCGTCACCACGAGGGTGTAGCGGCCGGGCTTGCTCTTCTTGTCCGCGGTGTAGGCGTAGTCGACCTGCCGCTGGCCGCCGGGGCCCAGGCGGGTGTCGGTGGTCACGAGGGCGGCGCCGCCGTCCTCGGGGGCCGCGAGCTCGCGCGCGAACCACTCCGTCGCCGGCTCGGCGCCCTTGGGCAGCGCGCCCTCGTGGTCCTCGATGGTGAACGCCAGCTCGAGGCGGTGGGCGGGGTCGCCGGTGGGGACCGCGTGGCCGGCGCCGGTGTTCATCAGCGTCGCCGTCGCCCGGAGCGCGTCGCCCCGCTGGATCGACGCGGCGCGGACGGTCACGTGGAGGGTCAGGGCGCGCGCGAGCTCGGCCGGGTCGCGACCGTGCGTGAGGCCGTGAGCGCTGTACGCGGCGTACCGGCTGCCCGCGATCCGCCCCGACGTGCGGGGCATGTGGCACTCCTGGCAGGCGATGCCGGCCTGGCCGAACGAGCTCGCCTCCCACTCGCTCACGGTCTCGTGCATCCCGTCGTCAGACTGGTGGCAGGAGCGGCACGCCTCGGCGGTGGTCAGCGACGCGTCCACGGTGACGGGGTGGGGCGCCTGGCCCACGGCGAGCTCCCGGGGGCCGACGATCCGCCCCTCGCGGACGTGGCAGGCGGCGCACGTCACGCCCTCGAGCTGGAGGCTGGGGTCCCAGGCGGGGTTGTCGACGCGCCCCTTGCCCGGCCCCTTCGGCAGCGTCGGCCGCTGGACCTCCAGGGGGAGGTGGCAGGGCTCGCACTCGGCGGGCCGCCCCAGCGCCTCGACGGCGGCCTGGTAGACGGGGTCGGTGAAGGCGGTCGCGTGGCCGGAGGCGGCCCACTGGTCGTGGATCTCGCCGTGGCAGGCGTTGCACGTCTGCGCCGACAGGGACGGCAGCGGCGGGGGGATCTCCTCGATCACGATCGCCTCGGGGGCGGCGAGCGCGAGGAGCGGGAGGCAGGGCAGCAGCAGCAGGGGGGACCAGCGGGGGAGCACGAGCCGTCGATCCTGTCAGAAGTTGATGACGGAGGGGTCGTCGGCGACGGTTTCTTCGGGGAGCCGGACCCAGCCCCCCTCGCCGTAGAGGTCGCAGTAGACGCCGTAGAAGCCGGTCACCTTCTTGACGTAGTTGCGGGTCTCGTCGAACTGGATCTCCTCGACCATCGCGTCGAAGGGGATCCCGACCTTGGACCGGAGCCACCGCCCGACGTTGTGGGGGCCGCCGTTGTAGGAGCCCACCGCGAGGGGGAACTGGCCGGGGCCGAACCGGTCCATGAGCTGCCCGAGGTAGTAGCCGCCCAGCCGGATGTTGACGTCGGGCTCGAGCAGGCGGTCGACGCGGAAGTCCCGCTCGCCCATCAGGGCGGCGACCTTGTTGCCCGTCGTAGGCATGACCTGGATGAGGCCGAGGGCGCCCGCGCGGCTCACGGCGTCGTGCTTGTAGAGCGACTCGGCGCGCATGATCGACAGGAGCAGGAGGGGGTCGACGTCGTACTCCCAGCCGGCCTTCCAGACGTGGGGGGCGTAGGCGGCGGGGAAGCGGACGGTCCACGCCGCCTTGGCGTCGTCGTCGCCCCGGCCCATCGCGTTGAGCGCGTTGCCGTTGCTGAAGGCGCTGACGCTGGCGGGGTAGCCGGCGGCGGCGAACATGCCGCGCCACTCGGCCGCCTTGTAGTCCATGTCGAGGATGGCGGCCCAGCGGGCGAGCTGGCCGGTGGGGTCCTCGCCCCCGTCGGCGCGCCAGCGGGCGACGCGGTTGCGGCGGCGGGAGGAGCGGTTGACGTCGCGGACCTCCTCGTAGATGCGGGCGAGGATGGGGCCGGCGAGCTCGCCGAGGCCGCAGCGGGAGAGCTCGTAGGCCATCGGCAGCTCGGGCCAGTGATCGGCGTGCTGGGTGGCGAAGTCCTCCCACACCTCGTGGCCGTGCTCGGGGTCCCAGTAGGCCGACGGCGTCCACGTCGGAGGCACCACCAGCGCCGCCGCCTCCATCGACTCGCGGGTGGGCGCGGGCTCGGGGTCCGCATCCTCGATCTCGATCTCGATCTCGAGTTCGTCTTCGTCTTCGTCTTCGTCTTCGTTCTCGAGTTCGTTCTCGTTCTCGATTTCGTTCTCGATTTCGTTCTCGTCTTCGTTCTCGTCTTCGTTCTCGTCTTCGTTCTCGAGTTCGTTCTCGTGCTCGATCTCGACCAACGTCAGCGCGCCCCAGCCGTCCGGCCCCGGCGCCGCCGTGACCCGCCCGTCGCTGTCCCGCGCCCCGAACGCCCCCGCCACCGGCGCCGGCGTCCCCGGCCGGGGATCCGCCCACCCCCGCAGCGCCGCCTCCGCCGCCGTCGACCCCCCCGGCCGCGCCGGCCACCGGACCTCGCGCCGCGCCTCCCCCGGCCACCGCCCGTCCCGCGCCAGCGCCAGCACCTCGGGGTCGGCGTCGCGGACCCGCTGCTTGCTTCGGATCAGCGCCGCGTACCAGCCGTCGGGATCATCCTTCAGCACCCGCTTCCGGTCGTCCCGCGCCTCCCGCCAGTGCTCCGACCGGTCGTGCGCGCGGCTCCGCCAGTACAGCGCCGCCGGACGCCACTTCCCGCTCCGCCCGGCGAGGTCCGTGAACTCCTCGATCGCCGTCTCGTAGTCCTTCGCCCGGAACGCGTAGTAGGCCGCGAAGAACGACGTCTTCGAGGACCGCCGCGCCCGGCCGCTGCGGGCCTGCCAGTCGAGCAGCGTCGCCCGGGCGTCCTCGTACTTCCCCGCGCTCGCGTAGATCTTCGCGGTCCGGTCCCACGTCCGCCGGAACCGGCCGCTCGTCCCGAACCGCTCCAGCCCGATCTCCTGGAACTCGACGGCCTTGTCCCACAGCCCCGACTTCGCGTACCCCTGCACCGCCCAGTAGGCGTGCTCCGCCGCCCCCGGCGCGTCCGGCGCCCGGCGGTAGGCCCGCGCCCGCTCGTGGCCGAGCTCCTCGTACCGCCGGTTCCGCCACAGGAACTCGTGCCGCTCCGCGTTCAGCGTCCCCAGCAGCGTCTCCCCCGAATCGCCCGCCGCCTCCGCCGCCTTCGCCCGATCCAGCAGCTCGCAGTACAGGTCCCAGGAGTCGTCGTACTGACCCGCCTCCCGCAGGGAGCAGGCGCGGACGTAGAGCTGCTGCTCGCTGATGTCGGCGACCTCCACGCCCGCCGCGCGGATCCGGTCCAGCCCCGCCGTCGCGGCCCGCGCCGTCATCGGCAGGCGGTGGCTGATGTAGAGCCCCCGGTACCGCTGCGCCGCCCGCTCGAAGTCGCCGTCGGCCTCCAGCGACTCGGCGATCCTCAGCTGGATCGTCTCCGCCCGCTGGTCGTCGGGGTGCGCCTCGAGGAAGTCGTCGTACAGCTCGATCGCCGCCTTGTGCTGCCGCAGGGCGACGTGCGCGTCCGCCTCCACGAGGAGGCACTCGTCCCACCACGACCCCTCCGGCCACGTGTCCCGATACACGCCGCACTCGGCGATCGCCGTCCGCGGGTGCCCCCGGTTCAGGTCCGCGCGGGCCTCGTAGAACGACGCGATCTCCTTCAGCGGGTGCTCCTCCAGCTTGCGGACCCGGTAGAAGGACGCCGACGCGAGCTGGTGGTTGCCGAGCTCGGCCTCGATCCACGCCAGCAGGAACCTCGCGCGCACGCGGGTGGCCATGCCCACGCCGCGCCGGCGCGCGAGCAGCCGCTCCAGCTGGAGGCGGGCGCCGCGGGCGTCGCCCCGGGTCCAGGCGTCGACGGCGTCCTCGAAGTCGCCCCCGGGGAGGGACTCCACCGAGGGGACGACCGGGGGGAGGGGATCCTCCGCGCGCGCCACGTCCGCCGACGACAGGATCCCGACCAGCACAGCGACTACGACGCGCGACACAGATCGAAATGGTAGGGTCCCGCCGCCCCGCACTCAAGACGGGCTGGAGGACGCTGTGCCGGTCTTCTCTCACGCGGAGAACTTCAACCACGAGCAGGTCGTCTTCTGCCGCAACGACGACGTCGGCCTCCAGGCGATCATCGCCATCCACGACACGACCCTCGGGCCCGCGCTGGGCGGCTGCCGCTTCTACCCCTACGCGTCGGAGGCGGACGCGCTGAGGGACGTGCTCCGGCTCGCCCGCGGGATGACCTACAAGGCCGCGTGCGCGGGCCTGAACCTGGGCGGCGGCAAGGCCGTCATCATCGGCGATCCCCGGCGGGACAAGAGCGAGGCCCTGCTGCGGGCGTTCGGCTGCTTCGTGGAGAGCCTCGGCGGGCGGTACATCACCGCCGAGGACAGCGGCACCACCGTGGCCGACATGGACCACATCCGCGTCGAGACGGCCCACGTGTGCGGCGTGAGCGCGGCGGCGGGCGGCAGCGGCGACCCCTCCCCGGTGACGGCGTGGGGCGTCTTCCACGGCATCCGCGCGGCCCTGCAGCAGATGTTCGGGAGCAGCGAGGTCGGCGGCCGGACCGTGGCGGTGCAGGGCGTCGGCAACGTCGGCTACCACCTCGTCCGCTACCTCACCGACGAGGGCGCCAAGACGATCGTGACCGACGTCGACGAGGCCCGCCTGGAGCGGTGCCGGGACGAGTTCGGGAGCGTG
>CAYFOA010000002.1:23400-71380 GCA_964344575.1 uncultured Rickettsiales bacterium | reverse complement strand
TACGACGTCGAGGCGGACGTGTTCTCCCCCTGCCCGCCCGGCGCGATCATCAACGCCGACACGATCGAGCGGCTGCGCGTGAGGGTCGTCGCCGGGGGGTCGAACAACCAGCTCGACAACATGACCCGCCACGGGGCGCGGCTGAAGGAGCGGAAGATCCTCTACGCGCCGGACTACGTCATCAACGCCGGCGGCCTGATCAACGTCTACAGCGAGCTCCACGACCTCCCCCGGGAGAAGGCGCTGCGGGACGCCGAGCGGATCTACGAGACGCTCCACCGCATCTTCGCGACGGCGATCGAGCTGGGCATCACCACGGCCGAGGCGGCCAACCTGGTCGCCGAGCGGCGGATCGAGGAGATCGGCAAGCTCGCGTCGTTCCAGCGGCCGCTCCTCGTCGGCGGACCGCCTGCGTGAGGATCGAGCTCGACGAGTGGGCGTCCCAGGGCCGGGAGGTGCACCGCGCGGTGTCCATCCTGGCCGAGGGGGGCGTGCTCGCGATCCCGACCGACTCGGGCTACGCCTTCGCCTGCGACCTGAACCACGGCAAGGCGATCGACCGCCTGTACGACCTCAAGCAGTCCCCCCGCAGCCACCCGCTGTCGATCATCCTCCCGGACGCCGACGGGATCGGGCGCTACACCGCGTACGTGAGCAGCCTCGCGTACCGGACCTTGAAGCGGCTCCTGCCCGGGCCGTACACCTTCATCCTGGAGGCCGGGCCGGAGATCCCGAAGCGCATGCACAAGAAGCGGAAGACGATCGGCATCCGGGTGCCGATGGCGGAGATCCCGCGCCGGCTCGCCGACGAGCTGGGGCGGCCGCTGGTGTGCACGTCGGTCCGGACGACGGACGAGGACGGTGAGGAGGTGTTCGTCATCGACCCCGTGGACATCGAGCGGCGGCACGGCGACCGCCTCGACGCGGTGGTGGACGGCGGGCTCGGGCTCGCCAACCCGACCACCGTCGTCGATCTGACGGTCCAGCCGTTCGAGCTGCTCCGAGAAGGGCAGGGGGATGCCGGCCTCTTCCTCTAGCCGCGGCGGCCGCGTTCTCCTCGGCGTCACCGGGGGCGTCGGCGCGTTCAAGGCCGTCCTCCTGCTCCGGCTCCTCCGCAAGGCGGGGCACGAGGTCCGGGTCGTGCTGACGCGGTCGGCGCGCCGGTTCGTCGGCGAGGCGACCTTCCACGCGCTCAGCGGCACCCCCGTCCACCACGACGCCTGGGCGTTGGACCGGACCGACGCCGGCGAGCTCCACGTCGAGCTGGCGGACTGGGCCGACGCGATGATCGTCTACCCCGCGACGGCGAACTTCTGCGGGGGGCTCGCCGCGGGGCTCGCCGACGACCTCCTCCGGCTGACGGCGACCTGCTTCGACGGCCCCCGGATCGTGGCCCCCGCGATGCACAGCCGGATGGCCGCGCAGCCGGCGCACCGGCGCGCCCTGGAGCAGCTGGCGGCGGACGGCGTGACGGTGCTCCCGTCCGTGGTCGGAGAGCTGGCCAGCGGCGAGGTCGGGCCGGGGCGGCTGCCCGAGCCGGAGGTCGCGTTCGAGGCGGTGGTGGCGGCGCTGACCCCCCAGGATCTCGCCGGTCGCCGGATCGTCGTGACGGCCGGCCCGACCCGCGAGCACGCCGACCCCGTCCGCTTCCTCAGCAACCCCTCGACGGGGCGGATGGGCTACGCGGTGGCGCAGGCGGCGGCCCGCCGGGGGGCGTCCGTCACCCTGATCAGCGGCCCCGTCGCGCTGACCCCGCCTCCGGGGGTCGAGGACGTCGTGAGGATCACCTCCGCGGACGAGCTCCGCGAGGCCGTGAGTGCGGCGACGTCATGCGCTCACGCCCTCGTCATGACCGCCGCCGTGGCGGACTGGCGGCCGGCGTCCGTGGCGTCCACGAAGCAGGCCAAGCAGGGGGACGCACAGACCCTCGCGCTGGAGCGGACCCCCGACATCCTCGCCGGGGTCGCGGCCGATCCCGACCTCGTCGACCTCTTCGTCGTCGGCTTCGCGATGGAGACGGGCGACCTGGAGGCGAAGGCGCGCGCCAAGCTGGAGCGCAAGGGGCTGGACCTCATCGTCGCCAACGACCTCACCGTCGACGGCGCCGGGTTCGCGACGGAGACCAACGTCGTCACCCTGATCAGCAAGGACGGGGCGGTCACGCGGCTGGACCGCCGGTCGAAGCTGGACGTCGGGCACGAGGTGCTCGACCGGATCGCCGCCGCCTTGGGGTAGGGTCCCCGCCATGCTCCGCCTCGCCCGCCTGCTCCCCTTCGTCGTCGTCGCGGCGCTGACGACGGCGTCGTCCTGCGAAGAGCCCGTCGAGGGCCCCCCGGTCTGGGATCCGCTGACCGGCGGCACCCTGGAGGCCGGCGTCAGCGGCGGCACGCTCGACCTCCCCGTCGGCGTCCCCATGGGCGGCTACACGGGACGCGACCGGTCCCTCGGCAGCGACGACGGCCCCGACGGCCGTGACAGCGACTACCGCACCGACTTCGTCCCCAGCGGCGGCTGGCAGACCCGCATCCCGCTCGACGTCCTCTGGCTGAGCACCGGCGAGCGCGACGCGGTCCTCGTCCGGCTCGACCTCATCTACACCTTCGACGGCCTCACCGAGGCGATCGGGCAGCGACTCACGGACGAGCTGGGGCGCGATCTCACCGACTCGGTGTTCACCTTCACGAACCACAGCCACAGCAGCTACGGGCCGTTCAGCAAGGCGATCATGCTCTTCCTCGGGGGGGACTTCTTCCGCCAGGAGATCCTCGACCGGATGGTGGACCAGGTCGTCGCTCACGCGCTCCTCGCGCACGACACCCTGGTCCCCGCGGCGATCGGGCTCGGCGTCGACGAGGCCTTCGACCCGGTCGGCGAGGACGCGATCTTCCGCGACCGCCGCGACGAGAACGACGAGCTGCCGGGCGTCGACGGCGCGATCACGGGCCCCGGCTGGAAGGACGCCCGCGCCACGATGCTCCGGGTGGACGCCGCCACGGGCGAGCCGATCGCGGCGCTGTACGCGTTCGGGATCCACGGCACGGTGATGGGCGGGAGCAACCCCCTGCTCACCGCCGAGGCGCCGGGGCACACGTCGATCCTGCTCAACGAGCGGCACGGCGGGGACCTCGGCCCGCGCTGGATCTTCGCCCAGGGCGCCGGCGGCGACACGTCCCCCGCGGGACGGTTCGGGGCGTTCGCGCGGATGGAGCAGATCGCCGAGACCGCGTCGACCCGGCTGCTCGCGCTGTACGACAGCATCGAGGTGAGCACCGACCCGCTGATCCTCGACCCCGTCCAGCGGTACGTCACCCAGGGGCGGCACATCAAGGTCACCCGCGACGGCGACGTCGACCTCCACTACCTGCCCTGGGACCCGAGCTGGGCCGACTACCCGTACCGCCCCGACCTCCGCGTGTGGGACGAGCAGGGCAACATCCTGTCGCCGCTGGACGAGTTCTGGCCGCAGTACGGCGCCGCGCTGTGCGGCGAGCGGGACATCGACATCTCCATCTTCGGGCTGGACGTCGACCTCCCCATGTACAGCTCCTGCCTCGACATCGACCTCGGCTTCGCGCTGTTCCGGATCGCGTTCCAGGAGTACGTCGAGACGCGCGACCAGTACCCGCTGCCGCTCCCCGAGTCGCGGACGTCGATGCTCGGGGCGCTGGGGCTGAGCGGCGTCCCGGTGACGTACCTGGGAGCGGGGACGACGGACAAGGACGTGGTCCTGGCGTTCGCGCCGGGCGAGACGACGACGCTGTGGACGCAGCACCTCCGCGCGCGGGCGGCCGCCGAGAAGGGCGTCGCGGAGACGTTCGTCATCGGCTACGCGATGGACCACGAGGGGTACCTGCTGACCGCGGACGACTGGCTCCTGGCGGGGTACGAGCCGACGATCACGGTCTGGGGCCCGCTGCAGGGGGAGTACCTGCTGGAGCGGCACCTCGACGTCCTCGCCCTGGCCGCCTCGCCGGTGGCGGAGGACCCGGCGTGGCCGGACTTCCCCACGAGCACCTGGTACCCGGAGTGGGACACGCCGTTCGTCGAGCCGGACGCGACGCCGGACGCGGGCCAGACGGCGGACCCGATGCCGGCGTACGTCTACACCCGCGACCACGCGATGCCGGCGCAGGCGGAGCCGGCGGCGGAGATCCGGCGGCTCCAGGACGTGGCGTCGTGGACCTTCGTGGGCAACGATCCGGCGACGGGGATGGTCTCGGTGGAGCTCCAGCGGCAGGACGACGCGGGCGACTGGGGGCCGGTGGTGACGCCGGCGGGGAACCCCGTCACCGACGCGCTCCCCGACATCATCGTGACCTACACGCCGGACCCGCTGACGGGGACGGACGTCGAGGTCGATCCCGTCCGCGTGCACCGCTACGTGGCGGAGTGGCAGGCGGTCGACACCTGGGACGCCGTGGGCGACGCGCCGGGGCTGCCGCTGGGGACCTACCGGTTCGCCGCGTCGGGCCTGAACCGCGACCCCGCGGACACCGAGTACCCGTTCGACACCACCCCCTGGGAGGCGACCAGCGGGCCGTTCGAGGTGGTCCCCGCGACGATCGCGGCGACGGCCACGCGGGACGGCGAGGTGCTCACGGTGACGGCGTCCTACGACGCGGCCGCGCGCGGCTACCGGATGATCCACGAGGTCAGCGACCCGGCCACGGCGACCCCGCTGGTGGAGGGTCCGGCGGGCGTGACGGCCGACAGCGGCAGCGTGACGGACGTCAGCGAGGCCGTCGACGCGACCACGATCGTGATCGAACTCGGCCCCGACCCCGCGGCGGCGGTGACGATCGACGACGGCTGGGGGAACCTCGTGACGGTGGACGTCCCGTGAGCTGGGAAGAGCTCGCCGAGCTGACGGCGGACGTGAGGACGTACCTCCAGACCCACCAGGGGCTCGGCGGGCGGTGGCCGACCGCCGAGCTGCCGGGGGCGACGCTCCCCGACGGGGCGGCCCCGGAGCCCGCGCCCCAGGCGGCGCCGGCGCCCGAGCCCGCGGCCCGACCCGACCCCGAGCCCGTCGCCGCGCCTGCGCCTGCGCCTGCGCCGGCGGGCCTCCCCGCGATCCTCGCCGACCTCGGCGACTGCACCCGCTGCAAGCTCCACCGCGGCCGCACGAACCTCGTCTTCGGCGTGGGCAACCCCGACGCGGACATCGTCTTCGTCGGCGAGGGCCCCGGCTACCACGAGGACCGCCTCGGCGAGCCGTTCGTGGGCAAGGCGGGCGAGCTCCTGGACCGGATCATCACCAACGTCCTCCGCCTCCGCCGCGAGGACGTCTACATCTGCAACGTGGTCAAGTGCCGGCCCCCGCAGAACCGGGACCCCGAGCCGGACGAGGTGGCGACCTGCTCGCCGTTCCTGTGGCAGCAGCTCGACGCCATCCGGCCCGCGGTGGTGGTCGGCCTCGGCCGGTTCGCGGTCCAGACGCTGCTCCAGACGAAGACGTCGATCGGCCGGCTGCGCGGACGATCCCACCCATTCAGGGAGGCTGTGCTGGTACCGACGTACCACCCGGCCTACTTGTTGAGGAACCCCGCCGACAAGCGGAAGACCCTCGACGACATGAAGCTGGTCCGCACCGAGTACGCCAAGCGCCTGGGCAACGAGCTGCCGCCGATCCTGTCGGGCAAGGACGCGCGCGACCCGCGATGAGACGCGCGCTCCTCCTCGCGCTCGCGGCCCTGGCGCTGCTCGCCGTGCCCGCCGCCGTGGCGGGCGACTCGGCCCCCGCGGACGACGACGGCACCGCCGCATCCGCCGCCCCCGCGACCGATCCCGGCCCGGGCTCCGTCCTCGTCGCCACGCTGGACGCCCACACCATCAACCGGGGCAGCAAGGAGTACCTCCTCGACGCCCTCGCCACCGCCGACGCCGATCCCGCCATCCGGACGGTCGTGTTCGTGATGGACACCCCCGGCGGCGTGCTCGAGGACACGCGCCTCCTGGTGAAGGCGATGCTCGCCTCGGAGACGCCGATCGTGACGTACGTGGCGCCGTCGGGCTCCCGCGCCGCCTCGGCGGGCCTCTTCCTGACGATGGCCGGCCACGTCGCGGCGATGGCCCCGGGGACCCACACCGGCTCGGCGCACCCGGTCTTCCTCGGCCCCCGGGAGGAGACGGAGGACGGCGACAACGACACCAAGTCGAACACCGAGGCGATGCTCGAGAAGGTCACCGAGGACACGGTCAAGTTCATCCAGAACATCGCCGACGTCCGCGGCCGCAACGGCGAGTGGGGGGAGAAGGCGGTCCGCGACAGCGTGTCGGTGACGGAGAAGGAGGCGGTCGAGCTGAACGTCGTCGACTTCGTGGCCGAGGACCTCGACGATCTCCTCGCCCAGGCGCACGGCCGCGTGGTCGAGGTCGGCTCCGGCGACCGGGTCGTGGTCCGGGCCGACGGCCCCGTCGCGAACCACCCGTGGCCCGCCGCGCTGCGCGTGCTGTACCTGCTGACGGAGCCGTCGGTCGCCTACCTGCTGCTGATGGGGGGCCTGCTCGGGCTCGGCATCGAGCTCCGCAACCCCGGCCTCTTCGTCCCCGGCATCGTCGGCGGCGTCTGCCTCCTGCTGGCGCTGTTCAGCCTCCAGGCGCTCCCCGTCAACGTGATCGCGCTGCTCTTCGTCTTCATCGGCGCGGGGCTGGTCATCGCCGACCTCTTCATCCCCACCTATGGACTGATGACCATCGGCGGCGTAGCGTCGCTGGCGTTCGGCGGCCTGTTCCTGGTCGACGAGACGCCGGAGGTACCGGTCGGGGTGTCACCCGTCGCAGTCATCATCATCGCGGCGCTGTCGCTGCTCCTCGGGCTGGTCGTGGGCTGGCTCATCGTGCGCGACCGCGAGCGCAAGGTGCACACCGGCGACGAGGGGATCCTCGGCGCGCGGGGCCGCGTGACGAAGGCGATCCCCGGCGGGGACGACGAGTACGGCCGCGTGTTCGTGCAGTCGGAGCGGTGGCAGGCGTGGTCGGCGGCCGCGATCGCCGAGGGGACGAAGGTCGTCGTCAAGAGCAAGGACGGGATGATCCTGGAGGTCGTCCCGCAGGATTGAGAGGGTTGGATCATGGGTGCGATCATCGCTCAGCTGGGCATCTTCGGCGTCGTCTTCGGACTCGTCGTGCTCTTCAGCGCGTTCAAGGTGCTCCGCGAGTACGAGCGGGCCGTCGTGTTCCGCCTCGGCCGGTACGTCGGCGTCCGCGGACCGGGGCTGGTGCTGCTCATCCCCGGCATCGAGCGGATGGTCCGTGTGTCGATGCGCGTCGTCACGCTGGACATCCCCGCCCAGGACGTGATCACGCGGGACAACGTCTCCGTCCAGATCAACGCGGTCGTCTACTTCCGCGTCATGCAGCCGGAGAAGGCGATCATCGAGATCGAGAACTTCCTCTACGCGACGTCCCAGCTCGCGCAGACGACCCTCCGCTCCATCGCGGGCGAGGCCGAGCTGGACGAGCTGCTGTCGGAGCGGGAGAAGATCAACGACCGCCTCCAGCTCCTCCTCGACGAGGCGACCGACGCGTGGGGCATCAAGGTCAGCCAGGTCGAGCTCAAGCACATCGACCTCCCCCAGTCGATGCAGCGCGCCATGGCGAAGCAGGCCGAGGCGGAGCGCGAGCGGCGGGCCAAGGTCATCGCCGCCGAGGGCGAGCTCCAGGCGTCCCGCAAGCTGACCGACGCGGCGCTGACGATGGCGAAGGAGCCGACCACCATCCAGCTCCGGTTCCTCCAGACGCTCGTCGAGATCTCGGCCGAGCGGAACTCCACCGTGGTCCTCCCTATTCCCATCGAGTTGCTCCGCGCGTTCGAGGGATTCGCGCAGTCTTCGGGGTACACGCAGCCCGACGCGCCGCCGAGCGAATAGGGGACAACTTGCTCCCGGTGGGGTAGAAACCCGGGTGCCATGCTCGTCTTGACGCAAAAGGAGGGGGAGATCCTGCAGATCGGCGACGACGTCAGGATCTACATCAAGCGGGTCAAGGGGAACTGGGTCCGGCTCTGCATCGACGCCCCGCGCGAGGTCGCGCTGCTGAGGATCCCCGTCGAGAAGGCGGCCGACTACCCCCCGTCGAACCGGAAGAAGGACGACAACGGCGAGGGCTGAGCCTCAGCCTCCCCCGAACTCGTGGTGCTCCAGCCGCGCCGCGACGGGGAACCGCCGCCCTGGCCCGAACGCCTTGCACGTCACCTTGATCCCGGGCGCCGCCTGCCGCCGCTTGTACTCGTTCCGGTCGACCATCCGGACGACGCGCTCCACCGTCGCGGCGTCCGCCACCCCCGCCGCCGTCAGCTCCGCCGCCGACAGCCCCTCCTCGAGGTAGCCGGCGAGGACCGCGTCGAGCACGTCGTACTCGGGCAACGAGTCGGTGTCCTTCTGGTCGGGGGCGAGCTCCGCCGACGGCGGCTTGTCGATCGTCGACCGGGGGATGACCTCCCGGCCCGCGTCCGCGTTGTCGGGCCCGTCCGGGGCCCGACCCCTTCGGGGCGCGCCGCCTTCGGCGTCACGCGACGCTTCGGCTCTTGCCTCCGCGTTGAGCCAGCGGGCGACGCGGTAGACGAGCGTCTTGGGGAGGTCCGAGATGACCGCCAGCCCCCCCGCCATGTCCCCGTAGAGCGTGCAGTAGCCGACCGCGAGCTCGGACTTGTTGCCCGTCGACAGCACCAGGGCGCCGTTCCGGTTGGACCACGCCATGAGGACGTTCCCCCGGACGCGGGCCTGGAGGTTCTGATCCGTGACCCCGGACGGGGCCTCGCCGAAGAGCTCCGTCAGCATCGCGACGTAGGCCGCATGGCCCCGTTCGATGGGGACCGTGTGGACGGGGAAGCCCAGCGCCTCGGCGAGCTGGACGCTGTCGCCGACGCTGCCGCCGCTGCTGTAGCGGGACGGCATGGTGATGCCGGTCACCGCGTCGGCGCCGAGCGCACGGACCGCGAGCGCCGCCGTGACCGCCGAGTCGATGCCGCCGCTCAGCCCGATGACCGCCTGCCGGAACCCGCACTTGGCGAAGTAGTCGCGGACGCCGAGCGTGATCGCGGCCACCGCCGCCTCCTCGTCGCAGCCGGGCAGCGGGGGAGGGGACGCGGACGCGGGCGGGGGGGCGTCGAGGTCGATGACGACCCGGTCTTCGGCGAACGCCGCGCCGCCGCCCCGGATCGTGCCGTCAGGCCACGCCGCGAAGCTCGCCCCGTCGAACACGAGGTCGTCGTTGCCCCCGACGAGGTTGCAGTGCAGCACGGGCACGCCGGCGCTGGACGCGAGGGTCGCCAGCATCCGCCGCCGGAGGTCCTGCTTGCCGAGGTGGAAGGGGGACGCCGACAGGTTGAGGAGGAGGTCCGCCCCGAGGTCGACGAGGCGCTGGGCGGGGTCGAAGTCGTACAGCTGCCGGGGCCAGAAGTCCGCGTCGTTCCAGACGTCCTCGCAGATGGTCACGCCGAGGCGGCGCCCCCCGAACTCCACCGGGACGACGGACTCGGGATCGGCGGGCTGGAAGTAGCGGGCCTCGTCGAAGACGTCGTACGTCGGCAGGAGCGACTTCCGGAAGCGGGCGACGATCCGTCCCTCGGCCAGGAGCGCGGCGCCGTTGTGGACCCGCTTGCCGACGGCGTCGGGGCCGGCCGCCTCCAGCGTCCCCACCAGCAGCCCACCGCCGCCGGACGTCTCCGCCGCGAGGGACCCCAGCGCTGCCTCGCAGGCCGCGACGAACGCCGGCCGCTCGGCGAGGTCCCGCGGGGGGTACCCGCACAGCGCCAGCTCGGGCGTGACGACGAGGTCCGCGCCGTCGGCCCGCCCCGCGGCGAACGCCTCGGCGATCCGGGCGGCGTTGGCGCGGACGGCGCCGACGGTGGCGTTGAGCTGGGCCAGGCACACGCGCATGCGAGCCCCGGAAGTATGGATCCAGGCGGGACGAATGTCGTCCCGGGTAGGTCCGCCCTCGGCCCGACGTTCGTTGACAGCCTCGGGGCCGTGGCCTAGTCATCCCGTCCCGTGCACACCGCCCCCCCCGCCGACGGCCTCGTCGCCAGCTACGGCTTCGACGTGGACCCGTCCGCCATCGCCCACGCGCCCGCGGACCGGCGGGACGGCAGCCGCCTGATGGTCGTCCGCGGCGACGGCCCCGCCGAGCACCGCGCGTTCAGCGACCTCCCGTCCCTGCTGACCCCCGGCGACCTCCTCGTCGTCAACGACACGCGCGTCGTCCCCGCGCGAATCACCGCGATGAAGGAGCCGTCCGGGGGGCGCGTGGAGATCCTCGCGCTGCGGCCGCTCCCCGACGGCGGCTGGGCCTGCCTCGTCCGCCCCTCGGGCCGCGTCCCCGTCGGCCAGCGCCTGCGGGTGTTCGCCCGGGGCTCCGGCGCGTACGGCCCGATGGTCGTCGCGGGGGAGCGGTTCGACGACGGCAGCCGCCGCATCGACGGCCTCACGCTGGACGACCAGCGCCACTACGGGGAGATGCCGCTGCCGCCCTACATCGACCGGACGCCCGGCCCCGTCGAGGAGGACCGGGAGCGCTACCAGACGGTCTACGCGAGGGACGAGGGGGCCGTCGCCGCCCCGACGGCGGGCCTCCATTTCACCGACGCGCTCCTCGCGGAGCTGGCCGGCGCGGGCGTCCCTCACGCGCGGGTCACCCTGCACGTGGGGGCGGGGACGTTCGCCCCCATCCGGGAGGAGCGGGTGGCCGACGTCCGCCTCCACGCCGAGCCCTGGCGCGTCCCCCCCGAGACGTGCGACGCGATCGCTTCGTGCGAGGCCCGGGGCGGCCGCGTGGTCGCGGTGGGGACGACGACGTGCCGCACCCTGGAGGCCTGGCACCGCGCCGATCGCCCGCGCGACGGAAGATTCCGGGAGACCGAGCTGTTCCTCCACCCCGGCGCGCCGGCGACGATGGACATGGCCCTCATCACCAACTTCCACACCCCCGGCAGCAGCCTCGTGATGTTGGTCGCGTCCCGCGTGGGGCGCGCCCGCATCCTCGCGCTGTACGACGAGGCCGCCGCCGCGGGGTACCGCTTCTTCAGCTATGGCGACGCGATGCTCTTCCTTTGAGGTCCTCGCCGAGGACCCCGCCACCGGCGCCCGCCGCGGCCGCCTGGAGCTGCCCCACGGCGCCGTCCAGACGCCCGCGTTCATGCCCGTGGGGACGCACGCGGCGGTCCGCGGGATCACGCCCTGGGAGCTGGAGGAGCTGGGCGCGGACATCGTCCTGTCGAACACGTTCCACTGCATCTGCCGCCCCGGCGCGGCGGACATCAAGGCGCGCGGCGGGCTGCACCGGTTCATGGGGTGGGACCGTCCGATCCTCGTCGACAGCGGCGGGTTCCAGGTGTTCTCGATGTCCGACAAGCGGCGCGTCGACGACGACGGGGTGACCTTCAAGAACCCCTGGAACGGCGACGCGGTCCGGATGACGCCGGAGTCCTGCGTGCAGGCCCAGATCGACATGGGGGTGGACGTCGGCATGGTGCTCGACGAGTGCCCTCCGCTGCCGGGGACGCCCCGCGAGATCCGGCGCGCGATGGACCGCTCGATGGCGTGGGCGGAGCGGGCGCTGGAGGTCCCCCGCGATCCGAGCGCCGGACCCGCGCTCTTCGGCATCGTCCAGGGGGGCACCGACGAGGCCCTCCGAGCGGAGTCCGTGGAGCGGCTCGCAGCGCTTCCGTTCGACGGTTATGCGCTCGGCGGGCTTTCCGTCGGAGAGTCCCCCGAAGACCTGAGAAAGGTGGTACGTTTCGCCGCCCCGCGGCTTCCGGGGGGTCGGGTCAGGTACCTGATGGGCGTCGGGTACCCCGAAGACATCGTCGAGGCGGTGGCCGCCGGCATCGACCTCTTCGACTGTGTCCTGCCGACCCGGAACGCCCGCAACGGCAACCTGTTCACCTCCAGGGGAAGGATCGTCATCAAGCACGCGCGGCACCGGGACGACGACGGACCGTTGGACCCGGACTGCAGCTGCCCCGTCTGCCGACGCTTCAGCCGCGCCTACCTGCGGCACCTGTTCGTCACCGGGGACGGCCTCGCGGCGCGCTTGCACAGCATCCACAACCTCCACCACTGGCTCGACCTGCTGCGGCGCATCCGCGCGGCCATCGAGGACGGCACGTTCGCCGAGCTCCTCGCGTACGCGCGCACTCGCGACGAGCACGGCCGCCCCCCGTCGGCGCAGCGGGCCTGAGGGACCACCCCATGTTCGACCTCCTCATCAGCAACGCGTACGCCCAGGCCGCCCCCGGTGGCAGCCCGCCTCCGCCCGGCGGCGGCGGGTTCGAGCTGCTCCTCTTCTTCGGGAGCATCATCGGCATCTGGTACTTCCTCGTGATCCGGCCGCAGACGAAGCAGCAGTCGGCGCACCGCTCGATGGTCGCGGCGCTGAAGCGGGGGGACCAGGTCATCACCAGCTCCGGCCTCCACGGCAAGGTCGCCGTCGTCGACGACACCACCGTGACGCTGGAGGTCAGCAAGGGCGTGAAGCTCAAGTTCAACAAGGACAAGGTCGCGGCGCTCCACGACCCCGCGGCGGCCAAGGCGGCCGCCGGCAAGGGCGAGCCCGCGGCGGACAGCAAGTAGCGACGTAGCAAGCAGCAGCAGGACGAGCAGATGGACGGCAACTGGAAGTTCAAGTTCTGGGTTTCGATCGCGGCGGCCGTGTTGGCCGTGGCGTGGCTCGTGTGGACGATCGGCGGGTGGTCGACGGAGACCGAGATCGACGCGTGGAAGAACCGCGCCGATCAGCTCGAGGCCCAGGTCGAAGCGGCCATCGGGGCGGACGACAAGGCCGCCGCCGAGCAGACGCTCGCGGACCACATGGCCAAGGCGCCGGGCTCCGACCACCCCGACGCGCACACCGAGGCCCCCGCGTGGGCGAACTGGTTCCCCGACAAGAAGCTGAACCTCGGCCTCGACCTCCAGGGCGGCATCGACCTCGAGCTGCAGGTCGAGCTTCGGAAGGCCCTGGAGGCCAACGCCGACCGGGGCGCGGCCGACATGTGCAACATCCTCGAGGACGAGAAGATCCGCTGCGAGGGGAAGCGCATCGAGGGCACCGCCGACATGGCCCTCTTCGTCGACGCGGGGGACCACGACGAGGCCCGCGGCGCCATCACGGAGTGGACCAACTCCTACGTCTTCAGCGGCCGCCGCGACGTCGACGGGAAGGACGCGCTGGTCTACACGCTGTCCGAGTTCCTCGCGAGCGACGTCAAGAGCTCCGCCCTGGGCCAGGCCGTCGAGACGATCCGGAACCGGGTCGACGAGTTCGGCGTCACCGAGCCGCTCATCCTCACCAAGGGCGAGGACCGGATCACCGTCCAGCTCCCCGGCCTCGACGACCCCCAGCGCGCCATCGACCTCGTCGGCAAGACGGCGCAGCTCGAGTTCCGGATGCTCTACAAGGAGAGCGAGTGGCCGCAGTCCCGCGTCGAGGGGGTGGTCAGCGGCGCCGTGGAGGCGGCCGGGCTCGGCGACAACTACACGGACGTGGCCCTGGTGCGGGCGCTCGAGGGGAAGCTCCCCGTGGACGCCGAGGTGTTCCACAAGAAGGTCTTCGACGAGCTCAGCCAGCGGCAGATCCGGCAGGAGCCGTACCTCGTCAACAAGCGCGTCGAGCTGACCGGTGACCGGGTCGAGTTCGCGTCGGTCAGCCGCGACCAGTTCAACGTCCCCTACGTCCGCATGGAGCTGGACGAGGAGGGCGGCCGCACGTTCGCGAAGCTGTCCGGCGACAACGTCGGCAAGCGGATGGCCATCATCCTCGACGGGAACGTCAACAGCGCCCCCGTCTTCAACGAGAAGATCCCCAACGGCATCGCCTCGATCACCCTCGGCGACGGCGACGACCCCCGCGTCCTGCAGGACGCGAACGACCTGAAGATCGTGCTCCAGGCGGGCGCCCTCCCGGCGCCGATCGAGATCCTCCACAACCGGACGGTCGGCAAGACGCTGGGCGACGACTCGATCACCGCGGGCAAGGCCGCCGCGCTCATCGCGCTGGTCATCATCCTCGCCTTCATGCTGCTGTACTACCGGGGCGCCGGCGTCGTCGCGAACGTCGCCGTGCTGCTCAACATGGTGCTCCTGCTGGCGCTCCTCGCCGGCTTCGGGGCGACCCTGACGTTGCCCGGCATCGCGGGGATCATCCTCACCATCGGCATGGCGGTAGACGCCAACGTCATCATCTACGAGCGCATCCGCGAGGAGGTCTTCGCCGGCAAGTCCGCGCGGGCGGCCGTCGCGGCGGGCTACGAGAAGGCGACCTGGACCATCCTCGACGCCAACATCACCACGTTCATCACCGGCGCCGTGCTCTTCAGCTACGGCAGCGGCCCCATCAAGGGCTTCGCGGTGACCCTCATGGTCGGGATCCTGACGTCCGTGTTCACCGCGCTGGTGGTGACCCGGCTGATCTTCGACTGGCAGACCCACGGCCGAGGCGTCAGCCGCCTCTCCATCGGCATCTGAGCGGGGAGGAAGCGCACCATGCAGATCGTCAAGCCCGGCATCGCCATCGACTTCATCGGCAGGCGGCGGATGTTCGCCATCGTCTCCACGATCGTCGTCCTCGTCTCCGGCAGCTTCGCCGTCGGCGGCACGCTCGCCCCCGACTCCGTCCCCTTCGCGCCGAAGTACGGAGTCGACTTCGCGGGCGGCACCCTGATCCAGGTGAAGGTCGACGAGGGGATCACCGTCCAGGACATCCGCGCCGGCCTCTCGGCCATCGGCATGCCGGACGACAATGTCCAGTCGTTCGGGACGACCGGGCAGGAGTACCTGCTCCGCGTCGACTCGGTGAACTTCGGCGCCGACGAGTTCTTCGACCAGGCCACGGCGCAGTTGAAGGCGGACTACGGCGAGGACGGCTGGAAGTCGTTCGAGTGGGAGCGGGGCCAGAGCGTGACCATGCGCGCCGTCGCCACGAAGCCGGTCACCGCGGCCGAGCTGACCAGCAAGCTCTCGGCGCTCGAGCCGGGCGTGGTCGTCGAGGAGTCCAAGGTCGAGCACAACGCCTGGGAGGTGAGCTACCCGGGGCTGACCGGCCGCGTGAAGGAGGAGCTCGCGGGGGCCCTCGGCGCGGGCAAGTTCGAGGTCCAGCGGGTCGAGATGGTCGGCCCCACCGTCGGCGCCGAGCTCCGCCGCAAGGGGCTCCTCGCGATCTTCTTCTCCCTGGCCTTGATCCTCGTCTACATCGCCTTCCGCTTCGACCTGAGCTTCGCTCCGGGCGCGGTCGCGGCGCTCTTCCACGACGTGACCATCACCGTGGGCGTGTTCTGCATCTTCGGGCGTGAGTTCAGCCTGCCGACGATCGGCGCGCTGCTGACGATCGTCGGCTACTCGCTGAACGACACCATCGTCGTGTACGACCGCATCCGCGAGAACCTGCACCGGTTCCCGCGGCGGGACCTCGCCGAGGTGATCAACATCTCGCTCAACGAGACGCTGAGCCGGACGCTCCTCACGTCGATCACGACGATGCTGGCGGTGTTCGCCCTGATCATCTTCGGCAGCCCGATCATCCAGGACTTCGCCATCGCGCTGGCGGTCGGCGTCCTCATCGGGACGTACTCGTCGATCTACGTGGCGTCGCCCCTGATCCTGTCGCTGCAGCGGTGGCTCCCGGTCGACATCCGGGAGGAGTCGGCCGCCAAGCCGCGCGCCGCCAACCACGGCGCCCGCCTCTAGGGCGCAGGGCCGGCCCCGACGGTGAAGCCCGGCGAAGCGGTCGAGATCCCGCTTCCGGACCTCCCCCGCGCGCAGCGGTCGTGGTCCGTCCGCGAGCCCGAGGGGGTCGCGCCGCTGGCCGACTCCCTCGACGTCCCCCCGCTGATCGCGCGCCTCCTCCGGAACCGGGGCGTGACCGACCCCGACGTCGGCCGGATGTGGCTCCGGGGCAGCCTCCGGGACCTCCCCGACCCGCGCGCGATGCACGGCATGGACGCCGCCGTCGACCGGATCGTCAGCGCGATCGATCGCCGCGAGCGCATCTGCGTCCACGGCGACTACGACGTCGACGGGTGCACGTCGGTGGCCCTCCTCGTCCACCTCCTCCGCCGCCTCGGGGCCGACGTCACCTGGTACGCCCCCCACCGCCTCCGGGACGGCTACGGCGTCGCCCTCCACACCGTCGAGCGCCTGGCCGACGAGGGGGTCAAGGTCCTCATCACGTGCGACACCGGGGTCAGCGCGCACGCCGCCATCGACGCGGGCAACGCGCGCGGGATCGACACCGTCGTCTGCGACCACCACACGCTCCCCCCCGAGCTGCCCGCCGCCTGCGCGATCATCAACCCCAAGATCGACGGCGCCGACGGCCCCTACGGCGAGCTCGCCGCCGTCGGCGTCTCCTTCATGCTCGCGATCGCGCTGCGCGCCCGCCTCCGGGAGCGAGGCGCGTTCGGGGTGACGAAGGAGCCCGACCTCCGCGACTACCTCGACATCGTCGCCCTCGGCACCGTCGCCGACCTCGCGCCCCTGCGCGGCGTCAACCGGCTCCTCGTCCAGACCGGCCTCAAGGTGCTCTCGGCCCGCAAGCGGCCGGGGCTGGCGGCGCTGATCGACGTCAGCGGGATCCGCGCCGACGAGCCCCTCGTCGCCTCCCACCTCGGCTTCCGCCTGGGCCCCCGCATCAACGCCGCCGGCCGCCTCGCCGAGGCCGCCACCGCCGTCGAGCTGATGCTGTCGACCGACGAGGTCGGCGCGAAGCACAAGGCCGAGGAGCTCGACGGGTACAACCGCCGCCGCCAGGAGACCGAGCGCCGCATCCACGCCGAGGCCCTCGCCCAGCTCGCCGCGGATCCCGACCTCGACCGCCGCCGCGGAGTCGTCGTGTGGAGCGCCGACTGGCACCCGGGCGTCGTCGGCATCGTCGCCAGCCGGCTCATGCAGCACCTCCACAAGCCCGCCGTCGTGCTCAGCGTGAAGGACGACGGGACGGCCACGGGGAGCGGCCGGGGCATCTCCGGCGTCGACCTCTTCACCGCCCTCCACCGCCAGCGTCACCTGCTCCAGCGGTTCGGCGGCCACCGCGCCGCCGCCGGCCTCACCCTCGCGACGTCCAACCTGGAGGCGCTCCGGGAGGCCTTCGTCGCCGACGCGTTCGCCGGCGAGGCCGAGGCGCTGTGGACCCCGCGGCTCAAGATCGACGCGGAGCTGGACCTCGACGACGCCGGCTGGAACATGCACCGCGCCATCGAGGGGCTCGCGCCGTTCGGCCTCGGCAACCCCCAGCCCCTCTTCTGCGCGCGCAACCTCCGCGCCACCGACGTCAAGGCGTTGAGCAAGGGCGGGATCCGGATGGTCCTCCGCCAGGGCCGAGGCCCCCGCTTCAAGGCCGTCGGCTTCGGCCTCGGCCTCGCGCCGGAGGCCGTCCCCGAGACCCTGGACGCGGCGTTCTCGCTGGAGGTGAACTGGTGGCAGGGGCTGTCCAACCTGGAGCTCCGCCTCAAGGACGTAAAAACGCCTGCAATGTAGGGCAGTTATCTTGACCCCGGATCCGCGACGGTGGTACAAAGTCCCTTCGACTCGAGGAGGAGAGTTGACCAAGTCCCAGCTCATCGAAGCGGTGGCTGCGCGCGGAGGGCTGACCCGCAAGAAGGCGGAGCAACTCGTCAACACCATCTTCGGCTCCATGGAGGAGGCGTTGGTGCGCGGCGACCGGATCGAGATCCGCGGCTTCGGCTCGTTCAAGACGAAGCACTACGGCGCCTACACCGGCCGGAACCCCAAGACCGGGGCCCCCATCCCCGTCGCGGCCAAGGTGCTGCCCGTCTTCAAGGTGGGCCGCCAGCTCCGCGACCGCATCCAGGACGGCGGCGACGATTGACCCCTCGCGCCGCATTGTTTGCCGGATGCAACCTTTTGCTTGATACTCACCGAGGAGCCGTTACAGTCCGCCCCGGCCCGAGGACATCGAGCGACGCGCAGTGCATCACAGCCCCTTCGAGAACCCTTCCCCCTTGCCGACGGGCCAGTCCTTGATCGAGCGAGCCCCCTCCACCAGCCGCAAGACGTACGTCCTCGACACGAACGTCCTGCTGTACGACCCGAGCGCGATCTTCAAGTTCGAGGAGCACGACGTCGTGATCCCGATCACGGTCGTGGAGGAGGTCGATCGGTTCAAGAAGGACCTGACCGAGACGGGCCGCAACGCCCGCCAGTTCGGCCGGTACGTCGACAAGCTCCGCATCGACAGCGGCGCGTCCCTCTCCGACGGCATCCCGCTGCCCGACGGCGGGACGCTGCGGGTGGACCTGTGCGAGAGCTCGATCTCCTGGAACTGGGCCGACCCCGCCCACCGCAACGACAACCTGATCCTGTCGGTCGCCCACCGCCTCAACGACGAGGCCGACCGCCCTGGGCGCGTGATCCTGGTCACCAAGGACACGAACATGCGCATCAAGGCGAATGCGCTAGGGACGCGGTCCGAGGACTATGAGCACGGCAAGGTCCGCCTCGACGAGCTGTGGTCGGGCCAGCGCGAGCTGACGGTCGAGCCCGAAGTGGTCGACGCGCTGTACCGCGCCAGCATCGCCGACTACGACACCTCCGAGCTGTACCCCAACGAGTGCGTGGTGCTCCGCAACTCCGAGCGGCCGAACCAGACGGCGCTGGCCCGCGTCGGGTCGGAGTCCGGCAGCCTCCAGCTCGTCACCCGCATCAAGGAAGGCGTCTGGGGGATCTACCCCCGCAACAAGGAGCAGTGCTTCGCGCTGGATCTGCTGCTCGACGACGACCTCAAGCTGGTCACCCTCGTCGGCAAGGCGGGCACCGGCAAGACGCTCCTCGCGATCGCCGCGGGCCTCCACAAGAGCGCCGACGAGCGGGCCTACCACCGCCTCCTCGTGAGCCGCCCGATCTTCCCGCTGGGGCGCGACATCGGCTACCTGCCGGGCGACATCGAGGAGAAGCTCAACCCCTGGATGAAGCCGGTCTACGACAACGTCGAGTTCATCCTCGACACGCGCAGCAGCGGCCGGGGCGGCAAGAGCCGCGGCTACCAGGAGCTCATCGACCAGGGGCTGCTCGAGATCGAGCCGCTGACCTACATCCGCGGCCGCTCCATCCCGCACCAGTACCTCATCATCGACGAGGCCCAGAACCTCACCCCCCACGAGATCAAGACGATCATCACGCGGGCGGGCGAGGGGACGAAGATCGTCCTCACGGGCGACCCCTACCAGATCGACAACCCCTACGTGGACGCCACCAGCAACGGGCTCGTGTTCGTCGTCGAGAAGCTCAAGAGCGAGGGGCTGGCGGGGCACATCACGCTGCAGAAGGGCGAGCGCTCCGACCTCGCCGAGCTCGCGGCGAACCTCCTTTGATGCGGCCTTGAGCCGGCGGCGCGGAGGCGAGGACCAGCTCGAGGGGCGGAACGTCGTCCTCGCGGCGCTGACCGCGGGCGACCGCGTCCGCCGGGTGCTGGTCGACGACCGCGCCAAGCCCGACGGCAAGCTCCGCGCCATCCGGGACGCCGCCTCGCGCAAGGGGGCGCGGTTCGAGCTGGTCCCCCGGGGACGCCTCAAGGAGCTGAGCAAGACCGGCGTCCACAACGGCGTCATCGCCTTCGCCGACCCGCTCCCGCACCCCACCCTGAAGGAGGTCCTCGACGCCGCCGACGGCGCCGGCCGGGACCCCTTCGTCGTCCTCCTCGACGAGGTCCAGTACGAGCACAACCTCGGCGCCGTGCTCCGCTCCGCCGCCGCCGCGGGAGCCGACGCGGTCGTCGTCCCGACCCGCCGGGGGGCGCCCGCGGGGGCCGTCGTCCAGCGCGTCGCGATGGGCGGCGCGGAGGAGGTGCCGGTGGTCCGGGAGGGGCTCAACTCGGCCCTCGCCACGCTCCGCCGCGCCGCCGTCCGGATCGTCGGCGCCGAGGCCGACGGCGACTGCCCCTGGTTCGAGGCCGACCTCGGCGGCCGGATCGCGATCGTCCTCGGGGGCGAGGACCGCGGCCTGGGGCCGAAGGTGCGCCAGCGCTGCGACCAGGTGGTCTCGATCCCGCTGCGGGAGGGCTCGGTCGTGACCAGCCTGAACGTGAGCGTGGCGGCGGGGCTGCTGATCTTCGAGCGGGTCCGCCAGCTGTCCGTCAGCGGCGGCTGATCGCGCGCAGCTCGGCCGTCGCCCAGAGGCCGGCCGACGGCGCCACCGGGGGGATCCGGACGATCGCGGGGTAGGCGAGGGCGGAGACCAGGGCCCGTGGGTCCGGGGTCGCCTCCCACGCCCGGAGCGTGTCCACCGCCGCCGACTCCCCCCGCCGCGCCATCTCCACCAGCGGCGCCAGGTAGGCGACCTCCGCAGGGCCGTCGGGGGCCTGCCGCTGGAGCCCCGCCGACGCCACCTCCAGCAGGTAGCCGGCCCACGCCCGGAGCGACCGCCCCTTGTGGCGCCCCGCCAGCCCGTCCTTCGCGGCGACCTCCCACAGCGTCGCCCGCTCCGCCAGCGGCAGCGCGGCGGCCACCTCCTCGGCCTCGGCGAGCGCCGCGGCGTCGTACAGGAGCCCCTTCCAGAGCGCCCCGATCCCGAGGACATGGGGGAGGGGGCCGTTGTCCGCGCCCCGGATCTCGATGAAGTTCTTGACCCGGACCTCCGGGAAGACGGACGTCAGGTGGAGCTCCCAGTCGTCCATGCCGGGCCGCTGTCCGTCGATCCCGTCCCGGATCCAGTCGCCGAACGTGCGCCCCCCGGCGTCCACGTAGTCGTGCCCCCGGCGGACGAACATCATCGGCACGCGGAGCAGCCAGTCGACCCACCGCGCGAACGTGAAGGGGCCGTCCAACAGCTCGGCGAGCAGCCCCGTGCGGGCGGGGTCGGTGTGCTGCCAGCAGCGGGCCCGCCAGGAGTGGTAGCCCGACGGCCGCCCGCCCACGAGCGGCGACGACGACGCCAGCGCGGTCACCACCGGCGACAGCGCCATCGCCAGCGCGAACTTCCGCGCGCAGTCCGCCTCGCTGGAGAAGTCGAAGGCGACCTGCACCGCCGACGTCCCCTTCATCATCGCCAGCCCGCCGTCGCCCCGGGTGGCGAGGTAGGACCGCATCACGGCGTACCGGGCCTTGGGGACGAACGGGATCGCGCCGATCGGCTGGACGGGGGTGAAGCCGGTGCTGAGGAAGAGGACGTCGGTCCCGCGGGTGACGTCCTGGAGCTCCCCGAGGTGCCGCCGCAGCGCCCGCTCGATGCCCGCCAGGGCGCGGTGGGGGGCCGTGGAGATCTCGATCTGGCCGCCCGGCTCCAGGGTGATGGCGGCGCCGTCCCGCTCCAGCGCGACGACGTGCTCGCCCTCGCGGATCGGCGTCCACCCGAAGCGCTCGGAGAGCCGCGTGAGGATCGACTCGATGCCGTCGGCGGCGTCGAAGGGGACGCGCCGCCCGTCGCGGCGGACGGCCTCCTTCTCCCACTCCAGCCCCACCCGGAAGTCGGCCTCGGGCACGCACGCGGCCTCGAACCACTCCAGCAGATCCCGGCGGCTGACCACGGCGGCCATCGCGTGAGTTTGCGGGATTGCGGCCTGCTAGTCTTCCGGTTCGCCGAGACGCGGACGGGAGACGACGATGGGGAAGCGGGAACGGACGCTGATCGTGAGCCACGATCCGGGGCTGACCGGGCAGATCCGGGGGGCCATCCAGGTCCTCGGCGGGGAGGTCCTCAGCGCCACCGCCGCCGACCGCGCGCTGGCCGACGTCTCCGATCACGAGATCGACCTCGTCATCGCCGCCACCGAGCTCCCCGGTACGGACGGCTACGAGCTGTGCAAGCAGATCAAGGACGCGCGCCGGTCGACGAAGATCATGCTCGTCCACCCCGCGGGGGACGCCGTCGCCGCCAAGCGGTGCACCGAGGCGGGCGCCGATGCCACCATCACGCGCCCCGTCCGCGGCGCCGCCCTCACCGCGCGCCTCGAGGCGCTCGTCGGCAAGGCGTTCTTCCTCGGCCTCGACAAGACCGACGACAGCCTCAGCTGGCCCCGCGCCGCCGACTCGATCATCGACCCCATGACGGGCGTGTTCCCGCCCACGCAGGCCGAGGTGATCGTCGACGAGACCGGGAGCTGGGCGTCGTCCGTGGTCAGCGCCGCCATCCAGCCGCTGGACGACGAGGAGCTGCCGAGCCCCGACGCGACGCAGGATCTACCGGAGATGGCGCTGGAGGAGTTCGACGAGGAGCACCCCGTCTCGGTCCCCGTGGACGCGGGGACGACCGCGCACTTCAAGCCGGTGGGCGAGAACGGCGCCGAGCAGCTGCAGACCGGGTCGCAGCCCGCCGCGGCCCCGGACTCCACGCCCAACCCCGAGGACAGCGCGTTCCTCCCCGCCCAGGCGGACCTCGACCCCGCCGACGAGCTCCCCCCGGCGGACCTCGACGCCGTCGTCCGGGCCGAGATCGACAAGCTGGTCGCGCCCGGCGGCCGGCTCGCCCAGACCATCGAGGACAGCGTCGCCTCGGCCGTCGCGTCGGCCATGGAGAAGGTCCTCCCCGCGCTGGTCCGCGAGGCCGCGCGGATGGCGTCGGGCGGCGACGAGGGCGCGTGATCCCGGGCGCGAAGGCCGCCGTCGCGGCCGCGCTGCGCGAGGATCTCGCCGGCGGAGACGTCACCACCGACCTCGTGGTCCCCGCCGGCGCGGCCGGCCGGGGCCGGATCGTGGCCCGCGAGGCCCTCGTCGTCTGCGGGCTGGAGGTCGCCGCGGAGGTCTTCGCGCAGGTCGACGATCGGGTGACGTTGACGCCCCGCGCCGCCGACGGGGACGCGGTCGACGCAGGCGCCGTCCTCGCCGAGGTGGCCGGCCCCCTCCGGGCGCTCCTGTCGGGCGAGCGGACCGCCCTGAACTTCCTCCAGCGGCTGTCGGGGGTGGCGACCTGGACCCGCCGCCACGTCGACGCCCTGGGCGAGGCGGCGGCCCGCGTTCGCCTCGTGGACACGCGGAAGACCACGCCCGGCCTGCGCGGCCTGGAGAAGCACGCGGTCCGCTGCGGGGGCGCGCACAACCACCGCCTCTCGCTGCACGACGGGGTGATGATCAAGGACAACCACCTCGTCGCCGCGGGGGGCGTGGCGGAGGCGGTCGCCGCGGCCCGGGCGGGGGCCCACCACCTGCTGAAGATCCAGTGCGAGGTGGACACGATCGAGCAGGCCCGCGAGGCGGTCGCCGCGGGGGTGGACGTCCTCCTCCTCGACAACTTCGACATCGGCGCCCTCGCCGCCGCGGTCGCCGAGCTGCGCCGGATCGCGCCGTCCGTCGCGCTCGAGGCGAGCGGCGGCGTCCGCCTGGAGACGCTCCCCGCGATCGCCGCCACGGGCGTGGACGTCATCTCGTGCGGGGCCCTCGTGCACCAGGCCCGCTGGGTGGACGTCGCCCTCGACCTGGACGCGTGACGGACGGGGGTACCGGCTTCCGCGTCGAGCTGCTCCCCACCACGGACAGCACCAACCGCGTCTGCGTCGAGCGGGCGAGGGGAGGGGAGCGGGCGGGGTTGGTGGTCGTCGCGGACGAGCAGACCGCGGGGCGCGGGCGGCAAGGCCGCGCCTGGGTCAGCGGCCCCGGCGACGGGCTGTACGTCTCGCTGCTGCGGCGCCCCGACGTCCCCGCCGCCGAGGCGTGGCGGTGGACGCTGGTGGCGGGCCTCGCGACGCTGGCGATCGCGCCGCCGGGGGCGTGGCTGAAGTGGCCCAACGACGTCCTCGTGGGGGACCGGAAGCTCGCCGGGATCCTGTGCGAGCTGGTCACCGAGGGCGCGGACGTGGCGGCCGTCGTGGTCGGGATCGGGGTCAACCTCCAGCCCCCGCCGCCGCCGCTGAACGCGACCGCGGCCCACCTCGACGGGGTCTCCCGGGACGACGCGCTGGCGGGGCTGCTGGCGGCGTTCGCGGAGCTCGAGCCGCTCGCACGCACCCCGGCGCTGCTAGACCGGGCGCGCGCCGCGATGGCCCCGATGTTCGGTCGCCCGGCAACCGCCGAGATCGGCCGCGAGGTGGTCGACGTCGAGGTGGTCGGGCTCGCTGACAGCGGCGGCCTGGAGGTGCTAGTAGACGGCCTCCGCCGCCGCGTCCTCCTCGCCGGCGACGTCCACCTCCGGAGGGACCCCTGATGCTGCTCGTCATCGACGTCGGCAACACCAACATCGTCCTCGGCCTGTACGAGGGGGCGCGGCTGGTGCGGCGGTTCCGCATCCGCACCGTCGCGTCCCGCACGGCCGACGAGACCGGCGTCCTCATCCACGACCTCTTCCGCCACGCCGACGTGGACCCGGGCGAGGTCGACGGCGCGATCGTCTCCTGCGTCGTCCCGGACCAGCTCCACGTCTTCCGCCGCGCCTGCCAGCGGTACTTCGGCACGGACGCGCTGGTCGTCGGCCCGGGGGTCAAGACGGGCATGCGGATCCGGCTCGACAACCCCCGCGAGGTCGGCGCCGACCGGATCGTGAACGCGGTCGCGGCGTACGAGCGGGTCGGCGGCCGCTGCATCATCGTGGACTTCGGTACGGCGACAACGTTCGACTGCGTCAGCCGCAAGGGCGAGTACCTCGGCGGCGCGATCGCCCCCGGCTACCAGATCTCGGCGACGGCGCTCTTCAACCGCGCCAGCAAGCTCCCCCGCGTCGAGATCGCGCAGCCCGAGACGGTCGTCGGCAAGAACACGATCCACTCGATGCAGTCGGGCCTCTTCTACGGCTACGTCGGCCTCGTGGACGGCGTCGTGCGGCGCATCGTCGACGAGATCCGGGACCCCGCGCCCCGCGTCCTCGCCACCGGCGGCCTGGCCTCCGTCATCGGCCGCGGCAGCGAGACGATCGACGAGGTCGTCCCGGACCTGACCCTCGAGGGGCTCCGGCTGATCTACGCGCTGAACCACCCTTAGTCGATTGACAGAAGCGCCGTGATCGCGGATGGTTCGCGCCTTCGCGCGCGCGGCTGTCCGAACGCGCCCTGATCGACCCACGGAACCTGCAATGGCTCACGACCCCACCAAGATCCGCTCCTTCGCTCTCCTCGGCCACGGCGGCGCGGGGAAGACGCAGCTCGCCGACGCGCTCGCCCGCGCCACCGGCCAGAACACCCGCCTCGGCAGCGCCGGCGACGGGAGCAGCCTCTTCGACATCGAGGACGAGGAGCTCAAGCGCGGCGGCTCGATCACGAGCCACGTCCTGTCGACCGAGCAGGGCGGCTTCCGCTACCACGTCGTCGACACCCCCGGCGACGGCAACTTCGTCCACGACGCCCGCCTCTGCCTCGCCGCGGTCGACGCCGGCGTCCTCGTGGTCAGCGCCGTCGACGGCATCGAGGTCAACACCGAGCGGACCTCGCAGTGGGCCGGCGACCTGGGCCTCCCCCGGGCCGTGTTCGTCAACAAGATGGACCGCGAGCGGGCCGACTACGCGCAGGTCCTCAAGGACGTGAAGGACCTCCTCGGCCTGGAGCCCGTCCTGATGCAGCTCCCGATCGGCAAGGAGGACGGCTTCAGCGGCGTGGTCAACCTGCTCACCGGCAACGCCTACACCTACAGCGGCGACGGCGGCAAGGGCACCAAGACCGACGTCCCCGCCGACCTCGCCGACGACGTCGAGGCCGCCGTCGAGGAGATGATGGAGGCCGTCTCGATGGCCGACGACGAGCTCGTCGAGAAGTTCCTCGAGGAGGGCGAGCTGTCCGCCGACGAGATCCGCGCGGGGCTCCGCAAGGGCCTCGAGGAGGGGACGCTGTGCCCCGTCATCCTCGGCAGCGCGGGCAAGAACATCGGCGCCGACCTGCTCCTGGAGCTGGCCCAGGCGTTCCCCGACGCGACCCAGCGAGACGCCTGGACCGACGCCGAGGGGAACGAGGTCGCCAACGACCCCTCGGGCCACGCGGCGGCGTACTGCTTCAAGACGATCATCGACCCCTTCGCGGGCCAGATCTCGCTCTTCCGCGTCCTCCGCGGCACCGTCACCACCGACGGCTCGTGGACGAACAGCCGGACCTCCAACAGCGAGCGCTTCGGCACGCTCTTCAACCTCGTGGGGAAGAAGCAGAACACCGTCCAGTCGGCGACCGTGGGCGAGATCTTCGGCGTCGCCAAGCTGCGCGACACCCGCACCGGCGACACCCTCGCGGCGGCCAAGCACGACGTCGCGATGGCGCCCGTGGAGCCGCCCCCGCCGATGATCTCCTACACCGTCGTCCCCAAGTCGCGCGGCGAGGAGGACAAGCTCAAGACGGCGCTGTCCCGCATCCTCAGCGAGGATCCGGGGCTGCGGCAGGGCTACGACGAGACGACCAAGGAGGTCGTGATCAGCGGGATGGGGGCGAACCACATCCAGCTGAGCCTCGCCCGGATGGCGCGCAAGTACGGCATCAAGGTCGAGCTCGGCACGCCGACGATCCCGTACCGCGAGACGATCACCGGCAACGCCGACGTCCGCTACCGGCACAAGAAGCAGACCGGCGGCAGCGGCCAGTTCGGCGAGGTGGCGATCAAGGTCACCCCCAACCCCGGCGCCGGCTACGAGTTCGTCGACAACATCGTCGGCGGCGTCATCCCCAAGACGCTGATCCCGTCGGTCGACAAGGGCGTCCGGAGCATGCTCGACCGGGGCGTCCTCGCCGGCTTCCCCCTCGTCGACGTCAAGGTCGCGCTGTACGACGGCAAGACCCACCCCGTCGACTCCAAGGACATCGCGTTCCAGATCGCGGGGCGGCAGGCGATCAAGCAGGCCATCCAGCAGGCGCGTCCGGTCCTCCTCGAGCCGATCTACGACGTCGAGATCGTGGTCCCCGAGGACGCCGTGGGCGACATCATGGGCGACATGAACAGCCGCCGCGGCCGCATCCAGACGATGGAGAGCCGGGGCCGGAGCAGCGTCGTCAAGGCGCAGGTCCCCCTCGCCGAGATGCTGTCGTACGCCCCCGACCTCAACTCCATGACCGGCGGCAAGGGCTCGTACACGATGCAGCTGGCGAGCTACGACCCGGTCCCCAGCCACATGCAGGACAAGCTCGTGGCGGAGATCAACCGGGTCCAGGAGGACGACGAGTAGTCGCCTTCGGTTAGGATCCGGGGTCGATGGCCGAAGCCGCCGAGCCCAGCTTCGACGAGATCTGCGAACGCCTCGCCATCCCCGAGGCGCTCCGGAAGCACGTCGCGTCGACCGCGCCCCGCCAGGGCAAGCTCATGGTCGCCCGCGGCATGCTGCCCGCGCCGGCGAAGGCGCTGCTCGCGATGCAGTACGTCCTCCTCGGCGAGGCCGACGAGGAGATCGCCAAGGAGGCCAGCGACGCGATCACGGGGCTCGAGGAGCGGCGGCTCCAGCAGCTGATCGACCGCAACACGCACCCCAAGATCCTCGAGTTCGTCGCCTACCACCGGCCCGACGACCTCCGGCTCCTGGAGCAGATCGCGCTCCTCCACCAGGCCAGCGACAAGACGCTCTGCTACCTCGCGGAGACGGGCGGGGAGCGGATCTGCGAGATCATCGCCGGCAACCAGGAGCGGCTGATCATCACGCCGCAGCTGTACCACTTCCTCGGGCGCAACCCGAACTGCAGTCGGGCGCTCCTGGACCGGGTCAAGAGCTTCCACCGGCTGTACGACATCGTCCTCCCCGAGCTGGACGTCGTCGAGGCGGAGCACGCCAAGAAGGTCGCCGAGCAGGCGGAGATCGCGAAGGCCGCGGAGGCGGCGGCGAAGCAGGCGGTCGCGCAACCCGCGGCGCAACCGCCGCCCGCGACGGCGCCTCCGCCGGCCGCCGAGCCCGAGCCCGCCCCGCAGACACCCGCCGCCTTCACCGAGCCGCCCCCCGCGGCCGCGGCGCAGGACTGGGACGACGGCGAGCCGGTCGAGTGGCAGCCCCCCGAGCCGGGCGAGCTCCCGTCCGACTTCGTCCCCGGCGAGGTCTACATCCCCGCCGCCCCGGTCGAGCAGTACGTCGCCCCGCCGGGGCTGCTGAACCCCCTCGCGGCCCTCCTCGCGGACTGGGGAATCGCCGACTCCCCCGACTTCGTCGCGCCCCCCGACGGCATCCCGACCAACGGCGGGGGCACCCCCCAGGTCGCGCTGACCGTCGACGCGAACTCGCTCACGGTCGACGGCGCCGTCGAGCTGGGCGCGATCGGAGGGACGGAGGCGGACGACGCGGATCTTACTGGTGGCGTGTCACTTGCTGGGTCGGACTTCAAGTTCGACTTCAGGGAAGACACGACCGACTTCGGGGCCGAGTTCATCGACGAGGACATGGCCGACGACGACTCGGTCAAGGAGGGGATCCACAAGCAGGTCGCGAAGATGACCGTCGGCCAGAAGATCAAGCTCGCCTACAAGGGGAACAAGACGGTCCGCGAGCTGCTCGTCCGCGACAGCAACAAGCTCGTCGGCGTCGCCGTCGTCAAGTCCGGCCGGATCACCGACCAGGAGGTCATGACGATCGCGATGAACCGGGCGATCAACGAGGACGTCGTGCGGGCGCTGAGCGAGAACAAGGAGTACATGCGGAAGTACCCCATCAAGGTCGCGCTCGTGAACAACCCGAAGACGCCGATCCCGACCGCGATCGGGCTCGTCAACAGCCTCCACATCAAGGACCTGAAGAACCTCGCCAACAACCGGAACGTCAGCTCCGCCGTGTTCAGCTTCGCGATGAAGCTCTACAAGGCGCGCAAGCAGACGATGCGGTGACGGCTAGAAGGGGAGCGCCTCCACCGGGAGGTCGAGGCTCCGGGCGACCGGCTCGTACGTCACCGCGCCCTTGTAGACGTTCACCCCGGGCCGCAGCTCGGGCGTGCAGGCGACCGCCTCCTCGACGCCGAGGTCCGCCAGCTTGAGCGCGTACGGGAGCGTCGCGTTGGTCAGCGCGAAGGTGGACGTGCGGGAGACCGCGCCGGGCATGTTGGCGACGCCGTAGTGGAGGATGCCGTCGACGACGAAGGTCGGGTCGGCGTGCGTCGTCGGGTGGGTCGACTCCACGCAGCCCCCCTGGTCGACGGCCACGTCCACGATCACGGCGCCCTCCTTCATCAGGCTGAGCATGTCCCGGGAGACGAGGATCGGCGTCCGCGCGCCGACGTTGTAGACCGCCCCGATCAGCAGGTCCGCCCGCCGCAGCGCCTTCTCGATGTTGACCTGGTTGGACGCCAGCGTCTTGACGCGGCTCCCCCAGATGTCGTCGCAGTAGCGGAGCGTGCGGAGGTTGACGTCGAGGATCCAGACCTCGGCGCCCAGCCCGATCGCCATCTTCGCCGCGTTCCGCCCCACGATTCCGCCGCCGATGATGACGACCACCCCGGGCTCGACCCCGGGGACCCCGCCGAGGAGCACGCCGCGGCCGCCCGCGGGCTTCTCCAGGCTCGCGGCGCCGGCCTGCACCGACATCCGGCCGGCGACCTCGCTCATCGGCTCGAGCAGCGGCGTGCCGCCGTCCCGCCCCACGATCGTCTCGTAGGCGACCCCGATCACGCGGTTGTCGAGCAGCACCTTCGTCAGGTCCGGCGCGGGCGCGAGGTGGAGGTACGTGTACAGCACCTGCCCCTCCCGCATCAGCGTGTACTCGCACGCCTCGTCGTTGGACACCGGCTCCTTGACCTTGACGATCATCTCCGCGTCACCCCACACGGCGGCCGCGTCGGGGACGATCTCGGCGCCCTGGCGGACGTACTCCTCGTCGCTCAGCCCGGCGCCGACGCCGGCGTTCTGCTGTACGAGGACGCGGTGGCCCTTGTCGGTGAGCGCCTTGACGCCCGACGGCACGAGCCCTACCCGGTACTCCTGCGGCTTGATCTCCTTGGGGACGCCGACGATCATCGAAACCCTCCTTCGAGGTTGGGCGAGGGGGCCGAATCTTTACACGAAGCATGCGCCGCCTGACAGGTCCCCGATTAGCGTTCGTCGTCGTCGCGCTCGCCGCGGTCGTGTTCGCCGCTGCGCCCGCGTCCGCCCAGGGCGTGGGCGAGCTCCGGGAGCGGGCCGACCGCCTCGTCCGCGACGTCCTCGGGCAGCACTCCACCCAGCTCCTCGTCGAGGACCTCGCGCTCGGCCGCGTCGCCACCTGGATGGCCGCCCAGGGGCTCCGCCAGGCAACGCCCGCGGCCACCGTCCGCCACCGGCTGTGGGCCGAGGACGTCCGGGACTTCGAGTTCCTCCCCCTCGTCGTCGTCGCCGACGCGGGGGGGGATCCGGTCGCCGCGCTGGAGCCGCTGCTGCGCGACCGGGGGGTCCGCTGGGGGCGCTACAACAGCGTGTCCGTGGCCGCGTCCCGCCTCGGCCAGCGGCGGTCGATCGCGGTCCTCCTGAGCCGGCGCGCGGCCGCGTTCGTCGACGACGGCCACCTCCGCCGCGAGGAGGACCTCGTCCGGCTGTCCGGCGAGTACGCCGCCCCCGTCCTGTACGTCACCCGCCCCGACGGCCTCGTCGAGCGCCGGACCCCCCGGCCCGACGGCGACGTCTGGCGTCTCGACGTCAGCGTCCCCTTCGACGGCGGCTGGCTCTTCGAGCTGATGGCCGACGGCCCCACCGGCCCCGAGGTCCTGGCCCTGTGGCCCGTCACGCAGACCGGGACGGGGGCCGGCGCGATGACCCAGCCGCGCGACCGGGGGGACGACGCCCCCGCCGTGTCGGCCCCCGGCGGGCCCCCCGATCCGACCTCGCAGTTCCCCGACAGCGGTCCCGTCGCGTGGACGCCCTACGACCCCGTGGAGGAGGAGGACCAGCGGGACCGGGCCCCCCCGCTCGACAGCGCCGCGTGGGTGGAGGGGAGCGGCCCCGGGCCCGACCGGGCGCCCACCGCGGCCGACGCCCGCGCCGCCGAGGACCGCCTCTGGGACCTGATCGCGGCGACCCGCGCGGCCCGCGGGCTGGACCCGCTGAAGCGCGATGCCGCCATCACCAACTCCGCCCGGGACCACGCGCGCGAGCTGATCGTCCAGCCCTTCGGGCACGAGACGACGTCCGGCACGGCGCTGGACCGGCTCGGCGCCGTCGGCCTCACCGCGGCCCGGGCGACCGAGAACATCGCCCGCGCGGCGGACGTCGCGGAGGCCCACGCGGCGCTGATGGCGAGCCCGTCCCACCGGGCCAACATCCTCGACGCGGACGTCTCCTCCGCGGGGGTCGGCGTGGTCCTCGTCCGCGAGCCGTCGGGGCGGTGGTCGGCGATGGTGGCCGAGGTCTTCGCGTCGCTCCTCAAGGACGACGGGACGGGCACCACGGACTGGCCCCGGGCGCTCGCCGACCGGATCGACGCCAAGCGTCAGGCGACCGGCCGCGAGAAGCTGGTCCGCCGCGACACGATCAGCGAGATGGCCCACCGCGCGGCGAAGGAGCTGATTGAATCGGGCGAGCTGAGGCTCACTCCGGAGCGGCGGAAGGAGCTGGCCGAGGAGGTCCGCTTCCACTTCATCAACGCGCGCAACGTCGGCATCGACCTCGTCGTGACCGCGGAGCCGCGCGCCGTCGAGCAGCTGAAGCACGTCACCGACGAGCGCTACACCGAGCTCGGCCTGGCCGTCGTCCGCCTCCCCGCGAGGGTCGGCGATCACGCCGCCGGCGCGCTGGTCGTGGTGCTGATCTTCGTCGAGCGCTAGAATCGGCGGACCGGAGCAGTCTTATCGCCTCCCACCTCGACCACACCCCCTCTCCCCCCGCTGACGCCACGCGCATCGAGATCCTGGACAACCACCAGGTCCGCGAGCTGTGCGGGGAGGACCGTCGCAACCTCGGCGCCATCGAGCGGGCCCTCGGGCTCAAGATCGCGCTGCGGGGGAACCTGATCACGCTGACCGGGACGCCCGACGCGCAGGCCTCGGGCGAGGCCCTGATCCGCCAGATCCTCGACCTGATGGAGCAGGGCGTGCACCTCTCCCGGAGCGACGTCGCGCACTGCGCCAACCTCGTGGGGCAGGGGGCCACCTCCGACATCCGGACGTTCCTCCAGGACGTCGTCGTGCTCTCCACCCGGCGCCGCCCGATCACCCCCCGGTCGCCCAACCAGAAGCGGTACGTCGACACGATCCGGCAGCACGACATCGTCTTCGGGATCGGCCCCGCGGGCACCGGCAAGACCTACCTCGCGGTGGCCTGCGCGGTGGCCGCGATGCAGGCGGGCGAGATCCGCCGCATCGTCCTCACCCGGCCGGCGGTCGAGGCGGGCGAGAAGCTCGGCTTCCTCCCCGGCGACCTCACCGAGAAGGTCGACCCGTACCTGCGGCCGCTGTACGACGCGCTGCACGACATGATCGACCCCGGCAAGTGCGCCCGCCTGCTCGAGCAGGGGACCATCGAGGTCGCGCCGCTGGCGTTCATGCGGGGGCGGACGTTGGGCAAGTCCTTCGTCATCCTCGACGAGGCCCAGAACACCACGCGGGAGCAGATGAAGATGTTCCTGACGCGGCTGGGCGTCGACAGCAAGGCGGTCGTCACGGGCGACATGACCCAGGTCGACCTCGCCGACGGCCGCCCCTCGGGCCTGCGGGACGCCCGGCGCGTCCTCGGGGGGCTGCGGGAGATCCCCTTCGTCGAGTTCTCGCACGTGGACGTCGTCCGGCACCGGCTCGTGCAGCGGATCGTCGAGGCCTACGGGCGCGCCGACGAGGACCGGGCCGCCGAGCGGGCCGAGCGCGCCGCCGCGCAGGCCGCCAACGAAGGCGCCGACCCATGAGACCCCGCAAGAAGCCGGCGTCGAAGCGGGCGCTGCTGCGGGACGTCTTCGCGCGTTCGCCCGACTGGAGCCTGCGCTACCCCACCCTCAGCCGGCTCGGGCTCGCGATCCTCGTCTCGGTCGTCATCGGCGCGATGATCGTGGAGTGGCAGCCGCTGAGCGGCGCCCGGGGCCTGAGCGTCGGCGACATCGCGGCGACGGACATCCGCGCCACCCACGCGATCGAGGTCATCGACGAGGAGCTGACCGAGGAGAAGCGGCGCCAGGCGCGCAAGGCCGTGCCGCCGGTGTTCGAGCACGACGTCCTCCTCGCGCGGGCGCTGTCGGAGCGGATCGACACGAGCTTCACCGAGCTCCGCGGCTGGCTGGCCGAGGCGGGGGGGCCGCCGATCGCGGGGGACGACGACGACAGCGCGCCCCGCGTGACGATCGACCCGGGCGCGCTCCAGGCGCGGCTGGACGGCTTCGGGCAGGCCCTCGGCGGCGTCCAGATCGACGAGTTCCACCTCGCCACGCTGCAGGCCGAGTCGTTCAGCGCCCCCGTCCAGCGGGACATCGGCGTCCTCGTCCGCGCCGCCATGAGCGGCCTCGTGGTGCGGTCGGCCGACGAGCTCCCGGCCGAGGGGAGCATCCGCCTCGTCCGCGTCGAGGGGGCCAGCCGGACCGAGTCGGTGGTCGACGACTTCGCCGAGGTCCGCGACCTCGCGGGAGCCCGCCGCGCCGTCGCCGAGACCGCCGCCGCCGACTTCGCCGACCGCGCCCCGCACGTCCTCCAGGCCGTCGTCCACGTCGCCCAGCAGCTCGTCCGCGAGAACCTCCGCTACGACGAGTCGCAGACGCTCGTCGCCCGCAACGACGCCGCCCGCGCCGTCCAGCCGGTCAAGACGACGTACCAGCAGGGCCAGATCATCATCCGCAACAGCGAGCCGGTGACGGAGTGGACGCTCCAGGTCGTCCAGGCGATGAACGCCGAGGCGCGCGAGTACCGCCCCGCCCTCCACCTCCTCGCCGTCACCGCCCTCCTCACGCTCTTCCTCGCGCTGCTGGAGCGGTTCGGCGTCCGCTTCATCAGCAAGTTCCGCCGCCGCTTCAACGACCTCCTCACGATGGGGGCGCTGATGATCTTCGTCACGGGGTCGGCGAAGCTGATGGCGGGGCTGTCGACGGCGCTGCACGACGTCGTCCCCACGCTCCCCCCCGGCGTCTACATGTACGTCGTCCCCGTCGCGGTGGGGGGCATCGTCGTCCGGACGCTGATGAACAGCGAGACGGTGCTCCTGTGGACGATCCCCACGGCGGCGCTGTGCACGCTGATCCTCGGCGGCGACCTGTGGCTGCTCGTCTACTTCGTCGGCTCGTCCCTGGCCGCGGCCGGGGGCGTGGGGCACGCGTCCGAGCGGGGGCGCTTGATCCGGGCCGGCTTCGTCGCCGCGCTGGCCAACGTCGCCCTCGTCGTGACGATGGACCTCGTCGGCGCGGCCGGGCTCCAGGACGCCGGCGGGGCCGGCGCGGCGACGGTCACGATCAGCCTCTTCCACGTCCTCTTCGCGCTCGCCGGCGGCCTCGTCAGCGGCATCCTCGCGGTCGGCATGGTCCCGTTGCTGGAGCCGCTGGGGTTCGTCACGGACGCGCGCCTGCTCGAGCTGAGCAACCTCGGCCACCCCCTCATCCGGGACATGATCGTCAAGGCGCCGGGGACGTACCACCACTCGATGGTGGTGGGCAGCCTGGCGGAGGCGGCGGCGGAGGCGATCCACGCGAACAGCCTGCTGGTCCGCGTCGGAGCCTACTTCCACGACATCGGCAAGATGATGAAGCCGGGCTACTTCATCGAGAACCAGCGGGACGGCGAGAACCCGCACGATCGGCTGACGCCGTCGATGTCGGCGCTGGTCATCACCAACCACGTCAAGGAGGGGATCGACCTCGGCATCGAGTACGGCCTCCCCGAGCCGATCATCGACATGATCCCGCAGCACCACGGCACCTCGCGGGTCTCGTTCTTCTACAACAAGGCCGTCCAGCAGACCGATCCGGACAAGGAGGAGGTCGACGAGACGGCGTTCCGGTACCCGGGGCCGAAGCCGCAGACCAAGGAGGCGGCGATCATGATGCTCGCGGACGGCGCCGAGGCGGCCACGCGGTCGCTGTCGTCGCACAGCGAGGGGGCGATCCGGGCGCGGATCAACAAGATCGTCAACAGCCAGGTCGCGGACGGCCAGCTGGACGAGTGCCCGCTGACGCTGAAGGACCTCCACACGGTCAGCGAGACGTTCATCCAGGTGCTGATGGGCATCCACCACCACCGCATCGAGTACCCGCAGCCGCCGAAGCCGGGGGAGACGCGGAGCAAGGGGGTGCCCGCGAGCTCGATCACGCTGGAGATCCCGTCGATGACGCCGGCCCCGGACGCCCCCCACCCGCTGGAGGTGGCCAAGGCCGAGCGGCTGGGCAAGGAGCCGGAGAGCATCCGCACGACGGGCGAGCTGGACAAGGACGCGGTCGGCACCGATGGCTGAGCACGTCGTCCTGATGGACGGCGAGGGGGAGGCCGCCGAGCAGCTCGCCGACGACGCCCGGGCGCTGCTCGCGCTGGTCGCGGGGCGGCCCGAATGCGCGGCGCTGGAGGGCCCTCTGGAGCTGTCGATCGTGCTCACCGACGACGCGGGCATCCGCCCCCTCAACGCGCAGTGGCGGGGGAAGGACGCGGCGACGGACGTGCTGTCGTTCCCGCTGGAGGAGGGCGCGATCCTGGGCGACGTCGTCATCTCCGAGGAGACGGCGGCGCGCCGCACGAACGAGGGGTGGAGCCTCCGGGACGAGCTGACGTTCCTGCTCGTCCACGGGGTGCTCCACCTGCTCGGCCACGACCACCACGACGCGGAGGAGCGGCGCGCGATGGAGGCGGCCGAGCAGGCGCTGTGGACCGCGCTGGGGCGTCCCGGTACGCTCCGGCCCGCGGAGGGTGACGACTGATGCAGATGGACGAGCTGAAGTCCCGGATCGGCGAGCTGGGCGAGCGCCTGGCGAAGCTGCGGGGGCATCTTTGACGTCGCCGGCAAGACCGCGGCGCTGGAGCGCCTGAACGACCGCGCGAACGACCCGTCGCTCTGGAACGACCAGGCGGAGGCGACGAAGGTCCTCAAGGAGAAGGCGAAGCTGGAGAAGGCGCTGGGGCGGTTCGCCGACCTGACGACCCGGCTCGAGGACGCCGAGACGGCCGCGGAGCTGGCGGAGGAGGACGCGGACTTCGCGGAGGAGGCGCGGGCGGCGGTGGGGCCGCTGACGAAGGACGTGGAGAAGCTGGAGCTGCAGACGCTGCTGTCCGGCGAGGACGACGCGCTCAGCGCGATCGTGGAGCTCAACGCGGGGGCCGGGGGGACGGACGCGCAGGACTGGACGGAGATGCTGCTCCGGATGGTGACGCGGTGGGCGGAGGCGAACGGCTACAAGGTCAAGCTGCTGGACCGGCAGGACGGCGAGGAGGCGGGCATCAAGTCGGCCACGCTGTCGATCGAGGGGGAGTACGCGTACGGCTACCTGCGGAGCGAGCAGGGGGTCCACCGGCTGGTCCGGATCAGCCCGTTCGACGCGCAGGCGCGGCGGCAGACGGCGTTCGCGGCGCTGGCGCTGTACCCCGACATCGACACGGAGATCGACGTCGACATCAACGACAGCGACCTCCGGATCGACACGTACCGGGCGAGCGGCGCGGGGGGGCAGCACGTCAACACGACGGACAGCGCGGTCCGGATCACGCACCTGCCGACGGGGATCGTGGTGCAGTGCCAGAACGAGCGGTCGCAGCACAAGAACAAGTCGTCGGCGATGAAGGTGCTGAAGGCGCGGCTCCACGACCACTTCACGGAGCAGGCGAAGGCGGAGGCGGAGGCCAAGGCGGCGCCGAAGCAGAAGATCGAGTGGGGGAGCCAGATCCGGTCCTACGTGCTCGCCCCCTACCGGCTCGTGAAGGATCTCCGGACCGAGCACGAGACGGGCAACGTGGACGCGGTCCTGGACGGGGACCTGACGCCCTTCATGGAGGCGTGGCTGAGCCGCCAGGCGGAGGAGGCGGCGGCCTCCTAGAGGCTGAGCTTCGGCGCCGGGATCGCGTCGCGGAAGGCGGCCAGGTCCTTCTCCAGGCGGTTGTCCTCGATCATCACGTCGGCGACGTCGTCGGTCACGTCGGTCCCGTCGCAGCCGCCCCAGGGGCCGGGGTTGAGGCAGGCGCCGGCGTCGGCCCAGCCTTCCTTCTTGCCCTTCTTCTTGCGGGCCCGGTTCAGCCCCTCCCAGAGGACGCCGCCGAGGGCCTGCTTCTGGGCTTCCGTCCACTCCCTCAGCTCGCGCGCGGCGTGGCCGATGGGGGTGGCGTCGTCGCCCTCCTTCAGGGTGTTTCGGATCTCGATCAGGCGCTGCCGCTCGGCGGCGGCGGTCTCGGCGATCGCGTCCAGGATCTCGATGGCCTCGGGGAGGTTCTCGACGAGCTCGGACGGCTCGATCCAGGACGACGCGGGGCCCGCCCCCGCCAGCGCCATCGACGCCTCGGCGCCGTCGTACGTCGTGATCGGCGGCCACGCCTCGGCCGCGATCGCGTCCACCGCCGCCTTCAGCTCGGCGTCGGCGTCCCACGCCTTCGCCAGCGTCGCGGAGACGTCCTCGCCGGGGCAGGTCTTCGTCTCCTTGCGCTGCCCGCCCGGGCCGGTCAGGTCGAACGGGCTCGCCGCCTGCGCCTTGCACTCGGTCGCGGGGGTGGTCGCGAGCGCCCGCTGCAGAGCCGCCTCGAAGGCGTCCTCGTAGGCGATCGACTGCCGCGTCAGCTGCTCCTGGAGGGCGGCGTACTCGTCCCCGAACAGCCCCGAGCGTTGGTCGAGCTTCGCCGCCCAGAGGTCGTGCTGCGCGGCGTCGACGGCCCCGCCGGCGGTGAGCGCGAGGTTGAGATCGAGCGCCGCGAGCGACGTGTCGGTCACCAGCAGCGATCGCTCCACCGCCGCGAACCCGCCCCCGTCCGTCTCCGCCAGCGACTTGAACACGGCCGAGTTGGCGACGACCGCGTCCCGGTCGAAGTGGTTCCCGGACGCGAGCGCGACGGCGGGCACGAGGGCGAGGAGGAGCAGGGCGGAGCGGCGCATCGCGGGACCTTAACAGGGCGGTTCGGAGGGGAGGACCGAGCCGGGGTGTCAGGTGGGCCGCGGCTCACCGGGACCATCGAGCTGTTGCAGAGAGGACCTGCTGGTTCTCACCACGGAGATGCACGGAGGGCCACGGAGATCAGCACGGAGTGTCGGCCGGTTGCTCCGTGTCGACCTCTCGGTGGCCCTCCGTGGCCCTCCGTGTCGAATCCACGGGTCTCCCCGCCCAGCAAGCCCGCCAACCCCCGCACGATCCCCTCCCGGCCCACCCTTCGCGAACCTTGCCCGCCGGACGCGGGCCCTTCGCGCCTTCAGCGAGTCCAGGACGACGAGCCCCGTCAGGAATCGCGAGCAGGACGCCGCCGATCTCGCGGTGATCGACTTCCGGGAGCCGATCGCCTCCCCCGCGTCTGTTCCTCCCGGGGACGGTTTGACCCACCCCGCGTGTTGCCGTACGGTCCCGAACCTCGCGCGCACGCGAGAAAACGGCTGATAGCGCCCCACTTTGCTGCTGAAGATCCTCCTCCTGCTGACCTCCCCCGCGTGGGCGCCGATCGCGCTGGCGTGGTGGCTCGCGCGCATGTGCGGGGACGGGCTGCTCTTCGTGATGGAGGAGTACGGCGCCGCGTTCGAGCCCACCGGCCTGACGCGGGCGGCGTTCTCGGTGCTCGCGGTCGCGGTGTTCCCCGTCGTCATCACGATCGAGACGGCGATCAGCTTCCTGCTCTTCCTCGGCGGCCTCCCGTTCCGCCTCTTCGGCGACGAGCCGGGCCCCGCCGTCCGCGCCCCCGTGGGCGTGGTGATGCTGGTCCTCGTCCCCCTCTGGCTACTCCTCGCCGTCGTGATCTGGATCGTCGTCCGGCTCGTGTGGGGGCTCGGCGTGACGGCGCTGGCGGATCGGCTCTCCGGCGAGCGCGTCCGGGCGCCGTCGCGCGGCCGCTTCGAGACGTTCGTGGCCCTCCGCTACATGCGCGGCCGGAAGGCCACCGCGGGGGTCTCCGTCGTCACCGGGCTCACCATCTTCGGCGTCCTCCTCGGCGTCTGGACCCTCGTCGTCGTCCTGTCCGTGATGGCGGGGTTCGAGGCGGACCTCCAGGACAAGATCCTCGGCGCCAACAGCCACGCCGTCGTCCTCAGCTACACCGACAAGATCGAGCAGTGGCCCGACAAGGCGGCCAAGGTGGCCTCGATCGACGGGGTGAAGGGCGTGACGCCGTTCATCTACACCGAGTTCGTCCTCAAGTCCGACCACGCCCGCGTCGGCGCGATCTTCAAGGGGATCGACCCCGCCACCGTGGGCGACGTCACCGTTCTCCTCGACAACCTCACGCTGGGCCCGAACGGCCGCATCCGGACCGTCGAGGAGGCGCGCGCCATCGTGGCCGCCCTGGACGATCCCCAGCCGCTCCCCGGCGGCCTCATCGACCCCGAGGACAAGGCCGACAAGCAGCTCCCCGGGCTCCTGATCGGGACGGAGATGCAGGCCGCGCTGAGGGTCACCGTGGGCGACGTCGTCAAGGCCGTCAGCCCCCTCACCGAACCCGGCCCGATGGGCTCGATGCAGGCGCGGATCGTGGAGTACGAGATCGCCGGGATCTTCCACTCCGGGATGTACGAGTACGACACGAAGTTCACCTACGCAAGTCTCGACGCTGCAGCGGATTTCATGCGTATGGGCGACGCGGTGACGGGGCTGGAGGTGGCGGTCCACGACATCTACGAGGCGCCCGAGATCGCATCGAAGATCGGGGCGAAGCTCCAGTACCCCTACTGGACCCGCGACTGGCAGAAGATGAACGAGCCGCTCTTCGCCGCGCTGAAGCTGGAGAAGCGGGTGATGGGGGTGATCCTGACGTTCATCGTCGCGGTCGCCGCGATGAACATCATCTCGACCCTGATCATGCTGGTCATCGAGAAGCGCCGCGAGATCGCGATCATGAAGGCGATGGGGGCGGGCCGGTTCGACCTCATGCGGCTCTTCATGGTCGACGGGCTGCTCGTCGGCTTCATCGGGACGGTCGGGGGGATCGCGCTGGGGCTCGTGACCTGCGCGGCGCTGGCGCGGTGGCAGTTCATCAAGCTGGAGTCCGACGTCTACTACGTGGACACGCTGCCCGTGCACGTCAGCGCGGGGCTGGTCGCGGCGGTGGCGCTCATCGCGATCGCGATCAGCTTCGGGGCGACGCTGTTCCCGTCGTGGGAGGGGAGCCGGCTCGACCCGGTGGAGGGGCTGCGCGATGCCTGAGGCGTCGGCCCCCCGCGGCGTGGCCCTGCACCTGTCGTCGGTGACGAAGGTCTACACGATGGAGCACCGCGAGATCCGGGTGCTCGACGGCGTCGACCTGACCGTCGGGGCGGGGGAGGTCGTGGCGGTCGTGGGGCAGTCCGGGAGCGGCAAGTCGACGCTGCTGTCGCTGCTCGGCCTGCTCGACCACCCCACCGCGGGGACCATCACGTACGACGGCGCCCCCCTCCTCGCCGCCCGCGAAGATGTGATAGAGGAGTTCCGCTGCCGGCACATCGGCTTCGTCTTCCAGTTCCACCACCTGCTCCCCGAGTTCACCGCCTTGGAGAACGTGATGATGCCGGCCGTGATCGCGGGCCTGTCGATGTCGGAGTCGCGCGAGCGGGCGCGCGGGCTGCTCGACCGCGTGGGGCTGGCCGACCGGGCGGCGCACGCGCCGGGGGAGCTGTCCGGCGGCGAGCAGCAGCGCGTCGCCCTCGCTCGGGCGCTGGCGATGCGGCCCCGGCTGGTCCTCGCCGACGAGCCCACCGGCAACCTCGACCCCGACACCGGCCGCGCGATCGAGGACCTCCTCTTCGAGCTCAACGAGGAGCTGGGGACGACCCTGATCGTGGCCACGCACAACCTCGCGCTCGCCGAGCGGCTCCCCCGCACGCTCCGGATCGAAGGCGGAGGCATCCACTGATGCGGGCGCTCCTCGCGGCGATCGCGCTGTTCGCGGTCCTCCTCCCGGAGGTCGCGTCAGCGCACCACAGCCTCGGGCAGGTCGTCCAGGAGATCCGGGTCGAGGGGAACGCCAAGGTCGAGACCGAAGCGATCGTCGACAACATCGGCCTCAAGGTCGGCGACATCCTCCGCGCCGACGCCGTCCAGCGCGCCATCAGGGACATCTACCGCCTCCGCTACTTCAAGCAGATCGAGGTCGAGGCGGACGACCACGCCAGCGGCGGCGTCGTCGTGATCATCAAGGTCCGCGAGAAGCCGGCCGTCCGCGAGGTGCTCCTCGAAGGGAACAAGAAGGTCACCACCGAGGACATCAAGGAGGTGATGACGGTCAAGCCGTTCAGCATCCTCGACGAGGCCCGGGTGCAGGCCACGAAGCGGAAGATCGAGGAGCTGTACCTCGAGAAGGGGTTCTTCCTCGCCGACGTCCGGATGACGCTGGAGGGGGCGTCGAACAACGAGGTCACCGTCAAGTACGCGATCACCGAGGGGCGGAAGGTCCTCGTCAAGCAGATCGAGCTCGTCGGCAACAGCAACCTCAAGGACGGCTACATCAAGGCGCGGCTGCAGACGAAGGCGGCGGGCATCTTCCCCGGCATCGGCCAGGCGGGGACGTACCGCCGCGAGGTGCTGGAGACGGACACCGAGATCATCGCCTACCTGTACAGCGCGTTCGGCTACGTCGACGCCCAGGTGAGCCGCCCCGAGGTCTACCTGACGCCGGACAAGCGGTGGGTCTACGTCACGATCCACATCGACGAGGGCGAGCAGTACCGGACCGGCACGATCGACGTGCAGGGCGACCCGCTGGCCACGCAGGCGGGCGAGGAGGTGACGTTCGACGACCTCCGGGAGCTGATCAAGACGGAGTCGGGCGAGGTCTACAACCGCGTCCAGGTGGCCGAGGACGTCCAGCGCGTCGTCGACCGCTACAGCGAGGAGGGGTTCGCGTTCGCCAACGTCATCCCGCTCCCCCGGCAGGACCGCGAGCGGAAGGTCATCGACCTCGTGTTCGACGTCCAGAAGGGGAACCTCATCCACCTCGAGGACGTCGTCATCACGGGCAACCTGGCGACGTGGGACAAGACGATCCGGCGCGAGGTGCCGCTGATCGAGGGGGCCGTCTTCCGGGGGACGGACATCGAGCGGACGCGGCGGCGCCTGGAGCGGCTGGGGTACTTCGAGGACATCAAGATCACGACCCCGCGGGGCGACGCCGACGACACCCTGGACCTGGCGATCGACGTCACCGAGAAGCCGACGGGGACGTTCAGCCTGGGCGCGGGGTTCAGCTCGGTCGAGAGCTTCGTGTTCACGGCGAACGTGTCGCGCGCGAACTTCCTCGGCCTCGGCTACACGATGGCGCTGTCGGCGAACCTGTCGCTGGGCCGGAACCTGCGGGAGCGGGGGTTCTTCCGCGGCGAGAACAGCCAGCAGAACATCAGCTTCCAGATCTTCGACCCGTACTTCCTGGACTCGCGCTGGACGGCGTCGCTGTCGGTGTTCGCGATCAACCGGACGTACCTGCTCAGCGAGTTCAGCCGCGGGCTCAACGTCGCCTTCGGCCACTACCTCGACAAGGGGAACGACGACGCCCAGTTCAGCCTCCGCTACAGCGTCGAGACGGTCGGCCTGACGGCGCTCCGGCCGGCGCAGAAGCAGGCGTACGGGGGGCAGCTCTACCGGTCGGGGACGAAGAGCTCGCTGACGGCGTCGGTGATCGTGGACAAGCGGGACAACCGCATCACGCCCACGAAGGGCTGGTACTTCACGACCTCGGCGGAGCTGGCGGGCGGGTTCCGGATCGACGAGGAGCGGGTGCTGAACCTCCTCGGGGGTGACTTCCGGTTCGCCCGGCTGCAGGCCAACGTGCGCGGCTACTACCCGCTGGGGACGCCCCTGGTGGTGCTCCGCGGGAACCTCAGCCTCGGCTGGATCAAGAGCCTCGACGGCAGCCTCGTCCCCTACACGGAGCGGTACCGGAGCGGCGGCATCAACTCCATCCGGGGGTTCGCGCCGCTGAGCCTGGGGCCGCAGATCCGGCACATCGTCAACAGCGACCCCAACCACGCGGCGCGGACGTCGGCGGTGGGCGGCACCTTCAGCCTCGTCACCAACATCGAGGTCGAGTTCCCCGTCATCCCGCCGGCGCAGGTCCGGGGGGTGGTGTTCTTCGACATGGGGAACGCGTTCGGCGGCCTCTACGGCACCGAGGCGCCGCGACTGGATGAAATCCGGCTGTCCGCGGGTTTCGGCATCCGCTGGCGCTCGCCGATGGGACCGCTGCGGTTCGAGTGGGGGTTCCCCATCGGCCGCAAGCCCGGGGAGCGTCCGCAGGTGTTCGAGTTCACCATCGGCTCCTTCTTCTGATCCGACCCGGTCCTACCCACGTGTGATATAGGCTCCGCGCCTCGACTGACTGGATGAAAGACATGCATCGAATCGCCCTGCTGTTTGCCGCCCTGACGCTGTTCGCCGCCACGCCCGCGCTGGCCGAGGGTCCCAAGATCGGGATCGTCGACTTCCAGCGCGCCCTGAACGAGGTGGAGGAGGGCAAGACCGCCAAGGCCACGCTCGAGAGTCGCTACGAGGCCGCCCGGGTGGAGGTGGAGGCCCGCCGGGCGGAGGTCGAGCAGATGGCCCAGGATCTGGAGGCGCAGCGGCCGATGCTGGCGCCCGAGGCGATCCGCGAGAAGGAGTCCGAGTACCAGCAGAAGATGATCGAGTTCCAGCAGATCATGATGGAGCAGCAGCAGACGATGGCGCTGATGGAGCAGGAGCTGACCGGGGACATCCTCGAGAAGCTGTACGCCACGGCGGGCACGATCGGCGCCGAGGGCGGCTACAACCTCATCGTCGAGGCCAGCGCGGTCGTCTACGTCAACGGCACGCAGGACATCACCGAGCAGGTGATCAACCGGTACAACAACAAGAAGAACTAGGACGTCGCGTGGAGCCCAAGGAGCTTCTCGACTACCTGCCGCACCGGTACCCGTTCCTGCTCGTCGACAAGGTCGAGAGCATCGAGCCGGGCGAGCGGATTGTCGCCGCCAAGAACGTGAGCTGGAACGAGCCGTGGGCGCAGGGGCACTTCCCCGGCGACCCGGTGATGCCCGGCGTGCTCCAGATCGAGGCGCTCGCGCAGGCCGCCGCGGTGCTCGGGTTCGCGTCGCAGGCGGGGCTCAAGGAGGCCGGCGGGGGCGTGCTCCTGATGGGGCTGGACAAGGTCCGCTTCCGACGGAAGGTCGTCCCCGGGGACGTGCTCAAGCTCGAGGTCACCGTGGTCCAGACGCGGGGCAAGACGTGGAAGGTCCAGGGGAACGCGAGCGTGGACGGCGAGAAGGCGTCCGAGGCCGTGATCCTGGCGGCCTTCGTCGACCCCCAGCCGGCCGCGTAACCGCGCGGGGCCGTCGCTACAATCCCGCTCCGTGCCGGAGCCGCTCCCCAACGTGTTGACCGCCGGTGAGGCCAGCGGCGCCGCCCTCGGCGCGCTCGCGCTGGCGGAGCTGGAGGAACGCTGCCCGGGGGTCCAGTGGACGGGGTACGGGGACGAGGCGATGCGGGCGCGTCCGTCGTTCCGGCCGCTGGGGGACGTCGCTCACCTGTCGGGGGCGGGGCTGGTGGAGCTGCTGCCGCGGCTGCCGCAGCTGATCGCGGCGCGGCGGGCGCTGACGGCGGCGGTGGACGCGGGTCCGCCGCTGGCGATCTTCGTGGACGCGCCGGACCTGCACCTGCCGCTGGCGCGGCGGGCGCGGGGGGTGGGGACGCGGTCGGTGCTGCTGGTGGCGCCGCAGTTCTGGGCGTGGCGTCCGGGGCGGCGGGACTTCGTGGCCCGGAACGTTGATCTGACGCTGTGCCTGTTCCGCTTCGAGGTGGACGCGATCCGGTCGGTGGGGGGCGCGGCGCACTGGGTGGGTCACCCGGCGACGGAGCGGCTGCCCCAGCGGGCGGACCGGGATCCGTCCCGGCCGCCGGTGATCGCGGTGTTCCCGGGGAGCCGGGTCCACGAGGTCGAGCGCCACCTGGGGCCGTTCCTGGGGGCGGCGCGGGCGGCGCTCGGGGACGGGGCAGGGGAGATCGTGGTGGCGTGGCGGATCCCGTACCCCCCGAAGAAGCGGCCGGGGGTGACGTTCACGATGCGTCCCGGAGCCGAGGTGCTGGCGGACGCGGACGTCGCGCTGGTGGCGGCGGGGACGGCGACGCTGGAGGCAGCGGCGCTGGGGGTCCCGACGGTCTGCGGGGTGGCGATGCACCCGGTGACGGCGTCGGTGGCGCGGTGGCTGGTGCGGACGCCGCACGTGGCGCTGCCGAACGTCCTCCTGAGGGAGCGGGTGATCGAGGAGCACGTCCAGGATCTGGGCGGGCTCGAGGACGGGCTGGCGCGGCTGCTCCGCGATCGCGAGGCGGCGCAGGGGAGGGCGGACGAGATCGCGGGGCGCTTGAAGAAGGAGCTCGGTCCTCCGGGGTTCGCGCGGCGCGTGGTGGATGCCGTGGAGGTGTTGCTGTGACCGGGCCGCTCCGGGGTGATCTGGGCCGGATCGCCCCCTACCTCAGACCGCACGGTCGAGCCCTCCTCGGGGCGATGGCGCTCGCGGGCGTGATCTCGGCGTGCCAGGGGACGATCGTCGTCCTCGTCCGCGAGGTCCTCGACTCCCTCCTCGCGGCGGGGGACGCGCGGGCGGCGTGGCTGCTGCCGGCGGCGGTGGTGGGGCTGTTCGCGGTTCAGGGGGGCGCGCGGGTGGGGCGGACGTACCTGACGCGGCGGGCGGCGCTGCGGGCGGAGTCGGCGCTGCGGCGGGAGCTGTTCGCGCACTTCCTCGGGCGGGACCCGGCGTCGCTGCAGGGGGACGGGGTAGGGGACTCGATCGCCCGGCTGGGGCACGACGCGGGGAAGATCCGGACGGCGGTGGGCGCGGCGGTGACGATCGTGCAGCGGCCGCTGTCGGCGCTCGCGATCGGCGGGGCGGCCCTGCTCATGGCCCCGAAGCTGGCCCTGCTGGCCGCGGTGGCGCTGCCCGCGGTGGCCGTCGTGATCACCTGGTCCGGGCGCCGGACGAGGACGACGTCGCGCGCTCACGCCGACGCCCTGGGGACGCTCCTGGCGGACGCGGACGACGCGCTGCGGGGGCTCCGGACGCTCCAGGCGGCGGGGGCGGAGGAGGCGGCGCGGGGGCGGTTCGCGGAGGACGACGATCGCCAGGTCGGGGCGGCGCTCCGGGCAACGCTGTTCCGCGTGGCGGGGCCGCCGGGGGTGGAGCTCGCGGCGGCGGCCGGGATCGCGGCGGTGATCGCGCTGGGGACGGTCCAGGTCCGCGCGGAGCAGCTGACGCCGGGGGCGCTGGTCGCGTTCCTGGTCGCCCTGGGGCTCCTCAACGAGCCGCTGAAGGGCATCGCCCAGGCGACGGCGCTGGTGCAGGAGGCGCGCGGCGGGCTGGCCCGGGTCTTCGAGGCCCTCGACCGCCCGAGCGGCGAGCCCGACGCTCCGGGGGCCCGGCCGCTGGTGGCGGCGCGGGATCCGGGCGGGGCGCAGGGGGGATCGAGCGACGTGTCGTCGGCCGCAGCCTTCGACGCGTCCGCCCGCGGCGGCGGGACGCCGCGGGCGCGCGGGGTGGCGCTGGAGCTGGAGGGGGTGGTCGTGGAGCGGGGCGGGCGGCGGGTGCTCGACGGGGTGTCGCTGACGGTGGGGCCGGGGGACGTCGTCGTGATCGAGGGGCCCAGCGGGGCCGGGAAGTCGACCCTGCTGGACGCGATCGCGGGCTTCGCGGCGCCGTCGGCGGGGACGATCCGGTGGAACGGGACGGACGCGCGGGAGCTGACGCTGGCGTCCCGCCGGGCCCACCTGGCGCTCGTCGACCAGGCCCCGTGGCTGGGCGGGGGCACGATCCGCGAGGCGATCGCCCTCGGGCGGGCCGACGCGGGCGACGCGGAGGTGGCGGCGGCGGCGGACGCGGCGGGGCTGGAGCTCGGGCTGGATGTGGTCGTCGGCGACGGTGGCCGCCCCGTCAGCGGCGGCGAGCGGCAGCGGATCGCGCTGGCCCGCGCGCTCCTCCGCGACACCCCGGTCCTGCTCCTGGACGAGCCCACGGCCAACCTCGACGCGGCCTCGGAGGCGGCGTTCCTGGCGACGCTGGCGGCGATCGCGGCGGACCGGACGGTGCTCGTGGTGAGCCATCGCCCCGGCCCTCGGGCGATCGCGACGGCGTCGTCCTCCCTGAGCGCCGGCGTGCTCGCGCCTCGGACCCCCGCCGTCCCGCCGTCGTCGACCTCCTCCGACGCCCCTGCCGCCCTGCGGCCGCCGGCCGTGACTCCGGATGACACCGCCGACGCTCCGGATCCGGCGTGCCGCTGAGCCCCGAGTACGGTCCGCTGCTCGACGACGACCGGCTCGTCGATCCGAAGACGTTCGAGGTCCTCGTGCTGTCGGACGACGGCGAGTGGCTCGAGGCCCGCGCTTCGAGGCGGCGCTTCCCCATCGTCGAGGGCATCCCCCGCCTGATCGAAGAGGCCGTGCAACCCCTCGACGCTCCGTGACGCGCGTCCTCCACCTGGACTCCGGACGCGTGTACCGCGGCGGGCAGCGACAGGTGCGGTTGCTCGCGGCGGGGCAGGGCCGGGGAGGGGAGGTCGAGCCGCGGGTCCTGGCTTGCGATGGGCGACTCCGGGGGGAGCTCGCCGCGGCCGGCGTCGAGGTGTCCCGGTGGGCCGGCCCGGCGTCGCCGCGGGGGTTCGCGCAGGTCCGGGCGGCGGTCCGTGAGTTCCGCCCGGACATCGTCCACGTCCACGGCTCACGGGCTCACGGTGCGGCGATCCTGGCGGCCCGCGGGATGCCCCTCGTCATCCACCGCCGGATCGACGACCCGCCCCGCGACCGCGCCCTCACGCGAGCCAAGTACCGGCACGGCACGTTCGTCTGCGTCAGCGACGCCGTGGCGGCCGTGCTGGCCGCGGCCGGCGTCCCCGGGGAGCGGCTGACCGTGGTCCCGTCGGCGGTCCCGATCCCCGACCCGGCGCCCGCCCGACCGAGCCCGTCGTCCCCGCTCCGCCTGGTCGCCGCCGGCGCCCTGGTCCCCCACAAGGGCCACGACGTCCTCCTGGAGGCGCTGGCCGGGGTCACCGAGCCGGTCACCTTGGACCTCTTCGGCGACGGCCCCCGCCTCCACACCCTCCGCGAGCGCGCCGCCGCCGCCGGACTGTCCGCGATCGCGAGGTTCCACCCGTTCCCCGCCACTCAGGCCACCGGCGAGCGGCCGGAAGCCCCCACCCTCGCCGGC
>CAYFOA010000002.1:18928-23300 GCA_964344575.1 uncultured Rickettsiales bacterium | reverse complement strand
AGGGGTCCACAATCCGGCCGCCAGCGACCGGAAACTCCCACCCTCGCCGCCAGGGGTCCACAATCCGGCCGCCAGCGACCGGAAACTCCCACCCTCGCCGCCAGGGTCGGACTTGGTGGTCAGAATCGACTCCCAAACCCCACCCTCGCGCCGTGGGCCGATCTGTTCGTCCACCCCTCCCGCACCGAGGGGCTCGGCACCGCCGTCCTCGACGCCATGGCCGCCGGCCTCCCCGTCGTCGCCTCCGCCGCCGGCGGACTCCCGGAGCTCGTGATCCCCGGCGTCACCGGCTGGCTCGTCCCCCCCGACGACCCCGCCGCCCTCGCTGCCGCCCTCGACGCCGCCGCCCGCCTCGCCCGCACCGACCCTGTCGCCTTCGCCGCCCTCGGCGCCGCCGGCCGCGCCCGCGTCCTCGCGCGCCACTCGGTCCCCGCCATGCTCGCCGGCGTCCGCGCCGTGTACGATCGAGTCGCGGGGTTCAGCGGATGACCGACCAGACGTACGAGGGCGACGGGTACGCCACCGACTGCCGCCTGTTCACGGGGTTCAGCCCGTGCCGCTACCGACGCGAGTGCCCCGGCTGCCCCCACTACGACCCGATCGACGTCCGCATCGTCCTCGTCGTCCTCGACGCCCTCGGCGACGTCCTCCGCTGCACGTCGATCCTCCCCGCCATCCGCCGCCAGTGGCCGCGCGCCCACGTCACCTGGCTGACCCGCCCCGAGGCCGCGCCGCTGCTGCGCCACAACCCGCTGGTCGACCGCGTCCTCCAGCTCGGCGACGCCACCGCCGCCGTCCTCGCCACCCTCCACTTCGACGTCGCCCTCTGCCCCGACAAGTCCGTCCCCGCCGGCTCCCTCATGTCGCTCGTCCAGGCCGACGACAAGCGCGGCTTCACGGTCGACGACGGCGGCGCCATCGTGCCCCTGGGGGAGTCCGCCGAGTACCTCTACCGCCTCGGCCTCGACAACCACCTCAAGTTCTTCGTCAACGACAAGTCCGAGCAGCAGATCGTCGCCGACGCGCTCGGCCTGCCGTACACCCACGACCGCTACATCGCCGTCCTCGACGACGACGAGCGGCGCGCCGCCATCGACGACCGCCGCGCCGCCGGGGTGGGGGACAGCGAGGTCCTCGTGGGCTGGAACACCGGCTGCTCGCCGCGCTACCCGTACAAGAAGTTCGACGTCGAGGACCAGGTCGAGCTCATGGTCATGTCCTGGCAGTTCCTCCCCCGCAAGGACGCCGTCCGCTTCGTGCTCCTCGGCGGGGGACACGAGGACCACCAGCGGAACAAGGCGATCGAGGCGGCGCTGGCGGACGACCAGGTCCCGGTCGTCCGCGCCCCCTGCCTCGACGGCATCCGCCGCGGCCTCGCGTCGGTCGCGGCGTGCGACATGGTCGTCAGCGGCGACACCCTCGGCCTCCACATGGCCATCGCCCTCAAGAAGCCCACCGTGAGCTGGTACGGCATCACCTGCCACCAGGAGATCGACGTCTACGGCCGGGGCATCCAGATCCTCAGCAAGGTCCCGTGCCGCCCCTGCTGGCTCCAGTCCTGCCACCTCGAGGCGAAGTGCTTCCGCCACATGCCGTGGAGCGCCATGGCCGGCGCCGTCGCGGAGATGGCCATGACGCTGCTGCGGGACGGCACCTGGCGCGGCGCCCGCGTCATCGGCGACTTCCCCCCCAAGGACCGCGTCAACCCGCCCCTCGGCGTCTCCCCGGGCCCCATCCTCGAGGCCTGAGCGAAGAAAAATCGAAGGTCCCGCGGGGCCCTCCCGTCCGAAGTCTCCAGAAGCGCCCTTGCTGAAGGAGGCACTCATGCGACGCTCCCTGTTCGTCCTGATCGCCCTGCTGGCTGCCGCTCCGGCGTCGGCCTCCGCCCACCACAACGACGTCGCCGACGCGCGGGGCTCGTCCTGCGACCGGCCGGATCCCCAGGCCGCCGGTTTCCTCACCGTCACCAACCCCAACGACGTCCCCCTCCACGTCTCCGTCGACGGCCGCGACTTCGGCAAGGTCGGCGCCGGCGACACCATCCGCGTCGGCCCCGTCGACCTCGGCCGCCACACCGTCGCGGCGAAGTTCGTCTGCACGAAGCGGCACCTCAACCGGCAGGTCTTCAAGCAGCGCGTCTGGGTCGACAGCACCCGCTACCCCGAGCGCGTTCGCGTCCCGTACCTCGACCTCGGGATCGTCGCGATCGACAACGAGTGGATCGAGCGCATGGACGTCGCGATCGACGGACGTGTCCGGCACGGCGTCCCCGCCGAGGGCCACCTCGCGCTGATCGCGCCGACCGGGTCGGAGATCACGCTCCTCGAGCCCCGGGGCCACGACGAGGCGATGACGTTCCGCGTCCACGGCCGCGGCCTGCAGACCGACGGCTACGCGCTGGTGCCCCCGAGCCGCGCCACCGTCCTCGTCAGCAACCCCACCCGCGAGTACCTCCAGCTCCTCTGCAGCAAGGGCCGCGTGCTCGCCGAGCTGGCGCCCTACGCCACCCAGGCGGTCCGCCTCAAGGCGGGCTGGAACGGGCTCGTGGTCCGCTACCGGGGCCGCACCATCGACGAGACCAAGCTGATCGCCAGCCCGTTCCACCGCGTCCGCTGGGACGTCTCCCCCCGGGTCGCGCTGTACGACTACGACGACGGCCGCGGACGGCACGAGCACACCGTGAGCTGGTCGACGTCCTCGGACGGCAGCAGCTGCGACCGCCGCACGAGCCGGAGCCGGAGCCGGACGTCGTCCCGGCAGACGGTCACCTGGCGGAGCCGCTGGGGCTACAGCTGGTAGCCGACCCCCTCCCGAGCGACGGTTCCTCCCACACCACGTCGCTCCTTGCGCGCGCGGCGGTCACCCCTCGGGGCGGCCGCCGCGCTGCGTTCGGGGGGTCACCGCCCACGCCGCGGCGACGAGGAGCGGGAGCGCGATCAGCGACGCCTCCGTCGAGACCCAGCCGAGCTCCCAGCGGTCGATCGTGAACGGGTAGGCGAGGGGGTAGGCGGGAGCGAGGTGGAGCTGGAGCAGGTCGAGCGCGAGGTGGAGCGCGCCCCCCGCCCCGAGCATGGCGGCGACGCGGCGGCGGCTCAGGGGGAGGACGAGCAGCTCCGGCAGCGCCACCGCGACCAGCCCCACGACGAGGACGAGGCCGGCCGGGGTGTGGGGGAACTCGAGCCCCTCGATGAGCCGGAGCGTGGTCCCCGAGGACGCGACGAGGCCCCCCTCCACGCCGAAGTGGAGGGCGAGGCGGGGCAGCCGCGAGGCGAGGTCCGGCAGCAGCGTGCCCGCGACGAGCCACCCCAGGGACGGCCGGTCGAGGCGGCGGACGCCGAGGATCCAGCCGGTCAGCCCGTGGGAGACGAGGTCAGCCACCCCGCCCCCTTCCGGCCCGGACGGCGACGAAGCGGACGCCCCAGAGCGACGCGAGGACCAGCGCGAGCGCGCCGACCGCCGTCTTGAGCCGGCCCCAGGGGCTGAGAAGCCACCGCTCGACCCGGATCGTCGCCTCGCCCTCCCAGGTCCCTTCGACCGACAGCTGCGCCAGCGGCCCGCCGCGCACGTGGCCGGGGAGCCCCCCCAGCTCCACCCGGTAGCCCCGCCCCACGAAGGCGGCGGGGCCGGCCGCAGCGGGGAAGCGGTGCCCCCCCTCGACGACGCGCTCGCCCGCGCAGGGCCCGGGATCCCGGAGGCAGCTCCCCATCGTCGGCCCGGCGGCGAGCTCGCGGCCCCCCAGGTCCCACGTCCCGAGCGCGAGCAAGGCGAGGCAGGCGGCCGCGGTGAGGGCCCGCCGCGCCATCAGTGGTAGACGGGGCCGTCGTCGTCGTCGCCGGCGACCAGCCGCAGGTGCGGGTGCCGCGGCCCGCGCGGCTTCTTCGGCGCCGTCGGGGGGCGACGCAGCTGCCGCCGGTAGCCGAGGACCGCCGCCGCGCCGACCACTGCCCCGGCCACGTGGATCGCGTGGTCCACCCCGGCCGCGGCGAACCCGAACTCGAGCAGGAACCACAGCGGCAGCATCTGGCGCGCGGTGAAGATGAAGGGGAGCAGGAGGATGTTGATCTCCTGGTCCGGCCACGCGAAGCAGTACCAGGCGAGGAGCACGAAGACCGCGCCGGACGCGCCGACAGACGGCGTCTGCCACGACAGGAAGGGGAGGGCGTCGTAGCCGAGGAGGTGCAGGACCCCGACGAGGAACATCTTCAGCAGCGCGGCCGCCGCCCCGCCTCCGAAGAAGAGCAGCAGGAAGCGGCGCGGGCCCACACCGAGTTCCTCGCCACCCAGGCCCAGGTGCACCAGCGCTTCCTCCAGATGCGCCAGCGTCTCACCGCCGCGCTCGTGGGCGGCGCTCCCGCCTCGCCGCCCGCGGCGG
>CAYFOA010000002.1:3167-18918 GCA_964344575.1 uncultured Rickettsiales bacterium | reverse complement strand
GAAGAAGATCAGCAGGAAGCGGCGAGGGCCGAGCTGGTCGGCGATGTTCGAGCCGAACATCCACAGCAGGAAGAGGTTCCCCGCGAGGTGCCACAGGTCGCGGTCGTCGTGCAGGTAGACGGCCGTCACGGGCTGCCAGATCATCCCGCTCCAGAACTTCGACCCCGTCAGCGCGCCGAGCTCGATCACGAAGCCGAAGCCGACCCGCTGGGCGATCACCTGGAGGAGGAAGACGGCCCCCATGAACAGCATGAGCTGCTTGATCACGGTCGGGGTCTTCAGCGGCCCGATCCGGAAGCCGCCGCCGTACCCGCCGGGGGGGCTAGTGGAAGACCGGCTCATCGTCCTCGTCCGGACGGATGGCGCGGTCGACCGCGATCCGCAGGTTGCGTCGCGCGCGGCGGCGGCGCAGCGACTCGCGGGGGTCCAGGTCCCAGCCCGACCGCCACCACAGGTAGCCCGCGAGCAGCCCCCCGAAGGTGTACAGCCCGGGACGCGTTGATGCCGAGCGCCGAGATGACGACCAGGACCACGATCCCGACCGCGAAGAGGCGCATCTTGACGGGCAGGACGATGAGGAACGGGACGACCGCCTCGGGCGTCATCATGCAGCAGACGACCATCGTCGCGACGACCGCCGGCGCCATGCCGAAGAAGGACGCGGGCCCCACGGTGAAGGCGAAGCTCCCGAGCCAGGCGGCGAGCGCGCCCCCGATCGAGGCCACGAACCAGAGCTGGAGGAAGCCGCGGCGGCCGAGCATCCGCTCGACGGGGGCGGCGAAGAAGACGAAGCCGAGGGTCCCCAGGGCGAGGGAGCTGAACGTCGCGGAGACGAACGGCGCGGACAGCAGCTGCCACGCCCCGAACCGGTCGCCCGGGGTGAGCGTGAGGAGATCGCGCAGCGGCGTGGGGGTCGCGACCTCGAAGCCGGCCGGCCCGACGGGCATGGGGATCCAGGCCACGCGCAGGATCGCGGTGATCCAGAGGACGGCCCACACGACGGCGTACGCGACGAGCATGCGCCGCCCCAGGGGGGTGATCTCGAGGCGGAACCCGCCGCGCGGGATCTGGCTGGCGTCGAGGGCCATCGCGTCGTGCAAGCCTGAAGCCTGCGGCGCTTGGCCTCAAGGCTGGACATCCGTGCAGGTCTGAACATATAGTCAGAACGTCGCGAACCCTTGGAGGCAGCAGTGGACGGTCTGACGAATCGGCAGCGCGAGATCCTGGAGTACATGCATCGCCGCATCAGCGAGGACGGGGTGCTCCCGTCGTACCGCGAGATCGGGGACGCGATGGGCATCCGGTCGACCAACGGGGTCAGCGACCACATCAAGGGGCTGCTCCGGAAGGGGTACCTGGTGCGGCGCGGGGGCGCGGGCAAGGCGGCGCTGGCGCGGTCGATGGCGCTGACGGACCTGGCGCGCGCGGAGCTCGGGGTCGGCTCGCCGCTGACGCCGGAGCCGTTCGGCGAGGGCGAGATCGTCGAGCTCGGCGTCTACGGCCAGGTCGCTGCGGGCGCGCTCGCGCTGCAGGACGAGTACCGGGAGGACACGCTGAGGGTGGACCGCTGCATGGTCCCCGGGGGCGGCGAGGTGTTCGCCCTTCGGGTCTACGGCGAGTCGATGATCAACGACGGCATCCTCCCCGGCGACTTCCTCTTCGTGCAGAAGCGGCGGACCGTCCCCAACGGGGAGATCGCGGTGGTGATGGTGGACGGCGAATCCACGGTGAAGCGCTTCTTCCGGGAGGGAGACCGCATCCGGCTGCAGCCCGCGAACGACCGGATGGAGCCGATCTTCGTCCGCGCCGCCGAGTTCCGGGACGTCAACATCATCGGCCAGGTGGTCGGCATCTACCGTCGCATGCACTGACCGGACGGGTACACTTCGACGCGGTGACCTCCGTCCGCGTCCTCGGCTTCGTCGTCGCTTCCGCCTCGCTCCTGGCGCTGCCCGCGAGCGCGTCCGCGTCCGCGTCCGAGGCGCCGTTTCGGTGCGGCACGGTCGAGCGCCTCGCGCCCGAGGCGAGGGGAGGGGTCCCCTGCTTCTTCGAGCTCCCCAACCGGGTCGAGTCGGAGCACTTCAGCGTCGAGTGGGGGAACGCCGGCAACCTCTCCGAGGCGACGGCGCAGTTCGTCCTCGACGAGCTGGAGCGGACGAGGCAGACGTTCATCGACGGCGGCTACGCGGAGCCGCTGGGCAACCCCGACGGCTACAAGGTGCCGTTCTACCTGGGGAACTCGGGCTCGGGCGCTCCGGGCATCAGCTTCAACGGGGGCTACACGACGGTCTGCAACGGCTTCGCCCACGCGTACGTGGTGATGAGCGGCTACGAGCAGTCCAACGGGACGCTGGACACGGCGAACCACGAGCTCTTCCACGCCGTCCAGATGGGCTCCCCGAGCCCGTGGGACGTCAACCAGTTCTACTGGGAGAGTTCGGCGACGTGGGCGGAGGAGTTCGCGGAGCCGGACTTCGACATCTACCAGTGGTTCCTCCCCGCGTACACGAACCACACGAACTGGGCGCTGGACTACGAGGACAGCAGCCAGGACGGGTTCCTCCACCGGTACGCGCTCTTCATCCTCCCCATCTACATCGAGGAGCACGCGCCGGCGGGTCCGGAGGTGCTGCGGGCGGTGTGGAACGGCAGCGGCACCGGGATCGTCGAGCGGATGGAGCTGGCGTGGCGGGACGCGGCGGTGGACACGTCGTTCGAGGAGCAGTTCGGCCACTTCACGGCCCGGGTCTCGACGATGGACTTCGAGGACGGCCCCAACTACGACTTCGCCCGCGTGCCGGCGCGCGCCGTGCTCGTGCCGCCCGCGGAGCGGCTCGAGCAGGTGGCGCCGCGGTGGTACGGGGCCCACTTCTACCGGGTGGACGCGTCGGACAAGGACGTGGACGCAGGGCGGACGAAGCTGCGGGTCCGGCTGGACGGCTACGAGCACGGCTGGGTGCTCGCCGTGAACCGGAGCCCTGACGGCCGCGAGGCGATCCCCACGGTGGTGGAGGCGGACGACGAGACGGGGGTCGCGACGATCGAGGTGATCGACGTAGGCAGCCTCTACGAGGAGGTCTGGGTGACGGTCACCAGCACGCAGACCGAGCACGTGGACTACGACTTGAGCGTGGAGCTCGTGGACCAGACGGAGGCGCCGGGGTCGGACCTGCTGCCGCCGGACGACGGGGACGACGACGACGACCGCAGGCCGGGCGCGGGCTGCGCGGGGCCCCTGAAGACGCACCCGTTCTCCCACGGCGCGCTGTCGATGTCGTTGCTGCTCCTGCTGCTGCCGCTCCGCCGCCGGACCTCATGATCCGAACGCTGCTCCTGCTGTGCGCGCTGACGCTGGCGGCGGCCCCGGCCGCGGCGGAGGACCAGACGTGGCCGCCGCCCGAGCTGAAGACGAAGCCGCCGCCGGTGGAGTTGATGCAGCTCAAGGGGGGCGGGGCGTTCGGCCTGGGGCTGAACGTGGGCTCGCGGACCGGGCTCACGCTGAAGATCTGGCCGCGGCGGCTCATCGGGATCACGGTGGACGCGGGGGCGACGCCGTTCACGAACACGCTGTCGTTCGCGGTCGGCACGGCCTTCCACGCGCGGCCGCTGCGGGGACCCAACGGGATCTCGGCGCAGCTCTACGCCGGCGTCGGCTTCCGGACGCGCGTAGTCATCGACTCGGGGCCCGATCCCGAGGACGAGGACCGGACGCTGGTGACGGCGCAGGCGGTGCTCGGGCTGCGCGTCCCGATCGGCCTGACGTTCCTCATGTCGGGCTTCCCCGTGGAGCTCTTCGTGGAGGCGGCGCCGGCGATCGACGTGTGGCAGGCGTTCGGCGTCGACGTCGAGGGGATCGGCGGCGCGAGAGTCTATTTCTAGTGAATTGACACGGTCGGATCGGACCCTTATAAGTCCGCCGTTCCCGGGGGATTAGCTCAGCTGGGAGAGCGCAGCGTTCGCAACGCTGAGGTCACGGGTTCGAGCCCCGTATCCTCCACCAAGCATCCAGAAGGCCGCCCGGACCAGTCCTGGCGGCCTTCCTCGTTCTCCCCCGCATCCCCAATCTCCACGGCCCAGGTGGCCGCCTCGGCATTTGGCGATCCCACGGCCCCCAGAGGATCTCTCTGCCCGGCTGAACCGCCACGGCGAGCCAATCACATTATGTCATCTTCGCTTCGCAAAGTTGACATAATGTATATTATCGGACGCAGATCTGGAACGAACGGAGGAGGTCGGCGTTGACCTCCTGCTCGATCGTCCCGCCGACGATCTCCTCGCTCACGAAGATCCAGCGGTCCCCGCACTCGGTCCAGCGGACGGTTCCCTGCCCGGACTCGTCCGGTGCGCGGGTCCAGCTCAGGATCCCGTCGCGCACGCTCACGCGGTCGTACCCCAGGACCTCCAGCGGCTCGGAAGCGCCACCCGCCAGCGCGGCGCGCATCGCATCCGCGGTCAGCCCGTCGGGCGGCACCATGTCGATGATGCTGACGGTCTGGGGATGCTCGGGCCGATCGAGCGTCACCATCCGCGTCGTGCCCAGGTCGTGCGCCGAACGGATGCGGTACGGGCCGAGCTCGACGTCGCCCGCCAGGCTCGCCAGCAGCGCCCGATCCTCCGCCGCCCGAAGCTCCTCGTAGGTGCTCGGCGTCGGATCGGACGTCGGGTCCGGGGTCTCGGTCCGTGCCGGCTCGGGGTCCGGCCTGCAGGCCGCCATCGCAGCGGCGAAGACGAGGACGGCGGCGAAACGGCCCACTACCAGCCGAGCACCCGGTCCGGCCGCGACGAGGGCTCCTCGCTGTCGTCGGGGGCGCTGCTGCTGCCGGCCACCAGCGACCAGAGCGTGCCGCCGGCCGACGGGAACACCACCTGGCGGCCGTCCGTCGCCGGCGCCGCGGCCACGCCGTTGAGGCGCGACCCGTCCATCGGCCGGAAGCGCCACTGCTCGGTCCCCTCGAATCGGTCGAGCGCGTACAACGTACCGACCACGTCGCCGACGAGAATGCTTCCGCCCGCCCGCGCCGGCGGCCCGAACTGGGCGTTCTCCTCCTCGAACGTCCACACCGCCTCGCCGGTGTCGGCGTCCAGGCAGCGGACGCGGCCCTGCGTGTCGGACGTGTAGAGGTAGCCGCCGGCCAGGACCATGGTCGACGTCGCCGCCGCCTCGCTCGCGATCCAGCGGACCGCGTGGGTCCGCGCGTCCAGCCCCACCACCGGGCCGCCGAACGCCGCCGCGATGTACAGGTCCCCGTGGTGGAGGATCTCCGCCTGGACGTCGGGGAACTTCCCGTCGCCGACCTTCGCCGACCACAGCTCCCGGCCGCTGCTCGGGTCCAGCCCCACGACGGCGCCGTCGCTGAACCCCGCCACCACCTCGGCGCCGGTGAAGAGCGGCGCCGGGGCGCCCAGGATCGCCAGCTCGGTGGCGCCCCGCGGCACGTCGCGGGTGTAGGCCCACGACCACTGCCCGTCCGCCAGCGTCACCGCCACCACCTGGTCCGCGGCCGTCGTCACCAGCGCCCGGTCGCCCGCGATCGTCGGCGACCGGTAGACCGCGCCACCGGCTCGGAACGGCTCGCTCCAGACCGGGTTCAGGTCCGCGTCCAGACGCAGCACGGAGCCGAAGCTGTCGGCCACCAGCCAGCCGTCCTCCAGCTTCGTCGGGGGCGCCTGCACGGGGCCTGCGGTCGCGACCACGGCCCTCACCTGCCCCGACGCCCGGTCGAGCACGAAGAGCCCCGCCTCACGGCTGCTCCCCACCAGGATCCGGTCACCGTCGAACGCCGCCGCACCGAGCTCGAGGCGCGAGACCGCCCACCGCCCCTCGTCGGGCAGCGTCCACGTCCAGTCCTGGGTCAGGGGGAGCCGAAAGACGCCGTCGTACTTCCGCTCGACCTGGCTGAGGTCGGCGATCCCCTCGTCGGGGTCGAACCCCTGCCAGGCGATCTTCGCCGGCGGGTTCGTCAGCCGCGGCTCGCGCAGGGCTGCGTCGTCGCCGCGGCAGCCGCTCCCCAGCGCGATCGTCGCGCCGAGGGCGAAGCCGGCGAGGAGGTGCGTCCTCAAGGCGTGATCGCGGCGGCCTTGGCCTGGACCTCGGCGAGCAGCGCGCTGTCCGGGAACTCGGTCTCGAACTCGCCGTACAGCGCCTTCGCCCGCGCCCCGTCGCCGTTGGCCAGGGCCACCCGGGCGAGGTCGATCGTGGCCTGCTCGCGGAGCCCCCCGGTGGTCTCCCCGCGGACGCTTTCGTAGGCCGCCAGCGCCTCGTCGAGGCGGCCCAGCGACTCCAGCGTCGACGCCTTGCTGGACGACCCCAGCAGCCCCATGGTGCCGCCCGCCGCGCTCGCCGCCTCGAAGTAGGGCAGGGCTCGCTCGTACTCCCCGGCTCGGTTCAGCGCCGCGCCCGCGTCGAGCTGGGCGACCGTCGCCTGGGGCGTGCCCGCGAACTCGGCGATGACGCCGTCCAGCGCCGTGATCGCCTCGTCCAGCTTGCCGTCGTCGGTGGGGTCGCTCAGCGTGATGTTCAGCCCCGACGCGCCGGTCGTCGCCGACGCCCCGGGGAGCTGCCGCTGCGCCTCGAAGAGCGCCGCCGCGGCCTCGGTCCGGCTGCTCGTCTGGAGCTTGCCGACGACGCCGTAGACCAGGAGCGCGGCGAGGATGCCGCCCACGATGATGCTCGCGGGCTTCCGCCGCTCCAGGACCCAGTCGACGATCGTGCCGCCGACCTCCATGAACTCGTCGGGCTGCGCCAGATCCTCGCGCCGCTTCTTCGCCCCGACGCGCTTCTTGATCACGGGGCGGGCGCGGCCTGCGGGGGCGGCGGGCGGGGCCTCGGGGGCGGGCTGCTCGCTCAGGGCCTTGTCGTCGGACATGCGAACTCCTTCGCCGATCGGATCGGCGCGGGACTCTTAGCCCCTCAGTGCCCCGAAATCAAGCGCCGGAGCGGTCCTTGAACACCAGCTTGAGCGGACTCCCGGGGGCGGGGAACGCCGCCCGCATCTGGTTCGCGAGGAAGCGGCGCCAGCTGTCGGGGATCGACCGGGGCTGGTTGCAGAAGAACACGAAGGTCGGCGGGCGCACTCCCACCTGGACGGCGTAGTACAGCCGGACGGGGCGGTGCTTGTGCATCGGGGGCGGGTTCAGCGCCCACAGCGAGCGCGCCCAGCGGTTCAGCGGGGCCGTCCCGATCGTCGTCTTGTGGGCCTCGTCGCCGCGCTCGACGCTGTCCCAGATCCGGTGGGTCCCCTCCCCCGTCAGCGCCGACACGAAGAGCACGTCCGCGTACGCGAGGTGGGGGAAGCGGCGCCGGAGCTGCGCGATGAACTCCTTCTTCGCCTGCGCCCCCTTCGGCTTCAGGTCCCACTTGTTGACGAGGATCGTCAGCGCGCGGCCGCGGTCGGCGATGATCGCGCCGAGCTTGGCCTCCTGCTCGGTGACGCCCTCGCTGCCGTCCACCAGGAGCAGGCAGATGTGGGCCGCCTCGACGGTCCGGATCGTCCGCCCCACGATCAGCTGCTCGACGCGGTCCGTGACCCGCGAGCGGCGCCGCACCCCGGCGGTGTCGATGAGGACCCAGCGGCGGCCGCCGTGCTCCACCACCGCGTCGACGACGTCGTGCGTCGTGCCCGCCTCGGGGGACGTGATCGACCGCTGGTAGCCGAGGAGGCGGTTGAGCATCGTGGACTTGCCCACGTTCGGCCGCCCGAGCAGCGCGATCCGGGCGACGAAGTCGTCGGACTCCACCACCTCGAACTCGTCGGGGACGCCGTCGGGGATCGGCTCGTGGTCGTGCAGCCGGAGCTCGCCCGAGGCCAGCGACGCGTCGGTGGTGGCGTCCACCGAGCCCCACTCGGCGACGCGGCGTCCCGCCGGGTCCAGGGGGACGCCCTCGACCAGGGCCTCGTCGCCGTCATCGGCCAGCGCGGTGGCGTCGGGATCGGGGCGCGGGTCCCACGCCTCGGGGGCCGGCCCGCGCCGCGTGGTCGCCTCCTCGGGCATGTCGTCCCCGAGGAAGTGCATGCGCCCGCCCTTGTCCTTCGTCACGCGGTCGGCGCCGCGCCGGCGGCGCTCGTCGAACCCGGGGTCCGCGACCTTCCCGATCGCGTCCTCGTCAGCGGGGAGCGCGTCCAGGATCGCGTCCTCGACGTCGACGATGCCGAGGTTGTGCTCGGCGCTGACGAGGAGGAAGTCGTCGACCCCGAGGCGGTAGAAGTCGGCCGCGTGGACCTCGACCGAGGGGTGGTCGCACTTGTTCAGGACCCACACCACCGGCTGGCTGCAGGTCCGGAGGCGCTGGGCGATCTCCTCGTCGGCGGGGGTCAGGCCGGACCGGACGTCCATCACGAAGACGATGACGTCGGACTCGTCGATGGCGACCAGCGCCTGCTCCCGGATCAAGCGGGACATCCGCTCCCCGGCGACCGCGCCCTGCTCCTCGAACCCGCCCGTGTCGCACAGGATGACGGTGCGGGGGCCGAGCTCGGCGAGAGCGTAGTTGCGGTCGCGCGTCACCCCCGGGGTGTCCTGCACGAGCGCCTTGCGGCGGCCCAGCAGCTTGTTGAAGAGGCTGCTCTTGCCGACGTTGGGGCGGCCGACGATCGAGACGACGGCGCGCTTGCTCACGACGACCCCCCGAAGTGCCCGAGGCGCTCGACGGCGCGGCGGTGGCGGGTCCACCGGGGGTCGACGCCGACCGACAGCTGGAGGAACACCTTCGTCCCCAGCAGCTTCTCGATCTCGATCCGCGCGGTCGTCCCGATCCGCTTGAGCATGCTCCCCTTGCGGCCGATCACGATCGGCTTCTGGGACTCCCGCTCCACCCACAGGCGGGCCATGATCCGGACGGTCTTGCCCCCCTCGTCGAACTCCTCGATCTCGACGGCGAGGCTGTAGGGGAGCTCCTGGTCGAGGAACCGGAACGCCGCCTCGCGGATGAGCTCGGCGACGACGAAGCGCTCGGTGGCGTCGGTGATCTGGTCCTTGGGGAACCACGCGGGCCCCTCGTCGAGGCGGCCGACGACCGCCTTCAGCAGCTCCCCCACCCCGTCCCCCTTCAGCGCGGAGACCGGCACCACCGCGGCGAAGTCGTGGGCCGCCGACCAGGCCGCGATCAGGGGGAGGAGCTCCTCCTTGGGGATCGTGTCGATCTTGTTGGGGACGAGGACGACGGGGAGGCCGGCGGCGACGAGGCGGTCCAGCACGAGGCGGTCCTGCTCGGGGTCCTTCTCGCGGCGGGGGTCGATCATGAAGACGACGAGGTCGACGTCCTTGAGCGCGCCGACGGCCTCGTCGACCATCCGCTTGTTGAGCAGCCCGCGGGCCTCGTGGATCCCGGGCGTGTCGAGGAAGAGGGCCTGGACGTCGTCCCGGTTGTAGATGCCGAGGACCCGGTTCCGGGTGGTCTGCGGGCGGCGGCTGACGATCGAGACCTTGGTCCCCAGGATCTCGTTCAGCAGCGTCGACTTGCCCACGTTGGGGCGGCCGACGATGGCGACGTAACCGGAGCGGTGGGGGGTCTCGGGCATGGGCGCGGCTTCATACCGCGCTTGGGGGGGATTAGGAAGCCTTGCGTCGGCCGGGGAGCGGGGGGATCTCCTCGGCGCCGAGGTCGCCCGCGAAGACGCGGATCGTGCCGCGGGGCTGCTCCGGGAGGGGGAGGACGCGGACGCGGTCGAGGCGGAACTGGTCCTGAAGCCGGCGCAGGTTCGCCCCCATCGGTCCGCGGAGCCAGCTCTCCTCGGGGGGGCTGACCACGATCGTGAACGCGTCGGGGCCGAACCGGAACGCCGCCGAGAGCGCCGCCGTGGCCCGCGCGAGCATCAGGTCGGCCTCCACCCGGAGGCGGAGGGTGGGGTCCCAGGGGCCGGCGAGGACCTCGGGGCCGGCGAGCAGGTCCGCGTCCGGCTGGAGCCCCACCCGGATCACCTCGACCCCGCCGGTGCGGAGCCGCTCGACCACCGCCCGGGACGTCCGGATCGCCTCGTTCAGGCTCATCGGCTGCCACGACGTGCGCGTCCACAGCTCCTCGGTCAGCGTCCCCCCGAGGACCAGCGCGGGGAGCACGCGGGCGGCCACGGGGCGGGCCCGGACCACGCCCTCCACCGACGCCAGCGCGCTCCGGTGGTCGCTCCCCGGCAGCCCCGGGGTCAGCGTCACGATCGAGCGCATCCGGAACCGGTTGAGCCGGCCGATCGCCTCGAGGCCCGCGCGGGGCGAGTGGCGGACGCCGAGGGCGCGGAGGACGCCGCGGTCGAGGCTGTGGACCGGCACCTCGACGGCCCGGATGCGGCGCGCCCGGAACTCCGTCATCGGCGCGCGGAGGACCGACATCGGCGCCGCCGTGATGCGGATCCCGGTCGCGCGGCCGCGGCGGACCTCCCACTCGCAGGCGTCGAGGAGCTCGGTCCGGATGGCGCGCGGGAGCTGCCACACGTCGCCCCCGTAGAGGCCGATCTCGACCGCGCCGGGCTCCTCGCCGGCGGCGATCGTGCGGTCGCGGACGCGGTCCACGGCAGCGCTGACGGCGACCGGGTCGGGGAGCAGCTCGGCGACGCGGTCGCGGTCCCGCGGGCAGTAGGGGCAGCCGGGGAGGCAGAAGCCGTGGGGGATGCCGACGGCGGCGATGGCGGGGCGGCCGCGGGCGGTGCTCTTGCGCGCCGCGGACGTCTTGCTGGCCGGGATGGGGACCGGCACCGTCCCGCCGGGGACGCGGCTCACGGGACGCCTCCGGAAGCCACCGCGGGCTCGGGCTCCGCCGACGGCGACCCGGCGGCGGCGGCGGTCGTGGCGGCTGGACCCTGGCCGTTGCCGTTGAGGACGTCGAGGGCGACGTTCGCGGCCTCGCGCGCCGCCTCCTGCTTGCTCCGGCCCGTCCCCGTGCCCATGGCCTCGCCGCCGACGAGCACCTCCAGCGTCCACGTCGGGTCGTGGGGGGGCCCCTCGCTGCTGACGATGCGGTACCGGGGCGTCCCCTGCCCTTGCCGCTGGAGCAGCTCCTGGAGCGTGGTGCGGGCGTCCCGCGGGGAGTGGATGGAGCCGTCCTGGCCGCGCTGACCGAGGATGTCGGCGAACGTCCGGCCGATGAAGCGCTGGGCCTCCTCGAAGCCGCCGTCCCGGTAGATGGCGCCGAGGAGGGCCTCGAAGCAGTCCGCGAGGATCGAGTCCTTGTCGCGGCCCCCGCTGGTCTCCTCGCCCCGTCCCAGCTTGATGACCTCGCCCAGCCTGATGGCGCGGGCGTGGGCGGCGAGCGTCTCGCGGCGGACGATGCCGGCCCGGGCGCGGGTCAGGCGGCCCTCGTCGACGGCGAACTCCTCGAAGAGCCGCTCCGCCACGACGAGGCCGAGGACGGCGTCGCCGAGGAACTCGAGGCGCTCGTTGTCGGGGACGGGGGGGTGGTGGTCGTGGGCCCAGGAGCGGTGGGCCAGCGCGCGATCCAGGAGGGAAGGGTCTTCGAAGCGGTACCCAATCCGCTGCTCGAGGGCCGAGTTCGGCCGGCTCGCATCCACGACGGAATGATAGCAGGGTCGGCTGTGGGGGCTCCTCAGGGGCTCGGCGGGATCGCCCCGAAGGAGTCCGGGCCCTCCAGCTCGGGGTGGTGGGACGTCGCGGCGACCGCGCCGGCGAGGGTGAAGCCGCCGGCGCCGTCGCCCAGCCAGGTCTGGAGCACGCGGCCCGCGGGGTCGACGTCGTCGTAGGCGAGGACGACCACGTCCGCGTGCTCGTCGCCGTCCACGTCCGCCGCGGTCACCTCGGCGCGGTCGTCCAGGTCGAACGCGAGCGCCGGGAGGCCGAAGCCGCCGCTGCCGTTGCCGAGCAGGAGCCACGCCTCGCCGCCCTCGTCGAACCCGACCAGGAGGTCCCCTGCCCCGTCGCCGTCGAAGTCCGCCGTCGCCACCGCGTCGACCGGTTCGGCGAGCAGCGCGGCGAACACGGGGGTGCCGAAGGTGCCGTCGCCCAGGCCGGGGACGAGGTAGCAGACCGAGGCGTCGGTGGGCGGCGACCAGCCGCACTCGACGAGATCGACGACCGAGTCTCCGTCGAGATCGATCGGCGTCCGCGTCACGGTCCAGCGGTCGAAGGCCTGCGGGGTCTCGAGCTGCCCCGCCGCCGAGATGGGCCAGGGCGAGGCGATCTGGAACGAGCTGGACCACAGCGAGCCCTCGTCCCCGGCGTCGCGGGACACCGCCAGCAGCTCGCCCGAGCCGTCGCCGTCCAGGTCCGCCACCGCGAAGACGCGCTCGTCGCGGGCGGGGTCCAGGGACGTCACGAGCACCGTCGAGACGCCCCCGGAGCAGTTGTCGTAGCCCCCGTAGACGAAGTCGAGCGCCGGGTCCGCGGGGTCGAGGGCCTGGTAGACGACGTCGGTGAGGCCGTCGGCGCCGAGATCCGCGACCGCGACGGCGACGTGGGGCGTGCCGGGGGGGCCTCCGGGGACGGTGCCGGCCTCGAACGGGGCGGCGTCCCCGTCGTACTCGAAGAGCTCCACGGACGTGGCGAGGGCGCCGCTCCCGAAGGCGGCGCGGCGGGGGACGTCGGCCGGGTTCGCCTCGTCGAGCATGAAGTCGCAGTCGTCGTCCAGGCCGTTCCCGCAGACCTCGGCAGCGGACGTGCTCCGGGCCGCGTCCCCGTCGTCGCAGTCCGTGCAGGGGCCGTCGCCGTCGCCGTCGCCGTCGGGGAGGTCGGCGGTGTCGGCGTCGTCGACCAGGCCGTCGCAGTCGTCGTCGACGTCGTTGCAGACCTCCTCCGCCGCCGGCGACCGGTCCGCGTCCGTGTCGTCGCAGTCGCCGTCGCAGATCCGGGCGCCGTCGCCGTCGTCGTCCGCCTCGTCCGCGGGGACGACCGCGTCGCAGTCGTTGTCCGCCCCGTCGCACGCCTCGGGCGCGCCCGCGAAGACCGCGTCGTCGTCGTCGTCGCAGTCCCCCGCGCAGCCGGGCTGGCCGTCGCCGTCGCCGTCGAGCTCGTTCGGGGGCGTCGTCCCGTCGCAGTCGCTGTCCGCCCCGTCGCACGCCTCGGTCGCGCTCGGGGAGACCGCCGCGTCGCCGTCGTCGCAGTCCCCGGCGCAGATCCGGAACGCGTCCCCGTCGTCGTCCGCCTCGTCCGCGGGGACCGCGCCGTCGCAGTCGTCGTCGGCGCCGTTGCAGGCCTCCGTCGCGCCGGGGAAGACGGACGCGCCGCCCGCCAGGGGGTCGTCGTCGCAGTCGCCGCCGCAGGCCGTCACGCCGTCGCCGTCCCCGTCGAGCTCGTCCGCGGGGACGACGCCGTCGCAGTCGTCGTCGATGCCGTTGCAGGCCTCCGCCGCGCCGGGGAACACGTCCGCCCCGGTCGCCGCGTCGTCGTCGCAGTCGCCGTCGCAGAGCCGGACCCCGTCGCCGTCGGCGTCGACCTCGTCGCTGACGTCGCCGTCGCAGGCCTGGTCGACGCCGTCGCAGAGCTCGTCCGCGTCGGGCCAGGCGAGCGCGTCGTCGTCGTCGCAGTCCCCCTCGCACGCCGCCACCCCGTCGGCGTCGAGGTCGGCCTCGTCGTCGGGGAGGTCGCCGTCGCAGTCCGTGTCGATCCCGTCGCAGACCTCCTCGGCGTCGGGGTGGATCGCGTCGTCGCCGTCGTCGCAGTCGCCGTCGCAGGGGGTGGTCCCGTCGCCGTCGAGGTCGAGCCCCTCGTCCACGTCGCCGTCGCAGTCGTCGTCGATGCCGTTGCAGGCTTCGAAGGCGGACGGGGAGACGGCCTCGTCGTCGTCGTCGCAGTCGCCGCCGCAGGCGAACGCGCCGTCGCCGTCGGCGTCCCCCTCGTCCGCGAGCAGCGCGCCGTCGCAGTCGGTGTCGATGCCGTCGCAGGCCTCCTCCAGATCGGGGGACGCGAGGGGGTCCGCGTCGTCGCAGTCGGCGCACGCGTCGCTGCCGTCGCCGTCCGCGTCGCCGACGTCCGCGTCCGCCCCGTCGACGTCCCCGTCGCAGTCGTTGTCGATCCCGTCGCAGATCTCGGCGTGGTCCGGGTGCGCCGCCGGCTCGCGGTCGTCGCAGTCGCCGTCGTCCGGCAGGAAGCCGTCGCCGTCGACGTCGAGCAGCTCGTCGGCGAAGAACTCCGGCGCCGGGCACCCTGCGACGGACATCACAAGTAGCACTTGAAGGATTCCGGGCCAAAGTCGCTCAGTGGCAGCGATCACGACCCGCTTCCGATCCGGAGCCCGACATCCACGCCCCCGCCGACGCTGAGGTGCGGGCGGGGATCGATCGGGTCGTCCACCGGCCGCCACTCGCGGATCTCCATCCTCACGGTGAACTCCGGCGTCACCTCCACCCCCGCCTCGGAGACGCTGGTGGGGAGCATCAGCCGGACCTCGACGTCGGGCCCGAAGACGACGTAGTGGAGCGGGCCGAGGTAGGCGTCGGGGAGGAGCGGCTCCAAGGGGTGGGCGCTGCCGATCTCGAAGGTCGCCCACGGGGCCAGCGTCAGCGGGCCGATCGGGATCAGGCCGCCGAGGCCGAACGCGCCGAAGGGGCGCGCGGCCGGGGGCGCGGTCACGTTCTCGCCGTGGACCCGCTCGGCCCGCGAGGCGCCGATCCCGCCGCCGGCGCGGAAGCCGAACGCCGTGGGGAGGTGCGCCTCCCAGCCCACCAGGAGCCGCCCGCCGCCGCTGGCGTTCCCCTGCTGCGAGAAGCCCGCCCCGCCGACGCGGACGACCAGCGAGGACGACAGGTCGGGGGGGACGGGGGCCTCACCGCGGCCGCCGCCGCTCCGACCGCCGCCCCGCCGTCGGCCCCCCGAGTCCACCCGCTCCCCGTAGACCCCGCCCCCGGCCGCGCCCACGCCGCCGCGCAGATCCATCCGCGCCGTCGACTGCGCCCGCACCTCGACCAGCAGCCCGCCCACGCGGTACGTCCCCACGGGCAGCCAGATCGACGTCGAGCCTCCCGTGGCGGGCCCCTCGAGCTTCGAGATCGCCGTGCTGTAGGCCCGCTTCAAGGGCGGGTCGAGGATGGGGACGGCCGGCTCGGGGACGCTCGCGCCGTCGCTCCCCGCCCCGATCACGAGGATCTTCCCGAACCGGGTGGTGAGGAACTCGTGCAGCTCCGCCAGCTTCTCCGGGGCGGGGCCGTCGGTCAGCGCCTTCGCCGTCCGGACCGCGTCCACCGCCGCGCCCACGTCCCCGATCAGGTACGAGCACTCGGCGAGCAGCGCGTGGACCTCCGGGTCGGCCTTGCCCAGCGGCATCTCCGACGCGTCCGCGAACTCGGCGCACGCCTTCGCGTTCATCCCCTGCTCGAGGAAGAACTTCCCCTGCGCCAACTTGTGCGTGAAGGACGTGGACTCGTCGCCGGCGAGGGCGAGGGCGGGCACGAGGACGAGGACGAGAACGAGAACGAGAGAACGAGAGCGAGAACGAGAACGAGAACGAGAGCGAGAGCGAGAACGAGAACGAGAACGAGAGCGATCAGAAGCGGATCGAGACGCCGACATCGAGGCCTCCTCTCACCACCGTGAACCGCCACCGGTCCATCTTCAGGAGGACGACCGCCCGCGCGCCGCCGAACGCGTCCCCGGGGACGGCGGTCAGGCCGCCCGCCAGCGCCTCGCCGAACAGCCCGATCCGGATCCCCACCCGGCCCAGCTTCGACGGCGGCAGCAGGAGCACGTCGAGCCCCGCCTGGCCCCCCGCCACCAGCGTCCCCGTCGCGCACTCGCCGTCGTAGACCCAGGCGTCCTCGACCGCCTCGGCGCGGCACGCCACCAGCATCGTCCCCAGCGTCCCCGCCACGAGGCC
>CAYFOA010000002.1:0-3046 GCA_964344575.1 uncultured Rickettsiales bacterium | reverse complement strand
CCGCCCCTCGTCGGCCCCGCCGGTCCCCGAGGACGTCGGCACGGCCCCGAACCGGAACCGTCCCTCGACGCGCGCGGGCCCCAGCCGCCGCCCGAACCGGACCTGCGCCCCGACCCCCGCCGGCGCCAGCCCGAGGCCGCCCCCGGGGGCGCCGCCGAAGGTCACCTGCGCGTCCACCCCGGCCGACCACGGACCCCCCTCGGGCGCGGGCGACGACCCCTCCGCGGGCCGGAACGCCGCCGTCCGCCAGGGCACCACCCGCGCCGGCAGCTCGAGCACGGTCTCGGTCCCCGGCGCCACGTCGAACGTCACCCCCTCGAAGTCGTACGAGCCCGCCGGCAGCCACAGCTCGTCGCGGTCGATCCCGACCTCCGCCACGCGCGTCGCGACCGTCCCCAGGAGCGCCTTCAGGGCCGGGTCGATGAGCATCCCGGCGTGCTCCAGCGCCCCCGGCACCGACGGCAGCTGCCGCCCCCCGGGGACCCACACGAGCACCACCCCGTAGGCCCCCCGCAGTCGCTCCGCCTCCCGCCGCGCGGGCAGGATCCCGTCGCCGGGGAGCTGCGCGGCGGCGGTCCACGCGTCGATCGCGACCCCGATCCGGCCGGCCTTCTCCGCCGCCGTCCCGAGCTTCCGCCAGCACTCGAACTCCCCCGCCCCCGCGGGCGTCGCGCACGCCTCCTGAAGCGTGGACGTCGCCTCGTCGAACTTCCCGTAGTCGAGCAGCAACTGCCCCTGCCGGACGAGGTACTCGTAGGACTGCTCGTCGTCGTCCGGGGCCTGTCCCCAGGCCGGACCGCTCAGCAGGGCCGCGATCGCGGCGAGGACGACGATCCGGACTGCCACGCCCGGAAGTCTAGCCCTCAGCCGCTCGCCCGGCTCGCCCGCCGCCGCTCCCGCTCCGCCTTGCGGGCGCGGGCGGCGTCGATCATCTCCTTGGGGAAGCGGAGCCCCGCCACCTTGATCTGCTCGGCGAACGTCGGCAGCAGCCCCGTCGGCTCGAGCTTCCCGATGACCTTCCCCTCGGCGTCCTTGCCCTCGGTCTTGAAGGCGAAGAGGTCCCGCAGCTGGTACCGCCCGTCGGCGTCGAGGTCGAGGACCTCGCTGATGTGGGTGATGCGGCGCGACCCGTCCGTGAACCGCGCGATCTGGACGACCAGGTCCAGCGCCATCGCCAGCTGGCTCCGGAGCGCGTGGAGCGGCATGTCGATCTCGCCCATCATCGCGAGCGTCTCCAGCCGGGCCAGCGTCTCCCTCGGCGTCGCCGCATGGCACGTCGACATCGAGCCTTTGTGGCCCGACACCATCGCCTGGATCATGTCCAGGCACTCGCCCCCCCGGACCTCGCCGATGATCACCCGGTCCGGCCGCATCCGCATCGCCGAGCGGAAGAGGTTCCGGATCGTGATCTGCCCCCGCCCGTGCCGGTCCGGCGGCCGCGTCTCGTAGTTCAACAGGTGCGGCTGCTGCAGCTGCAGCTCCGTGCTGTCCTCGATGACCACGATGCGCTGGTCGTCCGGCACCATCGACGACAGCACGTTCAGCATCGACGTCTTGCCCGAGCCGGTCCCGCCCGCGACGACCATGTTCATCTCGGTCTCCACGCACGCCGCGAGGAAGTCCGCCGCCGCCTGCGTGATCGTCCCGAACTCCTTCAGCTTCTCCACCGTCAGCGCCTCCCGGAAGAACTTCCGGATGGCGATGCAGATCCCCTTGCGGCTGACCGGCGGGAGCGTGATGTGGACGCGGCTGCCGCCCGGCAGGCGGGCGTCCAACAGCGGGTTCTCCCAGTTCAGCTGCCGGCCGACGTACTGGGCGATGTTCTTCGCCAGCGCGAACACCTGGTCCTCGTGCTCGAAGCGCGCCTCCGTCAGCTCCAGCTTGCCGCCCCGCTCCACGTAGATCTCGTCGGGCCCGTTGATGAGCACCTCGGTGACGCTCGGGTCCTCCAGGAAGCCGTGCACCGGCTCCAGGTAGATGGCGAGCGTCTGGCTGAAGACGGTCTCGAGGGTCGCGCTCATCGGCTACTTGCGGTCGCTCCAGCGGTGCTTCTTGCCCGACCCCTTCATCAGGTCCCGGACGCGGCGCAGACGCTCCTTGGCGTACGAATTGCGGTCGTCGTTCTTGTCCGGGACGAGGCGGACGATCCGCTCCAGCTCCGCCTCGGCGCGGCCGTAGTCGGCCGACTGGTAGAAGCGGATGTAGTTCCACTTCGCGTCGCTGAACTTCTCGTTCAACAGGGCCTCCGCCTCCGCCAGCTTCGGCTCCAGGTCCGCCGTCCACAGCGGCCACCGGGTCGGGTCCACGAGCGCCAGCTCGGCCTTCGCCTTCTTGAACGCCGCGATCGCGATCGACAGGTTCTCGTCCGCGATGCGGTGCTGCCGCAGGTACGTCTCCCCCGTCCCGAAGTTCCCCTCGGCGTCGCGGACGATCTCCTCGTCCGTCCGGTCCGCCCGGGCCGACGGCGGGATCGCCTCGGCGGCCGGCTCCTCGACCTTCGGCGGCGGCGCCTTCTTCGCGTCGGTCGACGGCGCCGTCCCCTCCAGGATCTTGCTGACGACCGTCAGCAGCAGCATCACCACCGCCAGCAGCACGACGACGTTCCGGATCAGCTGGATGTTGACGCCGTCCTGCTTGCCGCCCTTGGCGCCCCCCTTGCCGCCTCCCTTGCGGCGCTTCCGCTGACGCGCGCTGACCACGCCCGGGGACCTCCCCCCCGGCATCGGCGGCGGCATCGACGGCATCCCCGGAGGCGCCCCCGCCATCCCCGGCGGCGGACCCGGAGGCATCCCCGGCATCGCCGGCGGCATCCCGTGGCGCGGCGCCGCGGGCATGCCCTGGTGGCTCGCCGGACCCGGCCCGATCGGCGACGCCACCGGCGCGGCCGCGGGCAGCGAGCTGTGGAGCCCCGTCCCCATCCCCACCGACGCGCCCGCGCCCATGCCCGGCATCCCCGGCATCGACGGCGGCCCCGGCATCGGCGGCGGCGCCGGCGGCGACGCGGCCACGGCGGGCGGCGCGTGAGGCGGAGGCGGCGGCGCGTACG
>CAYFOA010000001.1:109136-129957 GCA_964344575.1 uncultured Rickettsiales bacterium | reverse complement strand
TGGAGGACATCTCCATCTCCGCAGAGGTCATACAAGTCATCGGGACAGGCAGGAGCCGCCTAGGGGCGGGTCCAGCCGAAGTAGAGGGCGTCGATCGTCTTGAAGCTCTTGATGGTCTTGTGGGACGTCGCGTACCGGTCGCCGGAGACGGCGACGCCGCGGGAGCCGGCGTGGGGTCCGCCGGCGTAGATGGGGCCTGCCTTGCGGAGGATCGGGGCGGCGTCGAGGTCCAGGCTCAGGTCGGTCCGGAAGGCGACCTCGTCGGAGCAGATCAGGAGGTTGCCCTGGCGCCGTCCTTCGCACGCGAAGACGCCGAAGGGGAGCTCGTCGTCGGTCCGGTCTTCGAAGCGATCGAAGACCTGTCCCTCGATCCCGACGGGGGCGCGGAGGGGCCGGTCGACCCGGTAGGACCACGCCACGGCGACGCCGACGAGGGCGAGGACGACGGCGCCGAGGAGCGCGTCGCGGGACCGCTGGTCAGGAATCCTTCGTGAACTCCTCGATGAGGGCGCCGACGCGGGGCATGGAGGCGACGACGTGCTCCTTGCCCTTGGGGCGGAGCTTGCCGTAGGTCTTGACGAGGACCCGGTGGCGGCTGTGCTTGGCGCGCTCGTCGGTGATGCTGAGGAGGGCGTCGGCGACGGCGGGGCCGTTGGCGGTGAAGTACTGGGCGCAGGTCTTGCCGCCGGGGTCGGCGCTCCAGGCCTCCCAGAAGGGGAGCAGCTTGGGGACGAAGTCGTCGAGGAGGTCGTCGATGGCCTGCTCGGTGAAGTTGGGGGCGAGGCCCTTGACGACCTTGAAGGCGCCCTTGACGGCGAGGCCGCTGACGCCGCGCTTGTCGGCGACCTCGGCGTCGAGCACGCGGGCGGCGGCCTTGACCACCTGGCCGCGGACGGGGGGCGTCAGCATCTTCTCTGCGATGGACATCTGCTTCTCCTGCGTGAGCCGGCGCGCAGGATACCGCCCTTGACCGGGGGTCGCCTGGGGCCCACTGTCTGCCGATGGTTCGCTCGCTGCTTCCGACGATCTGCGTGCTCCCGCTCGTCCTCGCCCTGCCCTCCGCGGGGATCGCCTCGGAGCTCGCGCCGGAGCCGGTGGACGAGGACCTGGAGCTGGCCGACGCGCACTTCGGGATGCACCTCGGCAGCAACATCGCCACGGCGGGCTTCGGCACGGGGGCGCTGGCGGCGGGGATCCACGGGTTCGCGCTGGCCGGGTCGGGGCAGGGGCCGTCGGCGGGGCGGTTCCCGATCGACGCGCTGATCCTGACCTCGCTGGGGGCGTCGGCGATCATCAGCTCGGCGACGGGGGCGGAGGCGAACGTCCGCTACTGGCGGAACCTGCGGGGCAACCTCGAGGGCGCGTCGGAGGCGCAGCGCCGGCTGGTCCGCGAGGCGGAGGCGGAGCGGTTGCGGCGGCTCGCGATCAACCGCGCGATCGGGCTGGCCGCGGACGGGACGTTCCTCGGCATCGGCATCGCGCTGACGGTCGCCAGCCCCTACCCGATCGGTCCGGCGCTGCTGGTCAACGGGGCGTTCATCCTCGGGCTGGACATCTTCAAGCTGGTCGTCGACGACCAGGTCCACCGCGCGTGGCTGAAGAACGCCGACACGGCCGACTCCGGCTACTTCTCGCAGCGCCGCAGCCCGGTCCGGATCCGGTCGGTGACGGCGCTCCCGGTGGTCACCCCGGACGGGCGGGGGGGCTTCGCGACGGGGTCGGTGTTCGCGATCTCGGGGACGTTCTAGAGCCAGGCGCGGACGAAGCCGTAGAGCGGGCGCAGGGCGGGGACGTAGAGGAGCTCGCTGCTGTACAGGATGAAGAGGACGCGGGCGCCGACGACGGCGGTCGTGAGGCCGAGGGCGGTCGCGAGGATCGGGAGCTCCCACCGGGCGAAGCGGAGGGGGCGGGCGACGGCGCGGGGGGCGGACGACGGGTCGAAGCCGCGGGCGTCGAGGGACTCGGCGAGGGAGCGGGCGCGGCGGAGGGACTCGGCGACGACCGGGCGGAGCATCGCCACCTCGAGGCGGAGCCACGCGATCGGCGAGCGGGCCGGGGCCGGGCGCCCGCGCTCGCGGCGGGCGGCGCGGACGGCGAGGACCGTGCGGCCCGTCTCGGGGACCGTCCGGAGGGCCGTCGTCGCCAGGAAGGACAAGGCGAAGGGGACGCGGAGGCGGAGCAGCGCCGCGTGGAGGCGGTCCGGGGGGGTGGAGACGGCGACGGCGAGGCCCGCGAGGATGGCCGCGACGAACCGGAGCGACTGGACCAGCCCCCAGGAGACGCCCTCCTTCCAGATCGTCAGAGGGCCGAGCTCGATCAGCGGCGCGCGCGGGAGCGCGGAGTAGAACAGCCCCTGCGACAGGACGGTCCCCCAGACGACGGCGGCGACGGCGAGGAGGCCGCGCTTCAGCCAGGTCGCGCCGAGGTCGAGGAGGAGGAGGGGGAGCGCGCAGAGGACGCACAACAGGGCCAGCGACTCGGCGCGGTCGAGGCTGACGGCGAGGAGGCCGACGCAGGCGAGGAGCGCGAGGCGGGTGCGCGGGTCCATCAGCGGAGCGCCTCGGGGAGCGCGCCGGGGGCGGCGGCGGCGGCCGGGTCGAGGTCGGCGACGAGGCGGCCGCCGTCGAGCACCCACACGCGGGTGGCGTGGCGGAGCGCGAGGGCGACGTCGTGGGTGGCGAAGAGGAGGGCGCGGCGGTCGTCGCGCAGGGCCTCCATCATGCGTTCGACCTGGTCGTGGTCCTGCCCCGAGGTGGGCTCGTCGAGGACGAGGACGTCGGGCTCGCAGGCGAGGGCGGCGGCGACGGCGACGCGGAGGCGCTGGCCGCGGGAGAGCGCCTGGGGGGGGCGGTCGAGGAGGTCGCCGACGCTCAGCGCGGCCGCGGCGTCGAGGGCGAGGCGGTCGGCGAGGGCCGCGGGGCGGCGGTTCTCGCGGGGGCCGTAGGCGAGCTCGGCGCGGACCGTCTCGCAGAACAGGGACAGGTCGGGATCCTGGGGGACGCGGACGCTGCGGACGCCGTCTGCGCGGGTGACGCCCCGGGCCCGGGCGGCGCCGACGAGGCAGGCGAGGAGGGTGGACTTGCCCGCCCCGTTGCCGCCGAGCAGGGCGATGCGTTCCCCGCGGTGGACCGTCGCGGAGACCTCACGGAGCGCCGGGGCGGCGGCCTTCGGCCACGACCAGGTGAGGTCGGTCGCTGTCAGGAGGGCCCCGCGCGTCGCGAGGGTGGGCGTTTGGGCCGGTTTGGCGGCCCGTACGTCGCTGCTCGGTTCGAGGGTGGACGTTTGGGCCGGGTCGGGGGGGAGGCGGAGGCCGAGGTGGGCGAGGAGCTCGCGGTCGGGGGTGGCCGCGGGGACGACGGAGCGGAGGACGCCGTCGGCCATCACGGCGAGGCGGTCGGCGACGGGGAGGGTGGGACCGAGGCGGTGCTCGACGAGGAGAACGGCGAGATCCTGCTCGTCGGCGAGGCGGCGGAGGACGCCGAGGAGGTGGCGGGCGCCTGCCGGGTCCAGGTGGGCGAGGGGTTCGTCCAGCAGGAGCAGGCCCGCCCCTGCCGACAGCCCCGCGGCCACCATGAGGCGCTGGCGTTCGCCGCCGGACAGGGCCTCCGTCGAGCGTTCGGGAGTCGCCGGGAGGCCGACCCGGGCGAGGAGGTCGGGGACCGCCGAGGCGATGGCGTCCGGAGACCGGCCCACCGACTCCATCGCGAAGGCGACCTCGTCCCCGAGCGTGCCCGTGATGAGCTGGCGGTTGGGGTTCTGGGCGACGAAGCCGACTTGGGCAGCGCGCGCCGCCGGGGGGAGCGTCGCGGGATCGAGGCCGTCCCCGGCGCCGAGCCGGACCTCGCCGAGGACCTCGCCGGACCCGTGTCGCGCCAGCAGCCCCGCCGCCAGCCGCAGCACCGTCGACTTCCCGCAGCCTGTCGGGCCGGTGAGGAGCACGATCTCCCCCGGCGCCACGTCCAGCGAGACGTCCCTCGCCGCGGGGGCCGCCGCGGACGGGTACCGGTACCCCGCGCCTCGGAGCGACAGCATCAGTCCGACACCTCGCGGAGGCTCGCCGCGAAGCCGGCGCCCAGTCCGCAGCTCAGCCACACGTACAGGAAGCCCGGTCCGCCGAGGACCGCGCCGACGTACCAGCCCGCGTAGTAGAGGCGGTACATCACCATCGCGACGACCAGCCCCGTCAGCGACGTCAGGATCGACGCCGCCGAGAACGCCCCGCCCAACCGGAGCCAGCGCGACGTCCACGACCCGTCCGCCCACGCCCCGCCCCCGCGGGTGATGCCGGCGACGTACAGCGCCGCCTCCAGCCAGAACACCTGGGCGCCGACGGAGACGACGTCGATCGGGCTGAACGAGCCCAACGCGATGCCCCGCATCAGCCACGTCAGCAGCACCGTCAGCGCCGCCACGCCGGGGCGGGGGAGGAGCGTGACGAGGGTGGCGAGCAGGGCGTAGCGGAGGACGTCGTCCAGCAGCGCCGTGACGAAGAGCGCGAACGGTCCCAGCACCGCCGCCACCGCCGCCGAGTAGACGGTGGACGCGCCCGCGATGAGGAACGACAGCGTGGCGAACACCGCGATCGTGACGAGGTCCGCCGTCCGCAACGCGTCGAGCCAGCGGCGGAGGCGGAGGGCGAGGAGGAGGACGCCGGCGAAGGCGCCGGCCAGGGCGACCGAGAGGCCGAGCGAGATCCACGAGCTGCCGCGCCGCACCTGGAGCCGCTCCGTCGACGTCCACAGGGGCTCGCTCGACCCCAGCGGGGTGACCGTCAGCTCGTGCGTCCACAGGCTCGCCCCCTCGGGGAGGTCGCGCCCCTCGACGAAGAAGGGGAGCGTCGCGGTCGCGCTGCTCCCGGCGGGGACGCGGAGGAGCGCGCTCACCTCGCCGCTGACGTTGCCCGCCTCGATCCGCATCTTCGGGCGGAACGCGTCGGCGGGCGCGCCGTCGGTGTCGAGGACGCGGGCCCGGACGGCGACGTTCAGGGGGTGGACGCCGTCGTTCGTGAGCGTCACCGCCTGGAACGACCACGGCGCGTGGGGGTCGCGGGCGCGGTAGCCGAGCCCGGTGGCCCGCAGCAGCGCCCGCCACCAGCCCGCGGGGAGCGTGACGCGGCCGGACGGGCGGGTCGCCTCGGGGCGCCCGTCGGCCGTCGCGGGGAAGGTGGGCGGGGCCATCGCGAGCTCGGCGCGGGCGGCCTCCCGGGTCACCACGGCGGGCCGCAGCGCCGTCGACCAGGTCCCCGCCGCGCCCCCGATCGTCAGCCGCGTGGCGCGATCCGACGGCACGTCCACGATCACCACCCGCCGCTCGTCGGGGACCGTCGTGGTCACCTCCGCCGACGCCGCTTCGTCCCCGGCCCGGATGATGAGCGTCCCCGGGGTGGCGACCAGGAGCGTCAGCGCGGCCTGGACGGTGCTGCCTTCGACCACCGTGAAGGCGTGCTCGTCCGCGAGCGGGACCGAGCCCTGCCCGGCGGGGACGGCGACGTCGATCGCGACCGGGCCGCGCTCGCGGGGGACCCGGCCGCGGAGCGTCACCGTGCCGTCCGCGAGCGTCGCGTCGACCACCAGCGGCGTGCCCGGGGCGGCGCCGTGGAGCACCGAGACGTCCGTCGAGTCCCCGTACCCCGCCTGCCGGCCGAGCACGAGCCCCGCCTCGTCCCGCACCACGACCTCCGTCAGCGGCTCCGACGCCGTCACCAGCGCCCGGGTCTCGTCCACGGTCAGCTCGGGCGGGTCCGGCGGCGGACCTCCGCACCCCGCGGCGGTGACGAGCAGCGCCGCCCACGCCGCGAGCGCCCGCGTCATCGCAGGACCGTGACGCGGTACTCGCCCCGCACGCGGTCGTCCGCCTCGTCCTTGTAGGGGACCTCGGAGACGGCGACCCGGCCGTCGTCCGTCGCCGCGAGGCGGAAGAAGACCGGCGCCTCGGTGGGGCACGTCACCTCGAGGCGGTCCTCCCCCGAGCCCTCGCCGTCGAGGCGGAAGACCGTCGCGCCGAAGAGGTCCCGGCGGTGGTCCGAGGGGCGCGGGCCGCCGCCCACCACGAGGCGGCGGCCGTCGGGCGAGATCGCGACCCCCTGCAGCGTCGGCTCGGCGTGGAAGTTCCAGCGGAGCGCGTCGTCCGGGCCGAACGCCCACACCGTGTTCTCGCCGGGGTACGGGGACGGCGGCCGGGTGGCGGCGACGTCGCTCCCCCAGGGGATCGCGGTGTGGCCGGTGGTGACCACGTAGCCGCCGTCGGGGAGGAACTCGCCCCAGCTCACGGACGCCGCGATGGGGACGTCGCCGGACACGATCGGGGTACCCAGATCGTGGGCCGCGGCGGCCGCGCCGGCCGACGTGGGGTGCAGCTCGAGGCGACCGTCGCCGATGCCCACGAGCACCCGCCCCGTCCGGCCGTCGACGTCGATCGCCTCCCACACCGAGACCTGGTTGAAGTGCGGCGCCAGCGGTTCGTGGACCACCGACGCGCGCGGCTTCAGGTCGTCCAGGGCCAGCACCTGGAGGCCCGGGATGGGGAGGTCCGACGGCGGCTCGCCGGTGCCCGTGTAGCCCATCGGGAAGGCGACCAGGCCGGCGTCCTCGTCCAGCCGGGGGTAGCGGATCGTCGCCCGCGCGGGGCGGTCCGGGGGCCACGCCGCGACGACCTCGCCGTCCGCCGAAAGCCGCCACACCCGGCCGAGGTTCCGCTTCGTGTCGTCCCCGACCGGCCAGGCGTGCATGCCGAGGACGAGGAGGTCGCCGTAGCGGAGAACCTCCACGCCATAGGCCGCGGGCAGCGTGAAGACGCCGTAGACGTCCTCGACCGGGGGCGGGGGCGACGTCTTCAGCTCGTCGGCGAGGCGGAACGACCAGCGGGTCGTCAGGTCGCCCGCCGCGAGGGCGTGGACGTACGCGTCTGGGGACTGCTCGCCGGCGTAGACGACGGCGCCGTCGGCCGACCACGCCACCTGCTTGATCGTCGTCTCGGCGAGCTTGCGGCGGGCGAGGACGTCGCCGGTCCAGCCGTCGAGGACGAGGACCTCGCCGACGTAGGAGCCGACCGCGAGGCGGTCGCCGTCGGGGGACCACGCCAGCGACGTGCCGGGGGTGGAGATCCCGCGCGCGATCTGCCCGTCCACGTCCCCCAGCTCCACCCGGAAGAGGGGGACGCACTCGGGCCGCGCGGGCGCCGGGTCGGTGCGGTTGCCGAGGGTTACCGCCTCGCCCGGGGACCACGTCCGGGAGACCACCTCGCGGCCGCCCGCGATCGCCTGCCCGCCGCTGCCGGCCGGGCCGATCACGGCGTCCCGGAGGAACACCAGCCGGTCCGCCGTGGCCGGGGTGGACGGATCGGGGGACGACGACGGCCCGCACGCCGCCAGCAACGGGAGCAGCATCAGCAGGGGGCGCAGGCGCGGGGCGGTCATCGTCGCGTCAGTCCCACAGGCCGAGGTAGGTGGCGTAGTCGACGCACGGCTCGGCGGTCACCTCCGCGGCGAGGTCGACGCACCGGGCCTCCAGCGCGTCGGCCTTGGCGGCGTCGTCGGCGAGGACCCGCTGCTCCATGACCCACGTCCCGCACCAGTCGTCGTAGTCGTCGCCGTCGGACCAGTCCATGCCGTCGCCGTAGGCCCGCCCCCAGTCGTCGAGGCAGGCCTCGAACGCCGGCCTCGCGACGTCGCAGAGATCGTCGCACGCAGGCGCGATCGGGGCGCACGCGGGGAACGCCACGGCGGCTGCCCAGGCCAGGACCAGGGCGGGGGCGGCGCGCACCTCAGCCGGCCTCGTGGAAGGCGACGGAGTAGGGGTCCGAGGCGAAGGTCAGCCAGCCGTCCTCGGCCGTCCGCTCGGTGCAGGTCGCGGGGTCGTAGATCGCGATCCCGCCCGGCTCGACCGTCGCGTCCGAGGCCCAGTGGTCGCGCCACAGCGCCCACGCGCCGCCGTCGGGCGCGCGCCGGAGGCTCCACAGGCGGTTCTCCACCGAGGTCAGCAGCGAGCCCTCGCCCGTCGCCGGGTCGACGCACCAGACCTCGTTCACGAACCCGTCCACCTCGAGCACCGCGATCAGCCCGCCCGCGTCCCCGACCGCGCCGATGTACGCGTGATCCGGCCCGAACGCGGCGCCCTCGACCAGCGGCGTGACGTCGCCCGTGGAGGGGTCGAGGAGGTCGAGGCCACCGTCGTGGGAGACGCGGACGCCGCCGCCGTCGGGGTCGACCGCCACCGACGGGTCCTGGCCCACGGCGAAGTCGTCGACGACCTCCCCGGTCGCGCAGTCGATCGCGACCACGCGGGCCTCCGGCTCGGGCACCCAGCCCGCCTCGCGGTCGAACTGCTTGAGCGCGACGTAGGCCGTCTCCCCGAGGACGGCGAGGTCGTGCGGCTCGGGGGTGCCGTCGCCGTGGGGCTCGTACGCGGACAGGTCCACGCGCCCCAGGTAGCCGCCGGTGGCGAGGTCGAACATGGCGACGTCGCCGCCCGCGGTGGCGTCCTCGGTGAGGTCGTAGCGGGTGACGAAGAGCCGGTCCCCGCAGATCGCGAGGCCGTGCGGGTTGGTCCCCGGGCCGGTGGAGAACTCCAGCGCCGGGGCGGCGAAGTCGAGGCCGTCGTAGCGACGGACGGTGTCGATGAAGAAGCGGCCGATCAGCCACACCGCGCCGCCGTCGCTGGCGAACATCCAGTCGGAGCCGGCCAGCCCGAGGAGGTCGTCGGCGACCGCGCCGTCGGGGTGGGACACGGTGGCGACGGTGGCGTCCCCCGCGAACGGGGCGTGGACGACGAGGGCGTGCCAGTCGCCGTCGCCGGGGGGCGCGTCGTCGTCGTCGTCGGGGGCCGGGGTCGGGCACGCGACGAGCGCGGCCGCGAGCGGGGCGAGGAGGAGGAAGCGCGTCATGGAGCCTCTCCGTGCGTCCACCCGATCGACACGTAGAACGCGCGCCCGGGGAGCGGCTGGCCGCGGAAGTCCTGCAGCGGGACGACGCCGCGGTCGTCGTCCGCCGGCGCCTTGGGGTTGCGGTACTGCGCCGCGACGATCGTGTCGGTCAGGTTCGTGATCTCGACCTTCAGCCACGGCAGGCGGCGCCCCGGCTGGAACCGGGCGTGGACGCTGTGGAGCGGACGCGGCGCCTGCTCGAAGAAGTTGGAGGCCGAGTCGAACGTCCCCGAGGTGAAGTCGAAGCGGTAGCCGACGCGGACCCAGGGGTCCCAGAAGACGTCGGCGCCGGCGTGGGCCTGCCACTCGGGGACGTGGGGGAGGCGGTTGCCGATCGTGCCCCCCTCGCCCTCGAGGATCGTCGACCAGGTGTACGTGACCGACGCGGTGGCCTCGACGTGGCCGAACGCGGCGACGCGCCCGGCCCCCTCGGCGCCGGCGACGAAGGTCCGGCCGAGGTTGCCGGGGATGGAGACGCCCTGGCTGGTCAGGCCCCACACGATCGCGTCGCGGGTGTCGGTGGCGAAGCCGCCCAGCTCCAGGGACGCGTCGAAGCCCCGCTCGCGGAGCCGGTCGGGGGACCGGAGACGGACGCCGGCGTCGGCGAGGTGGGCCGTCTCGGGGCGGAGCAGCGGCTGGCCCGCGGTGAGGCCGCGGTCGCCGAACAGCTCGTGGAACGACGGCGCCCGGAACGCGAACGCGACGGCCGAGGCGCGGACGGTGAGTTCGGGGACGGGACGGACGGCGACGGCCAGGCGAGGGGAGACGCGGCCGAGGATCACGGCCAGATCGTCCACCTCGGCGACGCCCTCGTCGCCGGCGCGGTGGGTGCGGCGGCTGTCGAGGAGGTGGCCGGTGACGGCGGGGACGAGGGCGAGCCGTCCGTCGGCGAGCTCGAGGTCGGCGACCAGCTCGAACGTCGAGCCGACCCGGAGCCGGGGATCCCCGACAGCGCCTTCGTCGGCCACGTCCCCGTTCACGGGCGTGTAGAGGTCCGTCGCGAGCCGCGCCGAGGGGAGCAGCGTCAGCCACGCCGCCGGCGTCAGCTCGGCGTGCATCGCCGCGGCGACCTGGTGCGTCCGGTCGTTCGTCAGCGTCCCCCCGACGCCCACCTCCTCCTTCGTGTCGTCGTACCGCTCGTGCCGGAAGCGCCACGAGGCCTGCCCCACGAGCCGGGCGTCGGGGTGGAGGGCGAGCCCGAGGCGGCCCGCGAGGAGGTGGTCGACGGTCCGCAGGCTTGCGAAGAAGGTGCGCGCGTTCGTCCCCCCGGGGACGCCTTCGTCGCTCAGGAGGACGCGGTCGCGGAGCTGGAGGTCGACGGGGCCGCGGACGAGGCGGAGCGCGCCGGTGGCGTCGAGCTGGTCCCAGCCGTTGTTGGAGCGGGTGGTGAGGCGGTCGTCGCGGAGGTTGTAGAGGGTGCCGTGGTTGGTGAAGTACGGGTAGTCGCCGGCGGTGCCGTCGTAGCGCACGGACAGGCGCGACGTCCCCCACGCGCCGCCGGGGAGGGGGGCCGCGGTGCCCCCGGACGCCGCCACGGATCGCGTCTGCCAGGAGCCGAACGTGGCGGAGAAGCGCGGCGGGGGGGCGACGTCGGGGCGCGTGACGAGGTGGACGACGCCGCCCATCGGGGAGCCGCCGAGGCCGGGCGGGGCGAACCCGCGGTAGATCTCGACGCGGTCGAAGGCGGCGAGGTCGAGCTCGGACAGGTCGACGGCGTGGGAGCCGTGGGGGTTGAGGGAGACGCCGTCGACGATCACCTCGACCTGGCGCGCGGAGCTCCCCCGGAGGCGGACGAAGGCGGGGTCTCCGGGCCCCCCGAAACGCCGGACGTCGGCGCCGGCGACGTCGTCCAGCGCGCCGGCCACGGACGCGGACGGGGGGAGCGCGTCGGGGTCGATGTCGAGGACCACGGCGGACGCGGCGGAGGCGTGGGTCAGGTCGTCGGCGGTGGGCGGCCGGACGTCGGTGACCTCGACGTGCTCGTCGACCGACGGGGCGCTGGCGTCCTCGTTCTCGTTCTCGGCCTCGGCCTCGTTCTCGTTCTCGTTCTCGTTCTCGTTCTCGTTCTCGTTCTCGTTCTCGTTCTCCGCGAGAACGGGCGTCGCGGCCAGCACGAGGGCCAGCCCGCAGACCATCGACCATCCCGGACGGTTCCACCGAACCGCCCCGCGCCCGCCGCGCATGGCGTGTCCTCACCGGGGCACGATCGGTCTCCTGGCTTCGGGGTCGCGAGCGGACTCGCGGGGGCGGCGCGCCTTCCCGGGGACCCTCCCCAGTGGCTTGGTGCGTCGCCCCACCCCTTCACAGTGGCGGGGGCCGCGCCGGACTCTCACCGGCTTCCCTGGCTCGCCCCTCCGGGGGCGGGCACCGTGCTCCATCCCGGCGACGTGACTCACGTTCGCCGTGACGGCCGCATTGTTGCCGCGCGCGGCTTCCTGTCAAGGACCGTCACGGGCCGTAGCGCGTGAAGGTCACCTCGGTGACGACCCGCGTGCCGGGATCGAGCTCGACGAGGCACGCGTCGTCGCCGTCGCGCCACAGCTGGCTGCAGTCGTCGGGGTCGCAGAGCCACGGCCACGTCCCCAGCTCGGGGCCGAGGTCCAGGGTCTCGCACGGGGTCACGCTGCCGCAGCCCTTCCGGTAGCCGGCGCGGCCGAGGTAGCGGTAGGCCTCCTCGATCGTGTCGCCCCGCGCGACGAGGGCGCAGCGGTCCTCGAGCGAGGGCGTGGCGTCCCGGGTCAGCGGCCAGAGCGTCGCGATCACCGCGATCCCGAACCCGATCGCCACGAGCGACATCGCCGCGGAGCGACGGTCAGCCATCCAGCGCGGGGGCCAGCCAGTCCGCGAGGAAGCCGACGAGGTCGAACACGGGGACCCGGCCGGGGACGGCCCGCCGCAGCGACCCGACGCAGCCCACGTCCCCCGTCACGACCACGGCGTTCGCGCCGAACCGGCGGTCGCGGACGGACCACGCGGCGACCTCGGCGGCGGCGTCGGGGCGGCGCAGGTCGTGGAAGTCGCCCGCCCCGCAGCACGACGTCCGCTCGGGGGTCGGCCCGGACGGCTCGGGGCGCACCCCCGTGGCCGCCTCGAGCACGTCGTAGACGGCGTCGCCGCACCCCGCCCGGCGCCGCAGCGCGCACGCGTCGTGGACGATGAGCGACGGCAGCGGCGGCTCGGCGATCTCCATCGCCCGCTTCCCGAGGTCCGCGATCTGCTCGGCGAAGAACGCGAGGTACTGGGCGAGGTGGAGGACCTCGGTGTGGACCTCGATCCCGGCCTTGGGGTAGCCCTCGGTTACCGTCAGCAGGCACGACCCCGACCCCGTCACCCACGTCCGCTGCCGCTCGAAGTACATCCGCAGCCCCGCCGCGGCGACGTTGAGCCCGGGGCGGTCGCCGATGGCGAGCAGGGGCGCGCCGCAGCAGCCGGGGACGTCGTCGCGCGCGGGGAGGGTGACGTGGTCGGCGCCGACCGCCCGCAGCAGCGCCATCACGTCGGCCACCCGCTCGGGCTGCTCGGCCAGCTCGCGGCACCCGGGCCAGTACAGGACGCGCCCCTTGCGGTCGAAGTCGCGATCCTCGGCGTAGGTGTGGAGCTCCGCCTCGAGGTCGGCCCCGAACGGGTTGCCGGTCTCCAGGTAGGTCGCGTGCAGCGCCTTCGCCCCGGCCGGGATGGCCCCCTGCTCCCAGGCCTCGGCCCGCGCCTCGTAGAGCAGATCGGGGACGTCGGTCTCGAACTCGCAGGGCGCCGTGCAGGCCTCGCAGCCGGTGCAGCGGGACACCGCCTCGGCGGCGACGTCCCACGAAATCGAGCCGGTCTTGGCGAGCTCCCAGGTCTGCATCATCGCCGTCGGGGTGGCCGACTCGTCGGCCGTCGCGGCGGTCACGGGGCAGGCGAACCGGCACAGGCGCGGGCACAGCGCGCAGGTCTTCGCGTCGCCCGTCCCCGCCGCGCTCACGGGCCCGTCTCCAGGGCCGCGCCGATCGCGCCGCCGAGGCGGGCCGCGTCGCTGTCGGGGACCCGCCCCGCGAACACGTACTCGGGCATGGCGCCGACCTGCCGCCACCGGGCGTGGGCGATCCGCGCGCCGAACGTCCGGATCGTGGACTCGACCTGGTGGGGAATGAGCGACGACTCCTCGCTCCCCTCCTTCTTCGTGGTCCGGAAGCGCCACCGGACCGTGCAGCCGGTCTCCAGCGGGGCGTCGATCCAGCCCACCGCGGACGCCGATCCGCCGGTCAGGGTCTCGACCGCCCGGAGCAGCAGGACCGCCTTCTTCCAGGGGACCACGGCGGCGACCCGGCCGAACTCGGCGTCGTCCTCCACCGGCCCCGTCGCGTCCATCACGTCGGCGCCCTCGCGGGACGGCTGCCCCCAGTGGTCCTCCCACCACGCCAGCGACTCGTCGTCGCCGACGGGCTCGCCTCCCGCCGCGATCAGGCGGTCCACGACCTCCTGGCTGCCGGCGGGGAAGCCGTCGGGGTCGACGAACGCGAGGTACACGAGGCCTCCCTCGCGGGCCCGGCGCGCGTCCTGCGCGATGGTCCGGAACCCCCGCGGGTCGTCGCCCGGGAACACCATCCCCGCCATCGGCCGCATCGTCCCCCGCAGCGCCTTGCCGAGCTGGACGGCGGCGCGGTCCATGTGGTCGAAGCGGAACCCGACGGTCCGGAGCTCCTGGTTGGCGAGGGTCCGGAACGTCGCCAGCACGCCCCGCGTGGGGAGCGCCGCCCCACCGCCGTCGCCGTTGCCGTCGCCGTCGCCGTCGCCGTCGGCGAGGCCCGCGGCGAACGGGAACCACGACGGCCCCGCCGCCGACCGCGGCAGCCGCCCGCTGACCCACGCCCGCCCGTCGGCGAGCCGCCCCTCGACCGCCACGAGCGGGTGTTCCCACATCCCGTGGACGGCCACGTGGGCCGCGAACGCGCCCCCCTCCAGCCACTCGCGGACCGTCCCTTCGAGGAAGTCGCGTCCGAGGGTGGGGAGGAGGTGACCGCGCAGGGACATCTCCGCGGCGAGGTCGACGCCGCGCCAGTCCAGCGAAGCCTGGACAACGCCGTCGTGGTGGTCGTGGACGAGGATCGTCTCGGCGTCGGGCTCGTCGACCTCGGGCCCCGGGGGGGGGGCCTCGTCGGGGAACAGCTTGCCCGGGTTCATCCGCCGGTCGGGGTCGATCGCCGTCCGCGACGCCTCGAAGAGCGCCCGCCCGTCGCCGTGCTCGCGGTCCATGAAGTCCCGCTTGAGCACGCCCACGCCGTGATGGTGCGTGATCGTGGCGCCGACGGACAGCGCCGCCGTCATCGCCGCGTCCCAGGTCTGCCGGTACAGCTCGGCCGCCCGCGCAGGGTCCCGGTGGTAGCCGACCAGGGTGAAGTAGATCGAGCACCCCTCGTGGTAGGCGTGCGACAGGTGGGCCATGACGAGGACGTGGGGGGACACCGCCGCCCGCACCGCGTCGTACAGCGCCTCCACCCGCGTCCACGGCGCCGCCGTCTCCATCGTGTCCGCGAAGCCGCCGTTGGCGAGCAGCTTCGGGAGCTTGAAGCTGACGTGGTAGCGGGTCCGGAGCCAGCGCTCGCCGGGACCCGCGCCGAGGTCGACGCCGCCCACCCGCCGCGCCGTGGCGACGACCCCCTCGAGCTGGTTGGCGGCCACGTTCGGGGTCCCCTCGCAGCCGAACACGGCGAGGCAGCGGCCGGGGAGCAGGCCGATCGTCTTGTTGAGGAGAGCGGGGTTCGCGAGGAGCCGGTCCACGGGGAGGTTCTCGGGCTTGGCGAGGTCCTTGAGCTTGTCGCTGATCAGCTTCTCGCGGACGCCCGACAGCAGCCCGTCGCCCTCGACGGAGCGGTGGCGGCGGCCGCGCCGGCGGAAGCGCTTGAGGACGCCGTCGGCGACGGTCCCCGGCGTCACCACCGAGCCGAGGACCCGCGGCGTCTCGGGAGGCTCGTCGGCGATCGCTGCGGGCTCGCCGTCGTCGTTCCCCTTCTGCATCGCCATCCACGTGTCGAGGGGGTCGTACAGCCGCATGACCGACGGCCGCATCCCGTTCTGGAGGACCTCCCGGAACGTCTCGATGCCGGCCCCGATCGACGGGAAGCGGATCCCCCGCAGGACCATGGACTCGGCCAGGGGGTGGACGCGGAGCCGGATCGCGGTGATCAGTCCGAGCGTCCCCTCGCTGCCGATGAAGAGCGGGCTCCAGTCGGTGCTCGGGCAGGACGGGTCGAGCGAGCCGGTGGAGACCACGCCGAGCGTCGGGGTGACGACCCGCAGCCCCGTCACCATGTCCTCGATCTTCCCGTAGCGGGAGCTGAGCTGGCCGGCCCCCCGGGCGGCGACGCAGCCGCCGATCGAGCAGCAGTAGATCGACGACGGGAAGTGCCCCAGCGTGTAGCCGGCGTCGTTCAGCCGCTCCTCCATCGTCTGGAGGATCAGCCCCGGGCCGACGGTGACCTGGAGCGAGCCGTCGTCCACGGGCTCGAGGCGGTCGAGCCGCTTGAGGTCGACGACGACGCCGCCGTACAAGGGGGCCGCGCCACCGCACACGCCGCTCCCCGCGCCGTAGGGGACGGCCGCGACGCCGTGCCGGGCGAGGACCTCGACGACGCGGGCGACGGCGTCCTCGTCGGCGGGCCGGACGACCGCGGACGGCGCCTCCCCGACGTCCCCGTCGCGCACCGCCACCGTGAGCTTGGGCCAGAGATCCCGGCTGACCCCGAACAGGTCCGCCGGATCGGTGGATACCGCCGCGTCGCCGACCGCCCCGCGGAGGTCGGTGAGGAGCGCTTCGAGGCCGTCCCGCGCCATCGGCGGAGGATATCCGAACGGGGGTAGCATTCGCGCGGCATGGCGGAGGACCGGAGGGCAGGCGAGCGACGCGGCGACGAGCGGCGTGCGTTCCGGACGGAGGAGGGCCGCCGCGACCCCGAGCAGAACCGCCGCCGGGGGCTCCGCCGGTTCCTCCTCCCCGCGCTCCTGATCGCGATCCCGCTGATCATCGGGCTGGCCTGGCGGACGGCGATGGTGGCGCCGAAGCGGGCCGCCGCGGCGCGCGCCACCGAGGCGAAGTCCGCGGTCCTCGCCGTCGTCGCGGAGACGCGGTTGCCCATGCTGATGCTCCCCGGGAGCCCCCCCCCGGCGCCGGACGCCGCCCCCGCCGACCCGCTCCCCGCGCCGTCCCCCGAGGTCGCCCCCCTCCTCGCCGACGTCCACGATCGCCTCAGCCCGTCGCTCCGGGCCGCCCCCACCGTCGCGGTCGTCCCCGGCGTCCTCGGCCCCGCCCGGTTCCTCGCGGGCAACGAGCGGGGGGCGCGCAAGGCGTGGGAGTCGCTGCTCGCGGTGGGCGCGGCGGAGGACCGGACGACGGCCCACGTCGGCCTCGGCGTCGTCGCCCTCCGGGTCGCCGCCCGCCTCCCCGAGGGGGCGGACCGTACGTTCGCGCTGGGGGAGGCGATGCGGCACCTCGACGCCACTGCGGGGACGTCGGACGCGGCCGTCTTCGACCGCGCCGTCGCCCTGGCCCTGCAGGGCGACTCCGACGCGGCGACCGCCCAGGCCGCCGCGCTCCCCGCCCCCTTGCGCGAAGTCCTCGCCGGCTGGATCGAGCGGGGCGCGCCGCCTGCTACCCTCACGGAGGGAACGGAGTAGACGCGTGGCTCGTCGGGATCGTGACGCCCGGAGGATCGAGGAGGCCCTGGAGCTGCTCCAGCAGTACATCCAGATCACCAAGAACGAGTACGAGATGTACTTCATGGGGATCCAGCGGCTCCCCCCCACCGACAAGCAGCGCGAGGTCAAGCGCATGCTGCGCGAGCTGACCGACGCCCACATCAACAACACCGCGCAGCGCTTCCGCCTCCGCGTCCTGCGTTCCCGCTACAACACGCTGAGCCAGCTGTGGTACCGGACGTGCAAGCAGATCGAGGACGGGACCTACAAGAAGCACCGGTTCATGGCCGACAAGCGGGCCGGCGAGACGGCGAAGAAGGTCGCCGACGCGCAGGCGATCAAGGACCAGATCAAGGCGCTGCTGCGGGGCGAGGACGTCGAGGAGGCCACCCCCACCGATCCGGCCCAGCCGGTGCAGGACAAGATCGCCCGCCGGGCCGCCGCCCGGAAGGGCAACGCGTCCGGCGCGCATGCCGTCGGGAGCAAGGACCTCGTCAACGAGTACGCCGCCGTCCGGAAGTCCCTCGGCATGGACGGCAAGGTCAACGCCACCGCGCTGGAGGCGCGCCTCCGGAAGCACGCCGAGATCGTCAAGCAGCGGACCGGCGCGAAGGACGTCCGCTTCAAGGTCGTCGCCGAGGGCGGCAAGCCCCGCCTGAAGGCCATCCCCGTCAAGTAGATGAAGCGGAAGGTGGCCCTGTACGCGGCGGCCGTCGTGCTGCCGATCGCGCTCTTCTGGGGCCTCGGGTTCCTGATGCCGCCGAAGTTCGAGATCGCGCAGGACGGCGACGTGCAGGCCCCCGCGGACGTCGTCTTCGAGACGCTCACGACCGAGGACGGCCTCGCCGCGTGGGCCATGTGGGCGAAGGACGCGGGCATGGAGGGGCTGACGGGGGCGCCGCTGCCGGGCGACGCCGTGGGCTGGACGTGGTCGCTGGACGGCGAGCCCTTCGGGACGATGACGGTGCGGGAGGCGACCCCCGACACCGAGGTCCTGTACGACGTCGACTACCGCGGTCGCGCCATCGAGCGCCGCCTCGTCCTCACCGCCGCCGGGGCGACGACGTCGGTCCATTGGTCCGACGCGGCGTGGGTGGGCAACCCCGCCGAGCGGTGGCTCGGGCTGTTCATGGACGACGCCGTCCGCGCCGACATCGCCGCCGCGATCGACGCGATCGACGCAGCTGCCCGGGATCGCTGGCACAACCGGAGTAAGGTGAGCGAGTAAGGGGGTCCCCATGCGGACGTTCGTCGCGTTCTTCCTGCTCTGCCTGTTCACGCCCGCCCTCGCCTTCGCCCAGGTCTGCGGCGACGGACACCTCGAGTCGCCCGAGGAGTGCGACGACGAGAACCTCCTCGCGGGCGACGGCTGCTCCGACGTGTGCGAGGTCGAGCCGGCCTTCTACTGCAACGACCCGTTCGACCTGAACGAGGCGTCCACCGAGGCCTGGGGCGCGGGCTCGTCGTGGACCATCGACAGCGACGGCCTGACGGCGAGCCAGCAGTTCAACACCGAGGCGTCCTCCCTGGTGCTGGACGGCTTCGACCCGGACCTGGTCACGGCCACCTTCGACGTCAGCGTCCTCACCTCCACGGACGACGACTTCGTCGGGTTCACCCTCGGCATCGAGCCGGGCGACTCGAGCAGCACCTCGGCCGAGTTCCTGCTGATCGACTGGAAGCAGAACGACCAGACGGCGTTCGGCTCGTTCGCCGCCGAGGGGTTGGCCGTCTCCCTCGTCGAAGGGGTCGCCAACAACGGCGATCTGTGGGGCCACGAGGACACCGTCACCGAGCTCGCCCGCGCGACGAACCTCGGCTCGACGGGGTGGGTCGACAACGTCACCTACGAGTTCGACATCGACTACGACGGGGAGTCGCTGCAGGTCTACATCGACGGCGTCCTCGAGATCGACATCGACGAGGAGACCGAGGGGTTCGACTTCCCCGACGACGGCTTCCTCGGCGTCTACTGCTTCAGCCAGCAGGCGTCGAACTTCGAGTGGACCGGCAGCGAGGCTTCGATCTGCGCGTCGGTCTGCGGCGACGGCCTGATCGCGTCCGACGAGGACTGCGACGACGACAACACCACCGCCGGCGACGGCTGCGACGCGCTCTGCGGGGTCGAGTCCGGCTACATCTGCACCGGCGAGCCGAGCGTCTGCAGCAACGACCAGGACGGCGACGGCATCATCGACGCCGACGACAACTGCCCCGAGGACCCGAACGCCGACCAGGCCGACGGCGACGGCGACGACGTGGGCGACGTCTGCGACCCGTGCCCGATCGACGACCCCGACGACAGCGACGGCGACGGCGTGTGCGAGAGCGTGGACGTGTGCACCGGCGACGACGCGGTCGGCGACGGCGACGGCGACGGGGTCTGCGACGACCTCGACCCGTGCCCGATCGACAACCCCGACGACACCGACGGCGACGGGGTCTGCGACAGCGTCGACCAGTGCGACGGAGACGATGTCAGCGGCGACGTCGACGGCGACGGGACGTGCGACGACATCGACCCCTGCCCGCTGGACAACCCCGACGACACCGACGGCGACGGGGTCTGCGACAGCGCCGACCCGTGCCCCCTGGACGACCCCGACGACACGGACGGCGACGGCGTCTGCGACACCACCGACCCCTGCCCGCTGGACAACCCCGACGATGTCGACGGCGACTTCGTCTGCGACTCGGCCGACCTCTGCGCCGGCAACGACGCCTTCGGCGACACCGACAGCGACGGGGTCTGCGAGGACCTCGACGTCTGCACGGGCGACGACGCGACGGGCGACACGGACGGCGACGGGGTCTGCGACGACGTCGATCCCTGCCCGCTGGACGACCCCGACGACAGCGACGGCGACGGGGTCTGCGAGGGCGTGGACGCGTGCGACGGCGACGACGCGACGGGCGACAGCGACGGCGACGGGGTGTGCGACGACGTCGATCCGTGCCCCGCCGACAACCCCGACGACAGCGACTTCGACACCGTCTGCGACAGCGCGGATGCGTGCGTGGGGAATGACCTGTCCGGCGACGTGGACGGCGACGGGGTCTGCGACGACCTCGACCCGTGCCCCCTGAACAACCCCGACGACAGCGACGGCGACGGCGTCTGCGACAGCGTGGACGTCTGCGATGGCGACGACGCGACGGGGGACAGCGACGGCGACGGCGTGTGCGACGACGTCGACCCCTGCCCGACCGACGACCCGGACGACACGGACGGCGACGGGGTCTGCGACAGCGCCGATCTCTGCGACGGCAACGACCTGACGACGGACACCGACGGCGACGGGGTCTGCAACGACCTCGACCCGTGCCCGCTCGACAACCCCGACGACAGCGACGGCGACGGCGTGTGCGACTCCGGCGAGACGTGCGTCGGCGACGACGCCAGCGGCGACCTCGACGGGGACGGGTTCTGCGACGACGTCGACCCCTGCCCGATCGACAACCCGGACGACACGGACGGCGACGGGGTCTGCGACAGCGACGACCTCTGCGACGGGGACGACGCGAGCGGCGACACCGACGGCGACGGGGTGTGCGACGACACCGATCCGTGCCCGGCCGACGACGCGGACGACAGCGACGGCGACGGCGTGTGCGACGCGGACGACCTCTGCGAGGGCGACGACGCGACGGGCGACACGGATCTCGACGGGATCTGCGACGACGAGGACGACTGCCCCGCCGACGCGGGCGACGGCGACACCGACGGGGACGGCGTGTGCGACGCGGACGACCCCTGCCCGCTGGACAACCCCGACGACCTCGACGGTGACGGCGTCTGCACCAGCGACGACCTCTGCTTCGGCGACGACGCGACCGGCGACTACGACGGCGACGGCGCCTGCGACGACGTGGACCCGCCCCCGGGCGACGACGACGACAGCGCAGGCGACGACGACGACAGCGCGGGCGACGACGACGACGCGGCCGACGACGACGACACGGGCGTGATCGACGACGACGACACCCCCGGAGACGACGACGACATCTCGGTCGACGACCCCGCCCCGGAGTGCGGCTGCGCGGCCGCTCCCTCCGACGGCGCCCCGGCCGGGTTCGCCCTGCTGCTCCTCGCCGGCGTCCCGCTCCTGCGCCGCCGCGCCCGCCGGGGGTAGGCCCGGGGTAGGCTCGGCGCCCATGCGCGCCGCCGTCCTCCACGCGTTCGGGGGGGTCGACCAGTTCTCGATCGAGGACGTCCCAGCGCCCCGCCCCC
>CAYFOA010000001.1:24683-109126 GCA_964344575.1 uncultured Rickettsiales bacterium | reverse complement strand
TCGTCCAGGTCCACGCCAGCTCGGTCAACCCGATCGACTTCAAGGTCCGCAAGGGCTACCAGCGCGCTGCGGTGTGGCGACGTCCGCCGATGATCCTGGGGATGGACGTCAGCGGCGTGGTGGTCGCCAAGGGGGAGCTGGTGACGCGGTTCGAGGTCGGCGACGAGGTCTTCAGCAGCCCCACCCACATGCGCCCGGGGACGTACGCGGAGCTGATCGCGATCGACGAGCGGGAGTGCGCGCGGAAGCCGCGGTCGCTCTCGCACCTCGAGGCCGCCACCCTCCCGCTGGTCGGGCTGACGGCCTGGGGCTGCCTGGTGGACGGCGCCCGCATGAAGGAGGGCGAGAAGCTCCTCGTCCAGGCGGGCAGCGGCGGCGTCGGCAGCTTCGCGATCCAGCTCGCGGCGAGCGGCGGGGTCGAGGTCGCGACGACGTGCAGCAGCCGGAACGTCGACCTGGTGAAGTCCCTCGGCGCCCACCGCGTGGTCGACTACACGAAGGAGCGCTTCGAGGACGTCCTCCCGCCGCAGGACGCGGTGCTGGAGTGCATGGGCGGCGACATCGCGAAGCGGAGCCTCCGCGTCCTGAAGCCGGGCGGCCGGTTCGCCTCGATCAACGCCGGTCTGGACGACCGCGCGAGCCGGATGAACCCCTACCTCGCGCTCGCCGCGACGGTCGTCGCCAACGCCGGCCTCGTCATCGGCCAGCGGGTCAAGCGGGGCGTGCGCGTGAGCATCGTCGTGCGTCGCGCGGACGGGCCCGGGGCGCTGACCCGGATCAGCGAGATGGTCGACGAGGGCACGATCCGCCCCGTCGTCGACCGCACCTTCGCGCTGGCTGACATCGCCGACGCGCACGCCTACTGCCAGACGGGGCGGGCCCGCGGCAAGGTCGCCATCGAGGTCCGTCAGTAGGGGCGACGTCGGCCGTCTAGATGTGGATGACGCGGCCGCCCGCGTCCAGCGCCGCCTCCCGCACGACCTCGGTCAGCGAGGGGTGCGGGTGGCACGTCCGGGCGATGTCCTCGGCGCTCGCCCCGAACTCCAGCGCCAGCGCCATCTCCGCGATCAGCTCGCCCGCCACGGGGCCCACGATGTGGACGCCGAGGAGCCGGTCGGTGTGGAGGTCCGCGAGCATCTTCACGAAGCCGTCGGTCCCCTCCATCGCCTTGGCGCGGCCGTTGGCCATGAACGGGAACCGCCCGACCTTGTACTCGCGGCCCGCCTCGGCGAGCTCCTCCTCGGTCTTGCCCACCCAGGCGATCTCCGGGTCCGTGTAGACGACCGACGGGATCGCGTCGAAGTTGACGTGGCCGGGCTTGCCCGCGAGCAGCTCGGCCACCGCGATGCCCTCCTCCTCGGCCTTGTGGGCGAGCATCGGGCCCTTCACGACGTCGCCGATGGCGTACACGCCGGCCGCGTCGGTGCGCCACCGGTCGTCGATGACCACGCGGCCGCGGTCGTCGAGCTTCACCCCGACCGCCTCGCACTGCAGCCCGTCGGTGTGCGGCCGCCGCCCCACCGCGACGAGGCAGACGTCGGCGTCGATGGTCTTGGTGTCGTCCCCGTCCGCGTACGTCACCGTGACGCCGGCGTCCGTGGCCGCCGCCGACTGCACGCGCACGCCGAGCTGGAACTTCAGCCCCGTCTTCCGGAACGACCGCTCCACCTGCTTGCTGACGTCCGCGTCGGCCATCGCGAGGACGCGGGGCAGGTACTCCAGGACGGTCACCTTCGACCCCAGCCGCGCCCACACGCTGCCCATCTCGAGGCCGATGACGCCGGCGCCGATGACGACCATGCGGGCGGGGACGTCGTCGAACGAGAGCGCCTCCGTCGAGCCCACGATCCGCTCGCCGTCGAGCTCGACGCCCGGGATCGTCGCCACCGAGGAGCCGGTCGCGATCACGACCGCGCCGGCGTGCAGCAGCTCGACGCTCCCGTCGCCTGCGACCACCTCGACCTTGCCGGGCCCCGCGAACCGGCCGAGGCCGACGTAGGGCGTGATCCCGTTCTTCTTGAACAGCCCCGCCACGCCCCGGGTCAGCTGCGTGACGATCTTGTCCTTCCGCTTCATCATCGCGGCCAGGTCGAGCTCGGGGCGGACCTTGATCCCGTGCTTGGCGAACCCCTTCTTCGACAGGTGGAAGAGGTGGCTGCTCTCGAGCAGCGCCTTGCTCGGGATGCAGCCGACGTTCAGGCACGTCCCCCCGAAGGTCGGGTCCTTCTCCACGCACGCCACCGACAGCCCCAGCTGGGCCGCGCGGATCGCGCACACGTAGCCCCCGGGGCCGCTCCCGATGACGACGACGTCGTAGGTCGCGCCCCCCACGTCACACCTCCAGGAGGAGGCGCGCGGGGTCCTCGAGGATCTGCTTGATCTTCACGAGGAAGCGGACCGCCTGGGCGCCGTCGACGATGCGGTGGTCGTAGCTCAGCGCGACGTACATCACCGGCCGGATGACGACCTCGTCGCCCACCACCCAGGGGCGGCGGACGATGTTGTGCATGCCGAGGATCCCCGACTGGGGCGGGTTCAGGATCGGCGTGCTGAGCATCGACCCGAAGGTGCCGCCGTTGGTGATCGAGAAGGTCCCGCCGGTGAGCTGGTCCAGCGTGAGGCTGCCGTCCCGGGCGGCGCCCGCGAGGTTCCGGATGGTCTGCTCGATCTCGGCGAAGCTGAGCCGGTCGGCGTCCCGGATCACGGGGACGACGAGGCCGCGCTCGCTGCTCACGGCGACCCCGACGTCGTAGAAGTCGTTGTAGACGATCTCGTTGCCGTCGATGCCGCCGTTGAGCGCGGGGAACTCCTTCAGCGCCTCGATCGACGCCTTGATGAAGAAGCTCATGAAGCCGAGCTTGACGCCGTGCCGCTTCAGGAACTGCTCCTTGTACTGGGAGCGGAGGTCCATCACCGGCTTCATGTCGACCTCGTTGAAGGTCGTCAGGATCGCGGCGGTGTTCTGGACGTCCTTGAGACGGTTCGCGATGGCGCGGCGCATCCGGGTCATGCGGACGCGGCGCTGGGCCCGGCCGCCCCGGTCGGCGGCGACGGAGATCGTCGACTTTGCGGCGGGAGCGCGGGGCTTCGACGCCGGCTTCGGGGGCGGGGGCGCGATCGGCTTGACCGACGTCTTCGTCGAGCGAAGCTCGCCCGCCAGCGTGGGCATGCCGGCGATGGTCGACGCGAACGGCGCCTCGGTCTCCTCGGCCTCGTCCCCCACCGGACCCATCGACGGTCGCTGGGCGATGAACGCGAGGACGTCCCCCTTGAGCAGCCGCCCGTCCTTGCCCGTCCCCACGATGTCGGCGGGGTCCAGGTCGTGCTCCTCGACGAGGCGCCGGACAGCCGGAGAGAGCGGGGGGGCCTTCTGGGCCGGCGGCGGAGGCGGCGGCGGAGGAGGAGGTTCGGGCGCCGGCACCGGGGCGACCTCCTTCGACGTCTTCGCCGTGGCCGCCGGCGTCGCCGTGGCCGTCGCGGTCGCGTCCGCGTCGATCCGCGCGACCACCGCGCCGACCGCCACGTCTGCCCCCGCCTCGAAGAGCAGCTCGGTGATCACCCCCGCCGACGGCGCCGGCAGCTCCGCCGTCACCTTGTCCGTCTCCAGCTCCAGCAGCGGCTGATCGACGTCCACCGCCTGCCCCGCCTCGACGAGCCACGCGACGATGGTTCCTTCGGTGATCGACTCCCCCAGCTCGGGGATCGTGACGTCGACAGCCATCAGCTCAACTCCATCGCCTGGCGCACCAGCGCCTCCTGCTCCGCGACGTGCAGGTGCTTGCTCCCCGTCGCCGGCGAGGCCGACCGCTGCCGCCCCGCGTACCGCACGGGGAGCGGCGTGAGCGCGCGGAGGATCGGCTCGACGAACGACCACGCGCCCATGTTCATGGGCTCCTCCTGGCACCAGACCAGCTCCTTCGCCGTCTCGAGCAGCGGCGCGAGCGCCTCCCGCGCGGCGTCCTCCCGGAACGGGTAGAGCTGCTCCAACCGGATCAGCGCGATGTCGTCGGCCTGCTTGGCGAGGAGGTCGTAGTAGACCTTCCCGCTGCACATCACGATCCGCTTCGGCGCGCGGACGACGTCGTCCCCGATGACGGGCCGGAACCCGCCGTCCGTGAACTCGCTCAGCGCGGACGTGCAGCCCGCGTGGCGGAGCAGGCTCTTGGGGGTGAAGACGATCAGCGGCTTGCGGTAGTTCCGGTGCAGCTGGCCCCGCAGCGCGTGGAAGAGCTGCGCCGGCCGCGTCGGGTTCACGAGGCGCCAGTTGTCGTCGCCGCTCAGCGCCAGGAACCGCTCGATTCGGGCGCTGCTGTGCTCCGGTCCCTGCCCCTCGTAGCCGTGCGGCAGGAGCATCACGAGGCCGGACGCGCGGTTCCACTTCGCCTCGCTGCTGCAGACGAACTGGTCGATGAGGACCTGGGCGCCGTTGGCGAAGTCCCCGAACTGGGCCTCCCACATGACGAGCGCGTTGGGCCGGACCAGCGTGTAGCCGTACTCGAACCCGAGGACCGCGGCCTCGCTCAGAGGCGAGTCGTAGACGTCGAACGAGGCCTGCTTGACGCCGAGGTTCTGCAGCGGGACGGCGAGCTCCCCGTTCTCCTGGTCGTGGAGGACGGCGTGGCGGTGGCTGAACGTGCCGCGGCCGCTGTCCTGGCCGCTGAGGCGGACGGGGTGGTTCTCGGCGAGGAGCGTCGCGAACGCCAGCGCCTCGCCCATCGCCCAGTCCACCGGCGCGTTCCCCGCGGCCATCTCCCGGCGGCGCCCGAAGACCCGCTGGAGCTTCCGGTTGAGGGCGAAGTCCCGCGGCGGCCGGGACACCGCCTCGGCGAGCGGGCCGAGCTTCTCGATGGGGACGGCCGTGGGCCAGTCGACGGCGGCGGGGTCGAAGCTGGTGTGCAGCCCCTTCCACAGCCCCCCGAGGAGGTCGCCGTTGCGCTCCTTGTCGCGGGCGCGGGACAGCTCGGCCTCGAGGTGCTCGCGGATGCGCCGCTTGGCGTCGGCGACGTCGTCGTCGCTGAGCGTGCCGCCGCCCACCTCGGTCTCCACGAACACCTCCAGCGGCGTCTTCCGCGCGCGCACGGCGGAGTACATGACGGGGTTGGTGAAGAGCGGCTCGTCGCCCTCGTTGTGGCCGTACTTCCGGTAGCAGACGAGGTCGATGACGATGTCCTGGCCGAACTCCTGGCGGTACTCGGCGGCCAGCTTGGCGACGTACGCGACGGCCCCGAGGTCGTCGGCGTTGACGTGCAGCACCGGCAGGAGGATGACCTTGACGATGTCGGTGCAGTGCTCGGAGCTGCGGCTGCTCTCCGGCGGCGTCGTGAACCCGATCTGGTTGTTGATGACGACGTGGATCGAGCCGCCGTTGTCGTAGCCGGGGAGGCGGCCGAGGTTGATCGTCTCGGCGGCGATCCCCTGGCCGGCGATGGCGGCGTCGCCGTGGATGAGGATCGACAGCGCCCGCTTCCGCTTGTGGTCCTCGAAGTGGTCCTGCTTGCCGCGGATCTGCCCCTCGACCACCGGCGCGACGAACTCGAGGTGGCTGGGGTTGAACGCCAGCGCGAGGTGGCAGCGGCTCCCCGCGGGCGTCTCGATGTCGGCGCTGTAGCCGAGGTGGTACTTCACGTCGCCGCTGCCGAGGTGCTCGGGGCGCTCGAAGGTGTCCTCGAACTCCTCGAAGATGTCGCCGTGGGCCTTGCCGAGGATGTTGGCGAGGACGTTGAGGCGGCCGCGGTGGGCCATCCCGATGGTCGCCTCCCGGACGCCGAGGTCGGCGGCCGTGTTGATCAGCGTGTCGAGGAGCGGGATGACGGCCTCGCCGCCCTCGACGCTGAACCGCTTGGCCCCGAGGTACTTCGTGTGGATGAAGTTCTCGAACCGGTCCGCGGCCACCATCTTGTCGAGCACGCGCAGGGCCGAGGTGCGGTCCAGGCGGATGTCCCCGCCCGGCTCCTCGATGCGCCGCTCGAGCCATCGTCGCCGCTGGACGTCGCGGATGTACTGGAACTCCGCGCCGATCGAGCCGGTGTAGATCGCCTCGCATCGCTCGAGGATGGCGGACAGGGTCATCGGTCCGCCGAAGCGTCCGGTGTGGAAGACGGTCTCCAGGTCGCCCTCGCCGAGCCCGTGGTAGGCGAGCTGCAGCTGCGGCAGGCGGCGCCCCTCCTTGAGCCCGAGGGGGTCGAGGGTGGCGATGAGGTGACCGTTGCGGCGGTAGTTGGAGATCAGCTCCAGGACGGCCGCGTTCTTGTGCGTGTGGACGGCCCGCTCGGCGACCTCGGCGGCCACCTTCCCGCCGAAGATCGAGCGGCGCGTGGGCGGGGGCGCGACGACGTCGCCGGGGGCGTAGCCGTTGTCTCCCTCGTAGTCCTCGAAGAAGGCGCGCCACGACTCCGACACGCTGCTCGGGGAGTCGAGGTACTGGGCGTAGAGCTGCTCGATCCACGCCCGGTTCGCGGCATGCAAGGCGCTGGGGTCCATCACGGACCGCATTGCACGCGCATCGGGCCGCCATTGCAACCCTGTGCCATCATCCGGTGGTGCCGGACGATTCGAGGGGGAGCAGGCTGGGCCTTGCCGACACGGTTCCGGTGACCGAGGCGGCGACGGAGACCGTACCCACGGTGTCCGATCTGCCGGCCCGGTGGGAGGTCCGCGGGGAGCTCGGCCGCGGCGGCATGGGGCGCGTCCTGCTCGCGCACGACGAGGAGCTGGGGCGGGACGTCGCCGTCAAGCTGCTGCAGCCCGGCCTGATGGACGTCGAGCACGCCGCGCGGTTCCTCGACGAGGCCCGGATCGCGGCCCAGCTGCACCACCCCAGCATCGTCACGCTGCACGACGTCGGCATCACCGACTCGGGGCAGCCGTACTGCGTCATGGAGCTGCTCGAGGGGACGTCGCTCCGGCGGGTGCTGGACGACCTCGCGATCGAGGACGCCGAGACCGTCGCGCACTTCTCCCGGCACCGGCTGCTGGCGGCGTTCGAGCAGGTCTGCCGGGCCGTCGCCTACGCGCACACGCGGGGCGTGCTCCACCGCGACCTGAAGCCCGAGAACCTGGTGTTCGGGCGGTTCGGCGAGGTCCGGGTCGTCGACTGGGGCCTCGCCACGGCGCCCCACCCCGACCTCCGGGTGTCCGGCGAGGTGAGCGTCACGGGGGACCTCACGGGGACTGCACACGGCGCCGGCACGCCGGGGTACATGGCGCCGGAGGTGGTGACGGGGGACGCGGATCCCGGGGTCGCCTCGGAGGTGTGGGCGCTCGGCGCGGTCCTCTACGAGATCCTCACGCTCCGCCCCGCCGTGGGGCGCGCGTCGCTCGCGGAGATGCTCCAGCTGACGATCGAGGGGGGGTGGCGCACGCCCCGCGAGGTCGCCCCCGAGCGGCGCATCGACGAGGAGCTGGAGGAGATCACGCTGCAGGCGCTGGCCCTCGACCCGTCGGCGCGGCACGCCGACTGCGAGGCGCTCGCCGACGCGGTGGAGGGGTTCCTGGACGGCAGCCGGCGTCGCGCCGCCGCCCGCGCGCACCTCACCGAGGCGGAGATCGCGTGGGCCCGCTACCGGGAGGCGTCGTCGGGGGAGGCAGCGGCGTCGGCCCGGGAGCGGGACCTCGCCGCGTCGATGCCGGCGGGCACGCCGCTGGAGGAGAAGGCCGAGCTGGTCGCCCTCCGGGGCGAGCTGGACCGGCTCGGGCTGCAGGCCGCGGACCGGTTCGCCGACGCGGTGGGGGCGTGCGAGCAGGCGCTGTCGCAGGACCCCGGCAACGAGGAGGCCCGCGAGGCGCTGGCGGGCATCTACCGGGCGCGGGCGCGGGAGGAGGACCGGCGGGGGAACCGGGCGGGGACGCGCTTCTACGAGCGGCGGGCCGCGGCGTACGAGGAGGGGCTGCTCCAAGGGGCGCTGGAGGAGGCGGCGCTGACGCTGACGTCGGCGCCGCCCGCGACCTCGGTGGTCTGCCGCGAGGTGATCCGCGAGGGGCTGGTGTGGCAGCTCGGGGAGCCCCGGGAGCTGGGCCCGACGCCGCTGATCGGCGTCCCCCTGGCCCCCGGGTCGTGGGTCCTGGAGCTGAGGACCGACGACGGGGTCTGCGTGACGGTCCCGCTGCGGGCGGCGCCGGGGGAGCTGGTCGCGCCGTCGGAGCGGATCGGCCTGCGGGCGGCCCCCGAGGGGTGGGTCTACGTCCCCGGGGGGCCCTTCCGCCGCGGGGGGGACGATCGGGCGACCGGGTCGGGGGCGGGGGAGGACTTCGACGTCCCCGGCTTCCTCATCGCCCGCCATCCGGTGACGGTGGGGGAGTACCTGGCGTTCCTCGACGCGCTCGCGGCGACCGATCCCGACGAGGCGTGGGCCCGGGCGCCGAGGCTCGCGGCGGCGGACGGCGAGGGCGTCCAGTACGTCAAGCGACCCGACCCGGGCGAGCCCTACGAGCCGCCGGGGCTGGACCGGGACGGCGACCCGTGGCTTCCGGAGTGGCCCGTCATCGGCGTCTCGTGGCACGACGCGGTGGCGTACGCGGCGTGGCGCACCGAGGTGACGGGGGTCCGCCACCGCCTCCCCCGCGAGTGGGAGTGGGAGAAGGCGGCGCGGGGCGTGGACGGTCGGCTGTTCCCGTGGGGCGATCGGTTCGACCCGGCGCTCGCGAACGTGGGGAACTCCCGCGCGAAGCGCGCGCTCCCGGCGCCCGTGGGGTCGGCCCCCCACGACCGCTCGGTCTACGGTGTCGAGGACCTGGCGGGCGGGGTGACGGAGTGGTGTGCGGAGCGCCGGGAGGTCCGGGGCCGGGAGCTGGCCTCGATGCGCGGGGGGAACTGGCTGTCGGACGAGTCGCGCGCCCGCCTCGCGGGGCGGAAGTGGATGGGCCTGGACGTGACGATGACCTCGTCCGGGATCCGGCTGGCGCGGGACCTGCCGTGAGGCTGACGCTGGTCCGCCACGGGGAGACGACGAGCAACGCCGCCGGGCGGTGGCAGGGGCAGGGCGACGCGCGGCTGTCGGACCTCGGCCGGCGGCAGGCGGAGCAGCTCGCGGAGCGGCTCGACGGGGCGACCTTCGATCGCGTCGTCTCCTCGGATCTCTCGCGCGCGCGCGAGACGGCCGAGGCGCTGGGGCGGCCGTTCGAGCTGGGCGCCGGCTTCCGGGAGATCGACCTCGGGGCGTGGGAGGGGCTGACCCGGGAGGAGGTCCACGAGCGGTTCCCCGACGAGCTGGCGGCGATGGCGCGGGGCGAGATCATCCCGGTCGGGGGAGGCGAGAGCTGGGCCGACGTGGAGCGCCGGACGATCGCCGCCGTGGAGCGGCTGGAGGGCGAGCGCGTCCTCCTGATCGCGCACGGCGGCGTGATCCTGACCCTGATGTGCGCGCTCGTGGGGGCCCCGGTGGGCACGCCCCGCCCACTCGGTCGCCTGCTGAACACCTCGATCACGGAGATCGACCTCGGGACCCGCGTGGTCCACCGCTACAACGACGCGTTTCATGCCGACCCCGAGGGGGTCCTGCGCGAGGCGGCGAAGCGTCGGAACCGCGTCGACGTCGTGCGATCCCCGCCCGACCTCGGCGTCGCCCTGGCCGCGTTGCCGGACGACCGCGTCGGGATGCTGGAGACGACCCGCGGGCGAACGACCGTCGCGGCTTGGAACGTGGTGGCACAATCCGCCGATGCGCCCCGTCCTCGCTGAGCTCCTCGACCTGCTGAGCCTCGAACGCATCGAGGAGAACCTCTTTCGCGGTCGTTCCCAGGACCTCGGTTGGGGTCTCGTGTTCGGCGGACAGGTCCTCGGTCAGGCGCTGAGCGCGGCGGCGCAGACGGTCCCCGGCGAGCGGCCCGTCCACTCGATGCACGGCTACTTCATGCGGGCCGGCGACGCCGCGCGGCCGATCGTCTACACGGTCGACCCGATCCGGGACGGCAAGTCCTTCACCACCCGCCGCGTCGTCGCGGTGCAGGGGGGGAAGGCGATCTTCAGCCTGAGCGCTTCGTTCCAGATCGAGGAGCCCGGTCACGAGCACCAGTCCCACCGGGCGGTGCAGGTCCCCGAGCCGGAAGACCTCCTGTCGGAGACCGAGCTGGCCGCGCAGGTCATCGGCGACGTCCCCGAGTACCTCCGGAAGCGCGCGCTCGCCGAGCGGCCGATCGAGATCCGCCCCGTCGACCCCATCAACCCCCTCGACCCGGAAGTCCGCGAGCCGTCCCGCCAGGTCTGGTTCCGCGCGATCGACACGCTCCCCGACGAGCCCGCCCTGCACCGCTACCTGCTCGCCTACGCGTCGGACTTCGGCTTCCTCACGACGGCGATGCTCCCCCACGGGGTCACCTGGCTGACCCCCGGGATGCAGGTCGCGAGCCTCGACCACGCGATGTGGTTCCACCGGCCGTTCCGGATGGACGAGTGGTTGCTCTACGAGGTCGAGTCGCCGTCGGCGAGCGGCGCTCGGGGGCTCGCCTGGGGCCGCTTCTACACGCGCGACGGGACGCTCGTGGCGAGCGCCGCCCAGGAGGGGCTGATGCGGAACTGGAAGCTCAAGGAGGGGGCTGGAAGCTGAGCGCGGCGCGCAGCTCCGTCAGGGTCTCCACCGCCGCCTTCCAGGCCGCCTCGTCCGCGAAGCCGTAGCGCTTGTTGCCGTGCACGACCGTGTACGGGTAGCCGCCCAGGGCGGCGAAGAGCTGCTCGTAGACGTTCTTGACCTGGTCGTCGAAGACGTAGAACCCGCCCGGCGCCGACGGCTGCCAGGCGACCTCGACGATGCCGCGCTCGACCATCGTCTCGTTGACGATCCACTCGCCCGCCTGGACGCCCTTGCTGCCCACGTCGGGGAAGTCCTGCCAGAGGAAGTCCGGCGCCTTGCGGCCCGGCAGCGGGCAGGTCGCGACGACCGCGCCGTGCTCGTCCCGGCGGAGGAGGTACTCCAGGGTCACGTCGCCGAAGCGGGCCTCGATCTTGACCCGCCAGCGCTCCGTGCGGCGCTCCCGGTCCTCGGCGAGGCGCTCGTTCGTGATCGCGGTGACCGTCCCGTTCCACACCTCCGCCGCCATGTCCGTGTCGGCGTTGATGTTCCGCCCCTCCCGCAGCGCGATCGCGAGGAGCTCCGCGAAGACCTCCGGGTCGTCCCTCTTCATCTCGCGGCTGCACGTCACGGACAGCGGCCACGTCAGCGGGATCCGGACCTCCTCGTCGGGGTCCGGGACGGGGGCGAAGGCGCCGCCCTCGCCTGCCTCCCAGCGCTCCAGCTCGGCCACGATCTCCGCGGTCCCGTCCCCGGAACGCTCGACGTAGACCTTGAACACCGCCCGCTCGGCGGCGTCCTGCACGTGGGTCCCGAGGAGGTCCCGTCCGGCGGGCGCGTCGGGTCGGAGATCGACCGCCGTCGTCTCCGTCGTGCGGCTCGGGTAGCCGGTCTCGGGGTCCACCACGTCGAGTTCGACGCGGGCGCTCAGCTGCATCCCGCTGACGTCGATGAGGCCGTAGTCGCCCTCGACCGTCTTGAGGAAGCGAGGGTTGTCGCTGAAGTCGAGGACGTCGCCGTCGGCGGGCGTGTACCGCATGAACGCCGCGTCCTCGAGGTCCGTCACCCGGAACGCCTCCTTCCGCCCCGTCAGCGGCCACCGGAAGTGCCGCCCCTCGCCCTCGGTCCCCTGGAACTGGAGCCGGTCGGGGCGCGAGTCGTTGCGCGCCCCGCCGAAGTGGTGGACGCCCCGCATGAGCCGGCTGGAGCCGTCCAGCGTGCGGTAGACGGACCCCAGCTCGAGGCTGCTGCAGAGCATCTCGAGGAGGAGATCGCGGGACCACGTCGTGGTGACGCCCGTGTCCGTCCGGTGCTCGGTCAGCGCCGGCGGAGGCTGCTCCGTCAGCGTGATCCCGAGGCACTCCACGACCGCCTTGATGTCGCAGTGGCCGGCCCACGAGACCCACTCGATCTCGCCCGACTGGACGTACCCGTCGCCGTTCCAGTCGAAGCGGACGCCCTTCCGGAGGTGGGGGTCGTCGGGGGCGCGGCGGAACGTCAGGCCGCCCGGCTCCTTCGGGATCGCGCGGACCGGCGGCTCGCCCTCGACGGCGGCGTGGTCGTCTTGGAGCCGGAGCCCCCCCTCGGCGTCCCGGTAGACCCACGCGCCCGCGTGGGGGTGCTCGGCGGACGGCTGGATCCGGAGCAGCTCGTAGCCGGGGACCAGCGACTCCCGGGACGCCTCGGTCTCCGACACGATGAGCCGGGTCTCGCGGTCGACGAGGAGGCCGCCGAGGCTCGTCTCGATGTCCGTCTCGACGATCCCTTTGTGCGCGTACTTGTGGCGCATGAGGAAGTCGAGGTGCTGCCGCGCCTGGGCGCGCTGCCGGCGGACGGACTCCTGCTGCTCCGGGGGGAGCGCCGCGAACGGCTCGGTCGCCTCCTCGGGGAGGGTCTCCAGCGTCGTCTCGAGGAAGTGGACGAAGGGCGCGTCGTTCCCGAACGAGTGGTAGGTGCCGGTGTCCGCGTCGTCGTACTCGACCGAGGCCGCGTAGGCGAGGTCCTCCTGCACGGCGAGGGCGAAGGCGGCGTCGCTCGGGGCGGTCGCGCGGACCCGGTCGAAGAAGGCGGCGCGGCGGAGGCGGGCGATCGCGTTCCGGAAGTAGCGGGGCGAGGCGTTGGGGAGCTCCAGGTCGGTCCCGTCGAACCAGTCCCGATGCTCGGCGATCGCGGCGGTCAGCGCGGCTTCGAAGGCGGCGGGATCCTCCGGCGCCATCCAGGGGATCTCGCGCGTCGCGGGATCCTCCGGCAGCGGCATCGACGTCTGCAGGCGCGGGTGGGGCCGGCCGTCTCCCCCGACCTGCTCGAACAGCGTCAGCGTCGTGCGTCCGCCGGGCTTCAGCGGCGTCGCCCGGACGTGCTTGATCCGGGTCCCGCCGACATCGGCGGAGGAGAACGCTTCCCAGGCTTCGTCGTGCAGGACCTTCATGACTGCGGGTCATGGCACAATCCGCGTCCCTCTCGCCACGGAGCCCCGATGATTCCCGACATCGAACGCGTCAGCACGCTGATCGCCGCCGACGCCATCCAGTCCCGCATCACCGAGCTCGGCGCGCAGATCAGCGCCGACTACCGCGGCCGCGACCTGACGCTGGTCGGCATCCTCAAGGGGTCCGTCCCCTTCCTGTCCGACCTCATGCGGCACATCACGCCGCCGGTCCAGATCGACTTCCTCGAGTGCAGCTCCTACAGCGGGGGGATGCAGAGCAGCGGCGCGGTCCGGCTGGTGAAGGACCTCAGCCACAGCATCGAGGACAAGGACGTCCTCATCGTCGAGGACATCGTCGACACGGGGCACACCCTCCGCTACCTGCTCGAGAACTTCGGCGCCCGGGGGCCGCGCAGCGTCTCCATCTGCGCCCTGCTCGACAAGCCGGACGGCCGCGTCGAGGGCGAGGAGTTCACGATCGACTACGTCGGCTTCACGATCCCGAACCACTTCGTCGTGGGCTTCGGGCTCGACCTCGCCGGCTACTTCCGCAACCTCCCCTTCGTCGGCGTCTACGCCCCGCCGGAGGACTGAGCATGGGCAAGCAGGCCGTCTCCACGCCGAACGCCCCCGCCGCGATCGGGCCGTACTCCCAGGCGGTCGTCGCCGGCGACTACGTCTTCACGGCGGGCCAGATCGGGCTCGACCCCGCGACCGGCGCGATGGCCGACGGCGTCGTCGCCCAGACCGAGCAGGTGCTCCGCAACCTGAGCGCGGTCCTCGACGCGGCCGGCTGCTCGTTCGCCGACGTCGTCAAGACGACCGTGTTCGTGGCCGACATGCGGGACTACGCGGCGGTCAACGGCGTCTACGCGACCGCGTTCGCGGAGCCGTTCCCGGGTCGCTCGGCCGTCGAGGCGGCGCGGCTGCCCAAGGACGCGCTCGTCGAGATCGAGGTCGTCGCCTACCGGCCGCGCACGTAGAGGACGACGCCGCCGGCGATCATCAGCAGCAGCAACCACACTGCGGGGGCCGGACCGCCCCCGCATCCGCCGGGTCCGCCGGGTCCGCCCGGTCCGCCACCGGGCCCGCCGGGTCCGCCGCCCGGTCCGCCGCCGGGCCCGTCGTCGGGTCCTCCTCCGCCCCCGTCGCCGTCCCCGCCCCCGTCTGCGGACCGCCCTCCCGGCCGCGGGGGCCCCTCCCGACGCAGCCGATCAGCGTTCGCCCGCACCTCCGCCGCGACCGCGTCCACGCCGGCCGCGAGCCCCTCGGCGAACCGCTCCTGCTTGAGCCGGGGGATGATCTCGCGGTTCCGGATCCGGTCCAGGGCGGCGGGCCGGAGCGCCTCCCCCACGCCGTAGCCGACGTGCCAGTCGAAGCGGCGCCGGTCCATGACGACGACCATCAGCACCGACAGCTCCGCGTCGCCGCCGAGCCCCCACAGGCGGCTCACCTCCTGGACGAAGTCGGCGACCTGTCCGTCGAAGCCGGGGACCGTGAGGACGGCCACCTCGACGCCCAGCTCCTCCCGCAGCGACGCCATCGCGTCCTCCATGGGGCCGGCCGCGTCTCCGCCGATGACGCCGGCGAGATCGACGACGTAGCTGCCGACCTCGTCCGGCCCCGCGACGCCGTCGGGGGTGACCATGGCGGTCGCGACGACCGCCGCCGCGGCGAGGGCGGCTACCAGGATGACCCGGCCCCCCCGCCGCCGCTGCTGCCGCCGCCGAAGCCGCCCGAGCTCCACGATCCGCCCGAGCTGCTCGACCACGACGACGACGACGACGACGAGCTGCTCGACGTCGACACCTTCGGGATCGTCCGCGTGTACGTCTCGTGGAGGTCGCAGTGGGAGCACGACACGGTGACGCGGGCGGTGCCGGTGCTCATCGTCGTCGCCGCGCTGATGACCGTCGACGTCTTCCGGACCGTCTTGAAGCCGCAGCCCACGCACTTGCTGAAGCCGCTGAAGAGCCGGTTCCGGCGGCGCACGCCGACGCTGCCGCAGTCCAGGCAGGTCCAGACGTCGTAGTTCACCGAGCCGATCATCTCCTCGGTCTCCTGCCCCTCGCTGAGGTGCTCGTCGTCGGCGTCCTCGTCGAGGAGCTCCCGGTCGACGCCGCACTCCGGACACTTCCGCCACCGCGCCGTCAGCGCCTTCCGCCACGCCACGAAGAGGAGCGCGAGGGCCAGGAAGCCCATCAGCACGAGCACCGGGACGACGTCCCCCGCGCGCGTCCGGGTCGGCAGCGGCGGCGACCGCGTGGACTGGACGTGGGCCGGCGCCGACGCCCCCTCCCGCGCCTCGTCGGGGCTCCGCCGGAGCCGGGCGTTGATCTCGGTGAGCCCCGCGACCAGCCCCGCCCCGTACGCTCCCTGCTTGAAGAGCGGCACCATCGACCGCTGCTGCATGGAGCCCAGCCACCCGTCCGGCAGCGTCGCCTCCAGCCCGTAGCCGGTCTCCATCTCGAGCCGCCGCTCCCCCATGACGAGGAGCACCAGGAGGCCGTTGTTGGCCTGCGCGTCGCCGATCCCCCAGGAATTGAAGAGCGCCGTCGCGAACGACTTCGGCGTCCCATCGACGTCCACCACGGTGACCACCGCGATCTCGACGGTGAGGTCGTCGTGCAGCGCCTGGATCATCTCGTTCATGGCCGTCTCCTCGGCGATCCCGAGGACGCCGGCCATGTCCGTCACCCAGCCGCCGCTGGAGTGGGGGTTGGGGACGTCCCCCACGGAGACGGCGAGGACGACGGCGGCGGCGAGGGCGTTCAGGGCGTTCACGGACGTAGACTACCGGCGTGAGCGCGACGAAGACCCGGACCCAGGTCGCGGCGGACCTGCACGCCCGCCAGGACGTCGACGACGACGACATCCCGGCGATCATCGAGATCGCCCAGGAGCTCCAGGCCGAGGCCCGCGAGCGCGACGACGACGTCTCCGTGGAGGAGGTCGAGGCGATCGCGGAGGAGCTCGGCATCGACCCGTCGTTCGTCGAGGAGGCGATCGCGCTCAAGGCGGAGCGGGCGGAGGCGACCGCGGTGGCTTCCCGCGCCGCCGAGGCGAAGGCGTCCCGGCTCCGGTCGCGGATCCTCAAGGCCGTCGCGTCCGTCGTCCTCGCGGTGATGGTGGGGACGCTGGGGCTGGGCTTCGTGGGCGCCGGCGCGGTCCGCTCGGCGCACGACCAGGTCGAGCTCGCGGAGTCGGCGCTGGTGACGGTCCTGGAGCGGCAGGCGAGCCTCGCGCCGCAGCTGCTGGCCCTCGGAGGCGGGGACGCGGCGGGTTTGGAGTCGGCCACGGAGGCGCTCCGCGAGGCGCCGGACGTCGAAGCCCGGCTGCGCGCGTCGGAGGCGCTCGGGGTGGCGATGGCAGAGCAGCTGTCGGCGCTCTCGGGGGCAAACGACGCGGTCCGGACGGAGCTCCACTACGAGCTGACGGGGACGCAGAACCGGATCACCACCGAGCGACGTCGCCTGCTCGACGCGCAGGCCGAGCACGAGGCCCGGGCGAGCACGATCCCCGGCAAGGTCGCCGTCGGACTGAAGCTGGCCCCCGCTCCCTGAGGCTGCTACATCGGGTCGCCATGCGCGACACCTGGGACCTGACCGACCTCTACGCCGGCCCCGACGACCCGAACCTCGCCGCGGACCGGCAGGCGGCGCGGGATCTGACGTCGGCGTTCGTCGATCGCTGGCGCGGCAACCTCGCGCGGTCGACCGGCGCGCAGCTGCGGGAGGCGTTCGCGCAGTTCGAGGAGATCATCCGGTTGGCCTCCCGCTCGCGGCAGTTCGCGGCGCTCCGGTACTCGGTCGCGTCGGACGATCCGGCGGTCCAGGCGGAGCTCGCGGCGGCGCAGGCGTTCGGCGCCGAGATCGACCAGCAGCTCGCCTTCTGGTCCGTCGAGATCGGGGACCTCACCCCCGCCCACGTCGCCGCCCTCCCCGACGCCGGCGAGGTCGACCTCTACGGCCACTACCTCGAGTTCCAGCAGCTCTTCACCGACTTCACGCTCACCGAGGAGGCCGAGCAGACCGTCACCCGCAAGGACCTGACGGGCAAGACGGCGTGGGTGAACCTCTACATGCAGCTCAGCGCGGGGCTGACGTTCGAGGTCGAGGTCGACGGGGAGACGAAGGAGCTGACCCGGGGCGAGGTCCGGGCCCTCGGGCTGCACCCCGACCGCGGCGTCCGGGACCGCGCCCTGACGGCGGTCGCCGACGGCTTCGCGCCCCACCGCGAGGTGATGACGTTCGTCTTCAACACGCTCTTCGAGGACCACCGCCTCGAGATGAAGACGCGGGGGTACGACGACCCGATGCACTACCCGATCCTCCGCGACGAGGTTCCCCGCGAGGTCGTCGACTCGCTGCTGCAGACGGGGACGGGGTCGTTCGGGATCGTCCACCGCTACCACCGCCTCCGCCGGCGCGTGCTCGGGTTCGACGACTACGCGACTCACGACATCCGCGTCCCCGTGTTCGGGGAGGAGCCGACGATCCCGTGGCCCGAGGGGCGGCAGCTCGTGCTCGACGCCTACACCGCCTTCTCGCCGCGCGCGGGGGACATCGCGGGACGGTTCGTCGACGGCTGGATCGACGTCTTCCCGAAGCCCGGCAAGAGCTCGGGCGCCTTCTGCTCGCCGGGGGCCCCGCCGGACCACCCCTGGCTGCTGCTGAACTACACGGACACCCTCGACGACGTCTTCACGTTCGCCCACGAGATGGGGCACGGGCTCCACGCGGTGCTGTCGAACCGGCAGACGCCGCTGAACGCCCGGTGCGGCAAGGCGCTGGCGGAGACGGCGTCGGTGTTCGGCGAGCTGTGGCTGCACGAGCACCTGATGGCGCAGACGGACGACGTCGCCCGCCTCCGGCAGCTCCTCGACCGGCAGATCCTCGACGCGATCGCCACCGCGTTCCACCAGATCGCCTACATCAACTGGGAGACCCAGGCCCACGCCGCGCGGGCGGCCGGCGCCGTCGACGGGGAGCGGTTCGGGGACCTCTGGGAGGCCGAGATGGCGCGCCTGCTCGGCGATCCGGTCACCCTGAAGCACCGCGACCGGTGGCGCTGGATGACCATCCCGCACTTCGTCTTCGCCCGCTTCTACTGTTACTCGTACGCGTTCGGGAAGCTGCTGACGCTGGCCCTGCACGGCCTGTGGAAGGAGCACGGGGACGCGTTCGTGGGCGACTACCTGGGGTTCCTCAGCGCGGGCGGCAGCCGGACCCCGGTCGACGCGGTGGCGGCGCTCGGGCTGGACCTGTCGGATCCCGGCTTCTGGCAGGGCGGCTGCGACGTGGTCTCCGGTTGGCTCGACGATCTCGAGGCGCTGGTCTAGGCTCGCGACGCTGATGCCGGACTACAGGATCGAAGTCGCGGACCGCGTCGCCGTCGTCCGATTCGACCGCCCCGCCAAGAAGAACGCGCTGACCATCCCGCAGCTGGAGGCGATGGTCCCCGAGATCGAGGCGCTGCACGGCCGCGAGGACGTCCGCGTGCTCGTCGTCACGGCGACCGGCAGCTCCTTCAGCTCGGGCGCGGACCTCGTCGAGAACGCCCCGCTGCTGCACACGGTCGAGGGACGTCGCCGCAGCCTGGACGCCTTCCACGCCCTCCTCCGGGCGGTCTGGAACTTCGAGGGGCCGAGCCTCGCGGCGCTGCCCGGGGACGCGGTCGGCTTCGGGTTCGACCTCGCCTTGGCCTGCGACCTCCGCATCGCCGCGGCGTCGGCCCGGTTCAGCCAGAGCTTCACGAAGATCGCGCTCGTCCCCGACGGCGGCTCGTCGCTGACCCTGCCGAACCTCGTGGGCGCGGCGAAGGCCTTCGAGCTGATGTACCTGGCGCCGCTCTTCGGCGCGGACGAGGCGCTGCGGCTCGGCCTCGTGGGTGAGGTGGTCGCGGACGAGGAGCTCGAGGCTCGCGTCGCGGCGGTCGCGGCCCGCCTCGCCGAGGGGCCGCCGCTGGCCTACCGGCTGGCCAAGCGGAACCTCCGTCGGTCGCTCGGATCGATGGACTCCGCCCTCGCCAACGAGCACGAGGCGCAGCTCCAGTGCCTCGACAGCGGCGACCTCATGGTCGGCGTCCAGGCCTGGATGACGAAGACCAAGCCGGAGTTCACGGGCCGCTAGTGCGGAGGATCCTCGGACTGCTGGCGGTGCTCGTCGTCACCGCGGTGACCGGCGCGTTCGCCTGGCAGGTCGGCTTCGACAACTCGATCGAGGTGTGGTTCCTGGAGAAGGACCCGGACCTCGTCTCCTACCGCGAGTTCACGCAGGCGTTCGACAGCGACCAGATCGTGGTGCTCGCGTTCGAGGACGAGGAGCTCTGGACCGAGGCGGGGCTGGAGCGGCTGCGGGCCCTCGGGGAGGCGACCCTGACGGTCGAGCGGGTCGAGGAGGTGCGGTCGATCGTCACGATCAACCAGGTCGTCTCGGAGCCGGGCGTCCTCACCGTCAAGCCGCTCTACGACCCCGAGGACCCTCCCGATCCGGCGACGCTGCGCGAGCGCGTCATGGGCGACGGCCTCCTCGTGGGGACGCTGGTCAACGAGGCGGGCACGGTCGCGGCCGTCATCGTCACCGTCGACCACCTGATGGGGGAGACGCACCTCAAGCGGGTGCTCGCGCGCGACCTCCGGGCGATGCTCGACCCCTTCGAGGAGGAGCACGCCGTCCACATCCGCGCCGCCGGCCCGACCCTCCTCGACGACGCCTTCCTGCGCCACACCGAGCGCGACTTCCTCCTCATCATGCCGCTGATGGTGCTGGTGATCGTGCTGACGATCCTGGTGCTCTTCCACTCGCTCCGGGCGCTCGTCCTGCCCCTCGCCGTGGTCAGCCTCGCGTCGTGCTGGGTGACGGGCTTCACGGTGATGCTCGGCCAGGAGCTGACGATCATCCACGGGATCATCTACCCGATGATCCTGGGCATCGGGATCGCGACGTCCGTGCACCTGTTGTCGCGGACGCTGCTGCTGCGGCACCAGGGGGCGGAGCCGAAAGAGGCCGGCTACGGCGCGCTGCGGCAGCTCCTCACCCCGTCGTTCTTCACCGCCGCGACGACCGTGGCGGGGCTCAGCTCGCTGAACCTGTCGACGCTGGCGCCGCTCAAGCAGTTCGGGCAGGCGGGGGCGTTCGGGGTGCTGGCGGCGTTCGTCCTGAACTACGCGCTGGGGCCGTGGCTGCTGCCGTGGCTGGCGGCGAAGGAGCCGGTGGGCGGGGGCCGGTCGGGGCGGCTGGACCGGATGTGGGCGCGGTGGGACAAGGCGCTGACGGCGCTCGGCGAGCTGGCGCTGAACCGGGCCGGGCGGGTGATGGCGGTGTCGGTGCTCGCGGCGGTGACGGGGCTCGCGGGGCTCCTCTGGCTGGAGACGGGCAGCAACCCCGTCGAGTACTTCCACGAGCGTGACCCCGTCCGCCAGGACCTCGAGTTCATCGACGATCAGCTCGCGGGGACGACGCGGCTGGAGGTCATCGTCGACACCGGATCGGTGGACGGCGCCAAGGAGCCGGAGGTCCTCCGGGACCTCGAGACGGTGCAGGAGTGGCTCGGCACGATCGAGGGCGTCGGCGCGGCGGTGTCGCTCGCGGACTACGTCAAGGAGCTGCGGCAGGCGCTCCGGGGAGGCGCCGAGGCGGACGCCGTCATCCCCGACGACCGGCGCGAGGTGGCGCAGCTGCTCCTGATGCTGGACGACCCCGAGGAGGTGGAGGCGCTGGTCGACTTCGACTTCCGCAAGGCGCGCATCACGACGACGGTGCGGGCGTCGATGGCGGACGACCTGACGGAGCGGATCGTCGACCTCGACACGCTCCTGGAGGAGACCTTCACCGAGCCGACGTCCGCGCACTCGACGGGGATGAGCAAGCTGATCGCGAACATGGACCGCTACCTGCTGCGGTCGGCGACGCGGTCGATGGGGCTGGCGTTCGTGACGGTCCTGCTCTTCATGGCGCTGGCGCTCCGCAGCGTCCGCCTGGGCCTCTTCTCGATGATCCCGAACATCCTCCCGGTGGCGCTGGTCATCGGGATCATGGGCTGGGTCGGCATCCGGCTGGACCCCGGGACGACGATGATCGGCGCGGTCGCGCTGGGGCTGGTCGTCGACAACACCGTCCACTTCCTCCACCACCTCCGGAAGCGCGTCCACGCCGGCGACGACATCCACGACGCGGTCGTCGACACGCTGATGAAGACGGGCCGCGCGGTGGTGACGACGTCGGTGGTGCTGATCCTCGGGTTCGAGCTGATGCTCCTCGCGTCGTTCAACCCGAACATCTACTTCGGGCTGCTGACGGGCCTCGCGATCGCGATCGCGCTGGTGGCGGACCTCGTCGTCCTCCCCGCGGCGCTGGTGCTGATCAAGCCGAAGCTGTAGGCGGACGCTCCGCTACCAGGTGACGGTGGCGTCGTCGCAGCCGATCCACTCGATGGTCACGTGCCCGTTCTCGGGCGGCTCGCCCGTCTCCTTGTAGGTGTACCGCCAGTCGAGGACGCCGCTGACGATGCCGGGGCAGGCCTCGTCGTACGTGAGCGCCTCGATCGTGCCGTCGAGGGTGAACTCGATGCCGCCGATGGTGGGGAGGTTCCCGGTCGTGATGCCGTACGCGTAGTCCACGTGGTACTCGCCGTCGAGGACCGTGTCGGACCAGGTCAGGTCGGTGCTCCAGTTGGACGTCCAGCCGACGCTGATGTCGTCCGCGGCGACCCCGAAGTCGTACGTCAGGTCGGCCTCCGCGGAGCTGTCCGAGTAGTAGTAGTAGCCGTCGAGGAAGAACTCGACCGAGGCGCTGTTGCCCGACGCGGAGAACTCGCACTCGTTGTACTCGACGCCGTTGTCGACCTCGGTGACGCAGTCGGGCCACGGTTCGCGCCCCTCGTTGACGATGTAGAGGCCGGCGCTGCCGCCGCCGCCGCCGTCGGCGTCCTTGCGGAGGCCGATGAACGTGGCGTAGATGCCGGACGTCGCCGCGGCGGAGGACTCGCCGAGGTCCGCGCCGGCGTCCTGGGCGCTGAAGAGGCCGTCGCCGACGACCCCGAGGGAGGCGAGCTCCTCGTCGGTGGCGTCGTGGGTGGTGCGGCAGCCGGTGGCGACCACGAGGAGCAGGAGCGGGACAAGGAGTGCACGTCGCATGGCCGGATCCTATCGCGTAGCATCCGGCACGGAGGTACCCATGCGACTGCGATTTCTGCTGATGCTGATCACCCTCGGACTGTGTGTGCCGATGACCCTCTGGACGGTCGGATGCAGCCACGCCGACGACGACGACGCCACCGGTGACGACGACGACGCGGCCGATGACGACGACGCGTCCGGCGACGACGACGACGCGTCCGGCGACGACGACGACGCCTCGGGCGACGACGACGACTCCGGCGAGATCGGCGGCAGCTGCCGCTTCCTCGTCGACGGCGACGTCGTGGCGTGCTGGAACGAGCCCGCCGACGACGCCTGCGAGTCGCCCGGCGGCCCCCTCACGGCGGAGGCGTCCGAGGACGAGTGCCCCGCCGACCCGACGGCGAGCTGCGACGGGTTCGGCACCGATTGGTACTACTACGACACGGACGAGTCGGAGCTGCGGGCGCAGTGGTGCTCGCCCTGCGAGGACAACATCGTCCCCGACGGCTACTGCGACGGCTTCGGGGACGACGACGACTCGGGCGACGACGACGACGACTCGGGCGACGACGACGACTCGGCGCACGACGACGACGACGACTCCGGCGAGTAGTCAGACCTCGGACGAACGAACCACCCGGACGCCGGCGTCGCGCAGCTCCTGCAGCGCGGCGTCGGCGTCGCCCGCCCGTGCGTTGACGCCGCGGCAGCCGTCCTCCACGACGAAGGTGGCGTAGCCGCAGTCGGCGGCGTCGAGTGCGGTGAACTTGACGCAGTAGTCCGTCGCCAGTCCCATCACGTAGAGCTCCTCGACGTCGTGCGCGGCGAGCCAGGCGTGCAGGCCGGTGTCCTGGCGGCGCCCGTTGTCGAAGAAGGCGCTGTAGCTGTCGACCGTCGGGTCGGTCCCCTTGCGGACGACGTGCGCGGCCCCGAAGTCGTCGACCAGCTCGGCCCCCCGGGAGCCCTGGACGCAGTGCGTCGGCCAGAGGACCTGGGAGAGCCCGTGCAGCTCGACGACCTCGAGGGGGGCGCGGCCGGGGTGGTTGGCGGCGAAGCTGCCGTGGTCCGCGGGGTGCCAGTCCTGGCTGGCGACGACGAGGTCGAAGCGCTCGGCGAGGCGCCGGGCGACGGGCACGACCGCGTCGCCGTCGGCCACCCCGAGGGCGCCGCCGGGGAGGAAGTCGTGCTGGATGTCGACGAGGAGCAGGGCGCGGGTCATAGCTCGAACTCCAATCCGTCTTCGAGGAGGCGGAGGTAGCGGGCGCGGTCGAACCGGAAGAGCTCCGGCGCCCGGTGGGGGACCCCGGTCTGCCGCCGGCCGGTCGCCTCGAGGACCCCCATCTGCTTGATCTTGCGACGGAAGTTGCGCTTGTCGACGGCCCTCCCGAGGACGGTCTCGTAGACCTCCTGGAGCTGGCCGAGGGTGAAGTCTTCGGGGAGCAGCTCGAAGCCGATGGGCTGGTACTGGACCTTGGCGCGGACCCGGCGGAGGGCGACGTCGAGGATGCGGTCGTGGTCGAAGGCGAGGGGGGGGAGGGCGTCGATCTGGAACCAGCCGGCGGCGCGGGCGTCGCTGGCGGCGCGGACGTGGACCTGCTCGGGGCGGACGAGGGCGACGTAGGCGACGGTGATGACGTGCCCGCGGGGATCGCGGCCGGGGGTGCCGAAGGTGTAGAGCTGCTCGAGGAAGGAGATCGCGACGCCGGTCTCCTCGGCGAGCTCGCGGCGGGCGGCGTCGTCGAGGTCCTCGTCGGGGTCCACGAACCCGCCGGGGATGGCCCACGAGCCGACGAACGGCTCGCCCGCGCGCTGGATGAGGAGGACCTGGAGCGCACCCCCGGTCGCCCCGAAGACCACGGTGTCCACGGTCACGGCAGGGCGCGGGTACTCGTACGTGTACGCCATCAGGCGGCCCCACGGCGGCGGGCCTCGTCGAGGAGGCGGGCCTTTCGCTCGGCGACCCGCTCCTCGAGCTGGACGGGGTAGGGGTCCGGGTCGGCGAGGCGGAGGACGCCGGGAGGGAGGGCGTCGAGGAGGCGGGCGGCGCGGGCGCGGACGTCGTCCAGCGGGGGGGGCTGCCAGACCCGCCGGCCGGCATCGAAGAGGGGGACGAGCAGGTCCTCGAAGATCCCCGCGACGGGTTGTGCGTCGTGGACGTCGTGGAGGACGTCGCGGCGGGCGACGCCGTCGGGGCCGAAGTGGCGCCGGACTTGGAGGCAGCCGGGGTTGCTGACCTTGATCGCCTGCTCGCTCAGCTTGACGCGGTGCTCCCAGGCGCCGTCGTCGCCACGGATCGCGCCCAGCTTGCAGACGCCGCCGAGGGCGGGTTGGTCGTGGGCCGTGACGAGTCGCGTCCCCACGCCCCAGACGGTGATGGCCGCGCCGGCTTCCTTGAGCGCGGTGATCCGGTGCTCGTCGAGGTCGTTGCTGGCGACAACGGCGGCGTCTTGGAGGCCGGCTTCGTCGAGGATGCGGCGCGCCTCTACCGAGAGGTCCGCGAGGTCTCCCGAGTCGAGCCGCACGCCGAGGACCGCGTGCCCCTGCGCCCGAAGCCGGAGCCCGACGCGCGCCGCCTCGCGCACGCCGTCCAGCGTGTCGAAGGTGTCCACGAGGAACACGCAGTTGTTCGGCAGGGCGTTCGCGTAGGCCTCGAAGGCGGCGGCGTCCTCGCCGAACACCATCACCCAGGAGTGGGCGTGGGTCCCCCTGACGGGGATGCCGTACCGGCGCCCCGCGAGGACGTTGCTGGTCGCCGCGCAGCCGCCGATGTAGGCCGCCCGGCTCGCCGTCAGCGCGCCGTCGGTCCCCTGCGCCCGCCGCAGGCCGAACTCGAGCACGGGCTCGCCCCGGGCGGCGCGGCAGATGCGGGACGCCTTCGTGGCGACGAGGGTGGGGAAGTTGAGGAGGTTGAGGAGCGGGGTCTCGAGGAGCTGGGCCTGCAGCAGCGGCCCCCGGATCCGGAGCATCGGTTCGTGGCCGAAGACCGGGGTCCCCTCCCGCATGGCGTCGACATCACACGAGAAGCGAAGGTCGGCGAGGTGCGTGAGGAAGGCGGGTTCGAACAGCGGCTCGCCGTCCGCGCCGGTCAGGCTGCCGAGGTAGGCGACGTCCTCGGGGGTGAAGGCGAAGTCGTCCAGGTAATCGGCGACCTGCTCGAGTCCGGCGGCGATCGCGTACCCCCCGCCGAAGGGGGGCGTGCGGAAGAAGACGTGGAAGACGGCCTCGCGGTCGGCGAGGCCGAGCTTCCAGTATCCGTAGGCCATCGTGAGCTGATAGAGGTCCGTCAGGAGCGCGCTCATAGTGTCAAGTTAACACTAAGGAGAGCGGCTTCAAGCCGAACCGCTTCAGAACCGCTACAGCACGGCTTCGAGGACGCTCCGATCGGGGGACGTGATGGCCCGCTGCCAGTGCGCGGTGCGCGGCAGGAACTGGTGGGCGAAGTACCGGAGGTTGTCCAGCTTGCGGTGGTAGAAGCGGCCCTCGTCGCTCTCCTCGAGCCACGCCTGCCGGGCCGCCACGTCGCCCAGGTCCACCCCCGCGTCGGCCGCCAGCGCGGCCAGCTTGGGGTGGGCGATGACGGCCTGCTGGCCGATGAGGGCGCCGATGACGACGTCGCCGACGAGGTTGAGCATGTCGCACGCGTGCAGCACGGGGAGGTCCTGATCGCCGGACATGCCGAGCTGCATCAGGTGCATGGCGGCGCCGCCGAGGCGGTCCCGGGACTTCTCCATGGCGGCGTGCTCGGCCTTCAGGTCGTCGATCTCGCCGACGGCCGCGACGAGCTCGTTGATCCAGCCCATCAGCTGCATGAAAGCCTGCCCGCCCTTCATCGCCATCTTCCGGCCGACGAGGTCGAGCGCCTGGATGCCGTTGGTGCCCTCGTAGATCGAGAAGATCTTCGAGTCGCGGACGTACTGCTCGGCCGGGTACTCGCCGATGTAGCCGTACCCGCCGAACACCTGGAGCGCCCACTTCGTGACGTCGAAGCACTGGTCGGTGCACCAGGACTTGTGGACGGGGGTGAGCACCTGGAGGAGGTCCTCGCACTTGCCCCGCTCGGGGTCGTCCTCGGGGAGCGTCTCCAGCTTCTCGGCGAACGACGCGAGCGTGATGCCGAGGGCGCGCATGCCGTCGACCTGGGAGCGGCAATGCAGCAGCATCCGGCGGACGTCGGGGTGCTCGATGATGGCCACGCGACGGGCGCCGGCGTCCTTGAACTCCTTGAAGTCGGTCCCCTGGATGCGCTCGCGGGCGTAGTCGAGCGCCGCGTTGTAGGCCGCCCCGGCGATGGCGTAGCCCTGCACGCCGACGCCGATGCGGGCCTCGTTCATCATGTGGAACATCCGCATCATGCCCTCGGCCTCGTCGCCGATGATCCAGGCCTGGGCGCCGCCGTTGTCGCCGATGGAGAGCGTGCAGGTGGCGGACCCGTTGATGCCCATCTTGTGCTCGATGCCGGAGCAGTAGAGGTCGTTCTTGTCGCCGAGGCTGCCGTCCTCGTTGACGATGTACTTCGGGACCATGAAGAGGCTCAGCCCCTTGATGCCGGCGGGGGCGTCCTCGGTCCGGGCGAGCATGATGTGGATGATGTTCTCGGTGAGGTCGTGCTCGCCGCCGCTGACGAAGATCTTCGTCCCCTCCATGCGGTAGTGATCGCCGTCGGGGATCGCCTTGGTGCGGACGTCGCCGACGGCGGAGCCGGCCTGCGGCTCGGTGAGGCACATCGTCCCCGCCCATTCGCCGGTCAGCAGCTTGGGGAGGACGTTGGCCTTCATCCAGTCGCTCCCCATCGCGCGGATGAGGTTCGCCGCGGCCGCGGTGAGGCCGGGGTACATCATGAAGGCGCAGCCCGCGCCGGTGAACATCTCGACGGTGGCGAGGGCGACGGGGAGGGGGAGCCCCTGGCCGCCGAACTCGGGGGGCGTCCCCATCAGCGTCCAGCCGGCCTCGCAGAAGGTCTTGTAGGCCGCCTTGAAGCCGTCGGGGGTGGTGACTTCGCCGTCGGTCCAGGTGCAGCCCTGGCGATCGCCGACCTCGTTGACGGGCGAGATGGTCTCGGTGGCGACCTTGCTCGCCTCCTCCAGGATCATCTCGTAGAGGTCTTGCCCGAACTCCTCGTACTTCGGGCCCTGCAGGTTCTGGACTTCGACCTGCTCGAAGAGCACGAACCTGTGGTCGCGCATGTCGGTCTGGTAGGCGCCTGATGCCATTACGTCTCCCGTTTCTGTTGCCGTGCCCGGCGGGTGATTGATTGTTCAGTCAATCGGCTGCGCGGTCAACCCGTGATCCGGATGTGATCAGACGGGTGCGAGGCCCCTTCTTGTCGTGCTAGGAAGCGCCGATGAACGACGCGGAGAAGGACTTTCCGGCCCACCTCGCTTGGAGGACCCTCCCCGTTCCGCTCGTGTTTCTCGCCGAGGACGGTCGGGTCGTGGGCAAGAACCCCGCCGCCGAAGAGCACCTGGGCGAGGGCGACACGCTCCTCCGGTGGGTCCAGGAGTGCCTCGACGAGCGGTTCGTGGAGGACCCCTCCGGTTCGACGTGGGCCTCCCCGAGGTGGCGTGGCTGCTGTCCATCGAGCGCGGGGGCCCGGGCCCGATCGCCCGGCTGCGCCTCGCGGAGAAAACGTGGGGCCTGAGCGATCGCGAGATCGACGTGGTCACCCTCCTGCTCGAGGGGATGCCCGATCGGACCATCGCGGAGCGCCTCGGCATCTCGGAGGCGACCGTCAAGTACCACCTCCGGAACATGCGGGAGAAGTCGGGGACGGAGAGCCGGACCGACCTGCTCGCCCGCCTCCTCAGCCTGCACCATCGATCCCGCTCATGAACGACCTCGCCGAGCTGGCGTGGCGGGCCAGCCCCGTCCCCATCCTGCTGTTGACCGCAACCGGAGAGGTCGTCGCCGCGAACGCCGCGGCGATCGAGCGCCTGGAGCTCGACCCCGAGGCGTCCGCGTTGCCGGAGTGGCTGGCGGAGGAGATCGAGCGGCGACTGGCCGCGCTGCGGGCGCTGGAGTCGACGCCCAGCGAGCCGTCGTGGCTGTCCAGCACGCAGGGCACCAGCTACCGGCTCGCGATCGCTCGCGTCGAGACCGGCCAGGATCCGCAAGTCGCCTGGCTGGTCTCGGTGGAGACGAGCGGGCCGTCGCTGGTCCGGTTGATCGACCTCGCCGAAGAACGCTTCGGGCTGACCTCACGTGAGGGGGACGTCGTCAGCCTCCTCGCGGAGGGGCTCTCGAACCGGCAGATCGCGGCGCTGCTCGAGATCGCAGACTCCACGGTGAAGTTCCACCTGCTGTCGATCCTGAAGAAGTCGGGGACGAAGAGCCGGACCGAGTTCCTGGCCCGCCTCTTCTCGGTCCACGTCGACTGAGGCGGCGCCCCCCTAGAGATCGGCCTCTGCGACGGCGAGCGCGACGGCCTCGCTGACCCGCCACGCGTGGGCGCCCGCCTCTGCGTCGACGATCGCCTGGAGATCGCGGAGGAGGGTGTCGGGCGATGCGCTCGAGCGGAGGCCGCGCTCCCAGTCGGGGATGAGCGCGGGGAGGGCGTCGAGGGGAGAGCGGCTGGCGACGAGGACGTAGGCGCGGCGTCCGGGGGGCCCGGCGAGCGTCTCCTCGAACCGGACCCGGCCGGCGTCGGACCCGGGCTGCGACGTCTGCGCGACCCACGCCATGATCGGCTGGCCGTTCGCCGGGACTGCGGCGACGACGACGGCCCAGTGGGCGTCGCCCGCAACGGTCGCCTCGAGCGCGAAGGAGGCTCCCACAGGGCGGCTCGCGGAGCGGACCTGGGCACCGCTGTCGCCGATGGTCACGTCGAGCGGATCGGGGAGCGTCTGTCCACCGGTGACGAGGAGCACGAGGCCGACCATCAGGAGGGCGGCGATCGAGCCCGCGACGACGAGCATGCGTCGGGAGGCGCGCCGCTCGGCGAGGGAGATGACCTCGGCCTCGGCCGAGCGCGACGGGGGTACGAACTCGTCGGCCACGTGGAGGTCGGAGAGCGACTCCCGCGGCGCCTCGTCGTCGAACGCGCTGACGACGGCGTGGAGCTCGACGAGCTGCTGGAGCTTCCGCGGGTTCTCGCGCACGCGAGCCATCGCGGCGGCGCGATCTCCTTCCTCGAGGCCGCCGTCGACCAGCGCGGACAGCGTCACGAGGTCGAACTCGCTGGCCGGATCGTCGGGGTCGACGAGGTGGTCTGCGAGATCGCGGAGGAGCGCGTCGAAGTGCTCGTTCCGCGGCGGTCGGAGCGCCTCGGAGTTGAGGAGGTCGAGGGCGTAGTCGGCGAGCCGGTTCATGACGGGTCCTCCGTCGTCCGGCCGATGCAGTCCCGGAGCTGCTGCAGCGTCGTGTCGAGCTGGAACTTCGTGCGCTGGGGGGAGTAGTCGAAGATGCGCCCGACCTCGCTCATCGTGACCTTGCGGTCGTGCGCCAGCTGCAGGAGCAGCCGCGCGACGAAGAGCTTCTGGCGCTTGCTGTCGAGGCTGCCCGCGCACTCCGCCAGCGCCCGGACCATCAGCTGCCCGCGTTGGTCGTCGCTGATGCTCTGGAGCGGGTCGGTGGCCTCGGGATCGACGGTCGGGGTCGGTCCCGACTCATCTGCGCGCTCCGGTGCGAACACGGTCCGGTCGCGGCTGCGGAACCAGCCCCGGCAGGTGTTGGTCGCGATGGCGGTCACCCACGTCGACATCTTTGCCCTCCCCGGCACGAACTCGCGGATCGGCCGGAAGTCGTCTTTGCAGAGCAAGGCGATGACGTCCTGGAAGCGATCCTCGGCTTCGTCGGGGCGGCCGTACCGGTTCATCCAGTAACGGCAGCAGTGGCGAATCCGCCCCTCGAACTGCTCGAGGAACGCCGCCCACGCGGCATCCCTGTCTCCATCTGCACCGAAGAGGGCGACCAGCTCGGTGTCCGTCAACGGTGCGTCCTGTCGTTCGGTCCAACGGGGAGGGCGGGCCGTCTTAAAAAAGAATTCCCGCGGGGCGCGCGCAGGATAGCGCTACTCGGTACGCAGGAGGATGAGCTGGACGGTGCCGAGATCCACGACACCGGTCCGCTGCCCGACGTCCAGCGAGGTCACCGCGGCGGACACCTCGGCGCGGAGCTCTGCCGGGTCGACGAAGCCGATGTCCCCCGAACGGGAGGCCTCGGGGCCGGTGCCGTAGCGGGCCGCGAGCGTGCTGAACTTCGCGCCCCCGCGGAGCTTGGTGTCCACCTCTGCGGCGACCGACGCGTCGCGCGTCATGATCTGGCTCAGGCGGATGCGGCCGTCGGCGGCGGCGGCGGCCATCTGGTCTCGGGCGGCCTCCAGGGCGGCACGCTCGGCGGCGATGTCGGGGTGGTCGGGGGCCAGCTCCTCGAGGGGCACCAGCTCGGCGAGGGCCTCGTCGAAGCGGCGGTCCTGGCGGAGGATCGCGACGAGCTGGATGCGCGCCGTGGCGAAGCCGGGGGCGATGGCGAGGGACTCGCGGATGGAGGCCTCTGCGGCCACGTTGTCGCCGAGCGACATCTGGGCGGTCGCGAGCTGGAGCCAGAGGACGGGGTCCCGGGGCGAGAGCTCGAGCGCGTTGCGGTGCGTCGTGATGGAGGCAGCGACGTCCCCCAAGCCGAGCTGCGCGAGGCCGAGGGCGCTGAGGACGTCGACGTCCCCGGGATCGAGGCTGCGGGCCTGCTCGAGCTCGACCTTCGCCTCGCCGAGACGCTCGGTGCCGAGGAGCGCGAAGCCGAGGTTGTAGCGGGCGGCCACGTTGTCGGGGGCGAGCTCGACCGCCTTGTGCAGCGACGCCAGCCCCTCGTCCAACCGGCCCGTCGACAGCTGCATGAGGCCGAGGTTCATGTGCGCGACGGCGAAGTCCGGGGCGAGGAGGAGGACCTCCTTGAAGTGCTGGATGGCGGTTGCGGGATCGACGAGCGTGGCGGCGAGGGCCTGCTCGTAGGGGCCGAACGCCTCGAACGGGATCGACCCGTCGCGGACCTTCTCCACGAGCTCGAGGCTCCCGGCCACCTTGCGATCGCGCGGGTTGATCGCGAGGGCGGCGTGGAAGTGCGAGATGGCGTCGTCGTAGCGCTGGAGCTTGAAGAGGACGTAGGCGCGGTTGACGTACGCCAGGGGGTTGCCGGGGGCGCGCTCGACGGCGCCGCCGAGGAGCACTTCGGCCCGTTCGAGGTCGCCCTGGAGGGAGAGGACGGCGCCCATGTTGAGGTACGCGTGGTAGTCGTCCGGGGCGTGCTCGATGGCCGCCTTCCACGCGGTCATGGCGGCCTCGTACTCGCCCCGGGCGTAGTGGATGCCGGCGACCTTGTTGTGGACGTCGGCCCGGGTGACGTCCCGCTGGAGCGCCTTGGCGTACCAGTCGAGGGCCTCGTCGAGGCGCCCCTGGGCGGCGGCCACCCCGCCCTTCCCCTGGAGCGACCAGACGTGGTCGGGGTCGAGGGCGAGGGCCTTGTCGAAGGCGGGTCCGGCGAGGAGGGGATCTCCGGTGGAGCGGCCGTGGAGGTAGTGGGCGTCCGGGTCGGACGGGTTGCGGGCGGCGCGCGTCTCGTACTCCTCGATGATGTCGACGGCGTACCCCTGCGCCGTCATCAGGTCCTGGTAGTCGCAGTGGATCTGGACGTCGTGGGGGGCCAGATCCCGGGCCGTCCGGAGGGGCTCGATGGCCGCTCCCTGGAGGCCTTGCTCGATCAGGGAGCGAGCCTGCTTCCAGGCGCGGTCGGCCTCGACGCTCCGATCGGCGGCGGATGCGGAGGTCCCTCCGAGGAGGGCCACGAGGACGAGGGGGAGGAGGAGGGGGCGGCGCATGGCGGCGGCGAAGATGGCAACGGTCGGAGGCACCGTCAAGGACGACCGGCTTGCTATCCTGCCCGGCGCATGGCTCCGCGTCGGCTGCTCCTCCCCGTCTTGCTGCTAGCGATGCTCCTGCCGGGCGCGGCGGGGGCGGTCTCCGTCTCGGTGGTCGGCGTCCACGGGAACGGCGAGCAGTCGCGCGAGGAGCTCTTCGCGATGGCCCAGGACATGGTCGCGGGGTTCAAGACCGCGGGCCTGCAGGTGGTCCACGGAGACGACCTCCGGAACCGGCTCTTCGGGCAGCGGGAGCAGCTCGTCGAGCACGTCTTCCTCGACCCCGTCCAGAGCGCGTTCGACGAGGGACGCATCCTCTACGAGAAGGCCCAGCCGGACCAGGCGGTGGCCGCGCTGACGCGGGCGGAGGGGGCGCTCGACGGCGTCGAACAGTTCGTCCGCGATCCGCGGCTGTCGGTCGACGTCCAGCTCTACCTGGGCCTCGCCCACCTCAGCCTCGGGAACGAGGACGACGCCCGGCTCGCCTTCTCCGAGGTGGTCCGGATGGACCCCAACCGGGTGCTCGACACGCTCGAGTACCCGCCGAAGATCGTCGAGCTGTTCGAGCAGGTGAGGGCCGAGGTGCTCCGCTTGGCGGGGGCGAAGCTGAGCATCGACAGCGGCGCTCACGCGGGCGCGCGGGTCTATGTGGACGGTCGGTTGGTGGGGACGACCCCGACGGGGGTGGGCCCCCTGCCGCCGGGGCTGCACACGGTGCTGGTGGACGGGGGCGCGGCGGGTCGGTGGTTCGCGAGCTACACGCTCGCCCCGGGGGAGGAGGTCGCGATCGAGGCGGAGCTCACCACGCCGTCGCTGGGGACCGGCGCCGGGGAGGAGGCCCAGGAGGCTCGGAGTCCGTTGACGCGGCGGCTGTACCGGGAGCTCGCGGTGGCGGCAGGGACGGATCTCGTCGCCGTGGCGGCGTTCGATCCCGCGGGCGACTTCACGGTCGCCTTGTACTCGGGTCGGTCGAGCACGTTCTCGGTCAGCGCGTCCGCGTCGTTGTCGGCCACGCCGGGAGCGCGGTCGGCGTTCATCCGGCAGCTCGTGGAGCGCGTCGCGCGGTACGCCGATGGCAGCGGGGCGATCAAGGACGAGCGCGTCTCGCCGGAGGCCGTAACGCTGGTGCTCGGCGGCAACACCGTGCTCAACGAGTACCTCTTCGGGGCCGAGGACGTGGCGGTGGCGGATGCCTCGGCGTCCCGACCGACCGAGGCCGCCGAGACGAAGGTGCAGCGGCAGCCGAACAAGGCGGCGGGGGTGGTCGTCGCGATCGTGGCGGGCGTCCTCGGAGCCACGGCTGCCGGGGTCGGGATCGGGCTCGCGGCGCAGTCGGCGAACCAGCCCGATCCGGGCGGCGTTCTCGTGATCACGCTCCCCTGACGGGGGCCGGGACCGGACACTTTCGGACGAAATCGGACGGATCTGGACGGTTTCGGACGATCTGTCCGGGAATCGTCCCGGGCGGGGCTTCAGAACCAAGTGATTTCAGGTAGTTGAGTTCTGGCATGGACCGTGCTCCGGCAGCGCGCCGAAAGCATGGTCCCCGGTCCGCGAGTTCAATCAGTCGGTGGGTTTGTGCGGGCCGGGGGCCGCCTTCTCCTTCTTCTTGGCCGATGCCTTGGTCGACGGCTTGCGCGGGGGGTAGAGGCGCTCGCTCATGCGGCGCATCGTCTTGCCCGCGCGGCCGTAGACCGACTGCGCGGCGAAGGGTTTGCCGGGGCGCCTCCCCGCGGGCCGGCCGAGGAGCGCTTCGAGGGCGTCGTCGACGGTGTCGACGGCCCAGACGTGGAACCGGCCGGCCTCGATGGCGGCGAGGACCTCCTCGTCGACCTGGAGGTCGGGGACGCTGCGGGTGGGGAGGAGGACGCCCTGCTCGCCGGTCAGTCCGGTGGCGAGGCAGGTGCGGTACCAGCCCTCCACTTTGAGGGTCGCGCTGCCCACGGGCAGGACCTCGCCGCGGGGGTTGATCGCGCCCGAGACGGCGACGTCCTGCCGGGCGGGGAGGCCGGCGAGGCAGCTGAAGACGGCGATCGCCTCGGCGAGGGTGGCGGAGTCCCCGTCGACCCTCCCGTACGACTGCTCGAACGTCAGGGTCGCCGCCAGCCCCAGCGGCGCCGTCGTCGCGTACAGCCCCCGCAGGAGGCCCGCGAGCTGGAAGACCCCCTTGTCGAAGGAGCGCCCGGAGTACTTGGCCTCCCGCTCGACGTTGATGAGTCCCTCGCGCCCGACCGCGACCGAGGCGGTGATCCGCCCGGGCATGGCGTAGGCGAGGCGGTTCTGGCCGTAGACCATGAGGCCGTTGACGACGCCGAGGTGGGCGCCGGTGGTCTCGATGAGGAGCTGTCCGGTGACGACCCGGCGGCGGTGGGCCTCCTCCCGGGCGGCGTGCCGGTCGCGGCGGGCGAGCCACGCCGCGCGGACCGGCCTCCGGTCGAGGAGCCCGTTGGGGCGCCGGGCGCGGGCGTCGGCGATGGCGTCGAGGATCGCGCGGTCGTCGGTGGAGACGAAGCCTCGGCGGGCGGGCACGGCGAGGAGCTCGGCGGCGAGTCCGCAGGCGCCCGGCGAGATGGGCCCGAGGCCGCGGTCGTCGACGGCGGCGCGGAGGGCGGCGAGGCCTGCGGAGACGCCGTCCCGGGTCCGGGGCCGGTCGCTCGCCAGCTCGAGCCGGTGGCGGAGCAGCTGAGCGGCCCGGGGGTCGGCGTCGCGGAGCTTCCGGAGGACGCTGTCGAGTCCGACGAGGACGACGGTGCACCGGGCCGGATCGGGATCGAGGTCGAGCGGCGAGGTTGGCTCGCCGTCGCGCTCAGCGTCGTGGCCCTGGTCGCCGCCGGCGGGATGCTGCTCCTGCTCCTCGGGTGGAAGCCGGCGCACGGTGCCGAGGCTCATGGCCTCGCGCAGCGCACCCCAGCCGTCCGAATCGCCGGGGACGTCGTGAGCGTCGACGATGAGGACGCCGCCGTCGGCGTCGGCGAGGCGACCGGGGCGGTCAGCCCGGCCGCGGAGGTCGAGCTCGGCGGCGCGGGTCGCCCACACGACGGGGGTCGCGCCGGCCGCGCGGAGGTGATCGGCGATGGCGGCGATCACGTCGGGGCGTGAGGGAGCGGTGACTTCGACGTGCTGCGCGGCGGGGGTGCCGGCCTGGAGGGCGGCGAGGGTCAGGCCCGACGTCAAGCGATCCTGGCCCCAGAGGAGGCGGGGGCCGGAGGGGCGCGGGATCGGCGCGGTCCAGCCGCGGGGACATCGCCACCGGACGTCGCCCGGCGGCACGCGCCAGCGGTGCAGCGGGTGCGGGTCGGTCAACGGTCGAGCTGGTAGGCCTTGATGGTCGTCTGGCCGCCGGACACCGAGATGGTGTCGGTGATGTCGGCGCCGAGCCGGTCGTTGACGAGGCGGATGGTGTAGCTGCCCGCGGGGAGCTCGTGGCCGATCAGGGGGGTGGTGCTGACGTAGGCGCCGTCGATGTAGACCTTGGCCCAGCCGGGGGTGGCCTGGACGTTGAGCTTGCCCGGGAGATCGGCGACGAGGGGGGGGAGCTCCCGGCTGATGCGGACCGTGGCCCCCGGCTCGGGCCCGGTCGCAGAGGCGCGGACGGACTCATGCCCGTCGAGGCGGAACTCGACGCCGTAGGTCCGGCCCGAGTGGGCGCCGGCCCACTCGAAGGGCGTCGAGCCGACGGCCCGACCGTCGACGAGGACGGTGGCGCCGGCGGGGCGGCTGGCGAAGAAGAGCATGGACGGTTCTGCCGCGACGGGCTGCGGCAGGTCGGGCACGCCCGTCGAGGCGGGCCGGGGGGTCGGCTCGGGTCGCGCGGCCGGGCGGGGCGCGGGCGCGGTCGCGGCCGGGGGGGCGGGCAGGGGTTCGAGGTCCTCGCCGAGGCCGTCGCCGGGCGGTGTCTCCGGCTCCCCGAGTTCCTCGAGCACCTCGGGCTGGAGCTGGACCTCGATGGAGTAGACCTGCCCGGGGATGAGCTCGATGCTCTTGGTGCGGGGCTCGTAGCCGGGCGCGGAGAGGACCAGCTCGTGGGCGACGTCGGGCGTCAGCTCGGCCGTGGTCCCTTCCACGAGGTCGCCGTCGATCCTCACCACGAGCCCCTCGACGTCGGCGGGCAGGACGGAGACCTGCAGCGTGGAGACGTTGGAGGCGCCGAAGAGGACCGGCCAGAGGAGGATCAGCAGGGCGACCAGAAGGCCCGCGATGACGAGCAGCGCGCCGAACACCATCCGGTTGACGGGCGCCGGAGCAGGGGGTGGGCGGACCGTCTCGGTGTCGACGACCGGGGCCTTCTGGGTCGCGACGGCGTCGTCGTCGTCCTCGAGGATGGTCTCGTCCTCGTCGAGGACGAGATCCAGCTCGCCGCCGTAGTGGAGCTCCGCGGCCAGCTCGGTCCCCCGGTCGAGGCGCTCCCGCTCCTGCCGGATCTCCTCGCCGAAGCGCTCGCGCATCCACTGCATGAGCTGGGGTGAGAGCCGGTCGGGGGTGGTGGGGAGGAGGAAGTCGCCCAGGGCGTTCTGGAACTGGGCCGCCTCCTGGTAGCGATCGGCGGGTTCCCGGCCCAGGGAGATGAGGACGATCTCGTCGAGCTCGGGCGGGACGGCGGGGTTGAACTCGCTGGGGGGCGGCACGGAGCAGGCCTTGATCGCCTCGAGGGTCTCGATCTCGGTGCCGTAGCGGAAGAGCCGGTTGCCGGTGAGCATCTCCCACAGGCAGATGCCGGCGCTGAAGATGTCGGACCGGTGATCGACGTCGAAGCCGGACGCCTGTTCGGGCGACATGTAGCTGTACTTGCCCTTGAGGACGCCGCTCTCGGACTCCCGGTTGGCCGACTCGGCGTGGGCGATGCCGAAGTCGACGATCTTGACGTGGCCGTCGTAGGAGACGATGACGTTCGAGGGAGAGACGTCGCGGTGGACGACGTTCAGGGGAAGGCCCATGGCGTCGCTGCGGCTGTGGGCGTACTCGAGTCCGCGGACGAGCTGGTGGGCGATCGAGCAGGCGAACTCGATGGGCATGCGCTCGCCGCGCTCGGCGAGCCGGCGGAGCAGCGTCTTCAGGTCCTTGCCGTCCACCGCCTCCATCGCGATGAAGTAATTCGAACCCTGTTTTCCGAAGTCGAAGATCTGCGCGATGTTCGGGTGCTGAAGCTGCGCGCTGAGCTTGGCCTCGTCGATGAACATCTCGACGAAGTCGGCGTCCTCGGCGAACCGGTCGAGGATGCGCTTGATGACCAGCACCTTCTCGAAGCCCTGGGCGCCGAACGTCTTGGCGCGGAACACCTCGGCCATGCCGCCCACGGCGATGCGGTCGAGCAGCCAGTAGGTGCCGAACTGTTCGGGCATGAAAGGCCGTCGGACGGCGCCGGTCCCGGTCGCCGCAGCGAGGGCGCTGTCGGCGTTTCCGCTCAGCGGATCGGGATTGGTGCCTTCACCCACGCACGCGACTATACGCGCGCGCGGCTATTCGGTGCCGCCAAACGCCCCCCCGGGGCCCGCTTCCATGTCCTCGCAGGTGAAGCGGGCGCGCAGGGCGATCATCCGCTCGCCGTCGTCGTTCTCCTCGGTCGCGGTCAGCTGACGGCAGAGCGCCTTGTAGGTGTCGAAGTCATCTTCCGAGCTGTTGAGCTGGTCGCGGAAGTTCTTCTTGCAGTCGGCCACCTCGGCGTCGCCGAAGGGGAGGCCGCAGAACTCCCAGTACTTGCCCATCTCGTTGCACAGGGTCTGGCAGTCGTTGCTGCATCCTGACAGCGACACGCCGGCCAGAAGCGTCAGCAGCAGCAGGGTGGTTCGCATCGATGAGCCTCCGTCAGTTGGCCGAGTCGTCGTCGTCGCCGGCGCCGTCGCAGTCGCTGTCGTCACCGTCGCAGAGGCACTCGCGCTGACCCTCGGGCAGCTCGGACACCTCGGCGATCCGCACCGCCTGCTCCGAGCACTGGGCCAGCTCGTCGTCGCTGACGCGGCTGGCCCGGTAGTCGGAGATGCACCGGACCCGGTCGTCGTCCGTGTCCAGCTCCTGGCAGACGTCCCGAAGGTAGTCGTACCAGGAGGTGCACAGGCTCCGGCACTCCGTGTTGCACCCCGTGGTGGAGAGCAGGATCAGGAGGGCCAAAACCCGCGGAATGCTGGCAGGACGGGGTACGGCGGTCAACTGCTGGATCTTCCGCCCGGGGTCGTATCACTCGGGCCTGAGGCGCGCAATGTTCAGGGCGCGGCCGCCGCCCTCGTCGAGCGAGGCCCAGGTCAGCAGCCACCCCTCGTCGGTGCCGACGAGGTGCGGATCGCGGTTGTGGACGGTCCCCAGATCGAGGCACTCCGCGCCGCTCCCGTCGGCCGGGATCAGGGCCACGCAGTCGCCTCCCTCGGGGTCCTCGAGGGAGGCCACGAGCGCGTCTCCCTCGGGTGTCCAGGACCAGGCGCGGTGGCTGTTCCGGCGGACGGCTCCGGCGAGGCGGACCGGCGCTGCGCCGGCCCTCAGGTCCGTCATCCAGGCGTCGAAGCGGTCCGGCGAGTCCGTCTCCCGGTTGCCGGCGAAGGCGACCCGTCGGCCGTCCGGGGCCGGGCTGGGTTGGACTGCGTCGTCCCGGTCCCAGTCCACCAGGGGCAGCGACGAGAACATCGTCAGATCGAGGAGGATCAGGTCGCTGCCCGTTCGCCCCGAGCGGACGTAGACGACCCGCTCGCCGTCCGGGATGAACTCGGGCGAGACCTCGGCGTTGGTGTCGTCGAACGTCAGTTGCAGCGGGGCGCCGCCCTGGTCCGGGTCCCAGAGGTAGAGGTCGCCGGAGCCGGTTCGGGTCGAGCTGAAGACCAGCCGGCCGTCCGTCGGGTCCCACGCAGGTTGCCGGTTCTCGCCCCCCACGATCGGGGCCCAGGGCGGCGCGTGCAAGGACACCGCGCCCGACTCGTCGGTGGCCGAGTAGGCGAACGGGAAGCGGCCGTGATGTGACCACGCAAGGCCCTGGACCTCGTGGGAGGTCGCCCCTTCGAAGTGCTTCCGTGTCAGCGCGTGCACCTGGGTCCCGGTGAGCTCGCCGACCCAGAGCTGGACGCGCTTCTCGGCGGGGAGGGTGACCTCGAAGGCGATCCTCGTCCCGTCCGGCGAGAGCCGTGGGGAGCGGATCCGGCGGTCGTGGAGGGTGATGACCTGTCCCTCCTCGGTGAGTACCAGCCCCGTCGGCTCGCCGTCGTCGTACAGGACCGGGCCGGGGTCGAGCCGAACGTGGCCGTCCCGCTCGACCAGGACGGCAGGGCCCTCGTCGGGCGGCTCGACGTCGGGGTGGGGATCGCGTGTCGGGGCCGGCGACCGCGGTGGCGCGGTCGGGGCGGATGAGGGGGCAGGGTCGGCCTCTCCGGTCGTCGCGGTCACGGGGGCGGAGGCTGGGCTCGGGCCGTCCTCGGGGGCGGGAGGCAGGAGGGCGTCGCCGACGACGATCGCGCCTCCCATGAGCGCCGCTGCTGCCGCGTAGGGGACCCAGCGCCGACGGCGGGCCGGCAGCTGAGGGGGCGCCTGCTCGACGCGGAGCTGCCCGAAGATCTCCTCGAGGTGCGCCACCTCAGGGTCGTCGCCCTCCCGGTCCCACAGGTAGTCGGGCTCAACCATCGTCGATCTCCAGCAGCTTCCGGAGCTGCTTCATGCCGCGGTGGAGGGTCACGCGCACCGACCCCGGAGTCAGGCCGGTCCGCTCCGCGATCTCGGGGCCGGTCAGCCCCTCGATGAGGCGCATGGCCAGCGGTTCGCTGTACGTCGGGGCCAACGAGCGGAGCGCGCGGAGCGCCTCCCGAAGCTCCGGTTCACGGCTCGGGGGGACCGGGAGGTCGTCGACCAGCATCGCCGCGGGGCGGCGAGCGCGGACGTGGTCGGCGAGGCGATGGCGCGCGATCGTCAGGAGCCAGGGGCCGAACTTCGCCGGGTCGTCGAGCGTGCCCAGCCGCTCCCACGCGGTCACCCAGACGTCCTGCACCAGATCCTCGGTGTCCGCCCACGACGCGCGCACCAACACCACCGAGCGGACCGCCCCCACGTACGCCTCGTGGAGCCGCACGAACGCGGCCTTGTCTCCCCGTCGGGCCGCCAGGACCAGCTGCGCCGTCGGGACCCGTCGCCGCTGCAGAAGGGACTGCTTCCGCACCGTCGAAGCGTAGTCGAGGGCGTGCACCGTTCCCACGCAGGACAGGGACGGCCCTCGGAGCGAACCGTTAACAGGAGTACGCTGCTTCGCATGCGCGCCCGCCTCCTCGTCCTCGCCCTCCTGCTCTGCGCGGGTCCCGCCGCGGCCGAGACCGTGACCGTCCCCTTCACGTCGTCGGGGGGTGTCTACACGTTGGCCGCGTACTCCGGAGAAGTGGAGATCACCGTCGAGGGGACCGGCTGGTCGGCGGGCAACTGCCTCAACGACGCCTTCTACGTCTTCAGCGGCTGCGGCTCGCCGCACTACAACAGCAGCTGGTACCACCTCCGGATCAACTCGGCCCACCCGGCCGATCAGATCGGCCTTCCCGCCTACGACAGCTCCCACGTCTACACCTTCGTCTACGACCTGGGATCCTCGTCGGCGACCGTCCGCTTCTGGGTGAGCGACGGGAACTTCAGCGACAACGGCGGCAGCTACACCATCACCATCGGGCCCGCCAACGCCGACCCCGTGGCCGACGCCGGCGGCCCCTACAGCGTCGACGAGGGCGGCACCGTGATCCTCGACGGGAGCGCCTCCAGCGACGCCGACGGGACCGTCGTCGACTACGCGTGGGACTGCGAAGACGACGGCGTCGTCGACCAGTCCGGGGCTTCCCCCACGGTCTCCTGCACCTACGACGACGACGGCGCCGTCGTCGCCCGCCTCACCGTCACCGACGACGAGGGCGCGACCGACGAGGCCACCGCCACCGTCACCGTCGCCAACCTCGACCCGGCGCTCGGCACCGTCCAGCCGCCCGCCGACGTCGCCGAGGGCCAGGTCGTGGCCTTCACCGCGACCGCCAGCGATCCGGGCCCCGGCGACAGCGTCACCATCACCTGGGACTGGGGCGACGGCTCTCCGACCGACACCGGCGAGGCGCCCACCCACGCCTTCGGGGACGACGGCACGTACACCGTGACGGTCACCGCCGAAGACGGCGACGGCGGCAGCGACAGCACTACCGTGAGCATCGGCGTCGCCAACGTCCCGCCCACCATCACATCGTCCCCCGCCGCCGCCGCCGTCGAGGGCAGCCCCTACACCTACGCTCCTGCCGCGACGGACCCCGCAGGAGCCAACGATCCGCTGACGTGGACGCTGATCGCCGGCCCCGCGGGCATGACCCTCGCCGACCCCTCCACCGGCGAGCTCGCCTGGACCCCGACGCTCACCCAGGCCCTCGCCGGGTCCGTGCTCGTCGACCTGAGCGTCGACGACGGCGACGGCGGGGTCACGACCCAGAGCTGGACCGTCGCGGTCTCCTGGATCGACGACGACGCCGACGGCATGGCCGACACCTGGGAGGCCGACCACGGCCTCGATCCCACCGACCCCGGCGACGCTTCCGACGACCCCGACGCCGACGGACTGTCCAACCTCGAGGAGTTCGAGGCGGGCACCGACCCCAACGCCTACGGCGGCCCCACGGCCCCCGTCCCCGTCGCCCCCATCGCCGGCGAGGAGACCTCCGCTTCCCCCGAGCTGCTCGTCGACAACGCCACCGATCCCGACGGCGAAGACCTCGACCTCGACTGGGAGGTCTACGAGGACGACACGCTGACGACCCTCGCCACCGCGGGCGGCCCCGTCCTCCAGGACCCCTCCGGCCAGACCGGCTGGACCGTGGCCGTCGCGCTGGTCGAGAACGAGACCTACCACTGGCGCGCCGCCGCCTCGGACGCCGCCGTCGACGGCCCCTGGAGCGCGGTCGAGTCCTTCACGGTCAACGAAGTCAACGAAGCGCCCACCGTCCCCGTCATCGTCACCCCCGGCGACGGGGAGGTCGTCGCGTCGGTGAGTCCGACCCTGCAGTGGGGTGTCTCCGTCGATCCCGACGGCGACGCCGTGGCCTACGACGTCGAGGTCTACGAGGGCGACGTGGGGAGCGTCCTCGCCGACTCCGCCGCCGGGATCGTCGACGACGAAGGGTTCGTCGACTGGACGACCGCGGCGACCCTCCTCGAGGACACCGCCTACACCGCCGTCGCCCGGGCAGTCGACGAGCACGGCCTCGCCTCGGACTGGTCGGTCCCCGTCTCCTTCGTCGTCAGCACCGACGACGGCGCCCCCGACGGCGTCGTCATCGTCGCCCCCGAGGACGGCTCCGAGACCGACAGCCTCTCCCCCGACATCGACGCCGCCGGCGCCGTCGACCCCGAGGGCCAACCGCTCGTCTACGAGCTCGCCGTCGGCTCCTCACCCGACTTCGCCGGCGCCCACGAGACCTCCCTCCCCGAGGACGCCGGCGGCGTCAGCTGGGACCTCCTCGGCGACGGCGTCGCCCTCCCCGACAACGCCTGGGCCTACGCCCGCGCCCGCGCCGGGGACCCCGGCGGCCTGTGGACGGCCTACGCGACCTCGACGTTCTTCGTGAACCGCGAGAACGACCCGCCGTCGGTCCCCGCCCTCCTCCGCCCTGAGGACGGCGCCACCGTCACCGACGCCGTCGAGCTGTCGGCCGCCTGGTCCACCGACCCCGACGAGGACGCGCTCACCTACGATCTGATGATCGCGATCGACGGCGAGGCCCTCCACACGTTCGACGGGCTCGCGGGCGGCAACGCGCTCCTGGACGGCGCCGGCGAGGTCGTCCACCTCCCCGATGTCGGTCTGACGGCGGGGTCGTACCAGTTCTCCGCGCGCGCCGTCGACCCGCACGGGCTCGCCTCGGACTGGGCGATCGCGATCGAGTTCGTGATCGCCGGCGGCGCCGTCGGCGACGACGATGACGACGACGACGGTGCCGGCGAGGTCCCCCCCGACTGCGGCTGCGCGACGACTCCGGCGGCCTCCGCGTCCGCCGGCACCGGCACCGCCCCGGCCCTCGCCCTCGCCCTCGTCGCGCTGCTCGGTGGACGTCTCCGCCGACGGCGGCAACACTGAGGGCCTATGCGAAACTGCGGCGTCCTGCAGATCGAGCCGACCGACTTCTGCAACCTGACCTGCCCCATGTGCCACCCTCAGCAGGGGTTCCGGCCCAACCTCCACGGGGATCTGGCGAAGGGCTACATGGACACCTCCGTCTTCCGCTCGATCGTCGACGGCATCGAGCGGAGCGACGTCTGCTTCGACCACGTCATCTTCCAGTGGCTCGGCGACCCGTCGTTGCACCCCGAGCTGTTCGAGATGCTCGACTACGCCATCGACCGGATCCACGACCGCGTCGGCTACTTCCGGATCGACACCAACGCGATCCTCCTCACCGCGGACCGCGTCGACCAGCTCGTCGAGGCCTACCTCAAGCACCCTGAGACGCCCGTCCTGGTCGTCCTCAGCCTCGACTCCATCACCCGCGAGACGTACCGGCGGGTGAAGGGGCGCGACTACTTCGACGTCGTCATGGACAACGTCCACCACCTGCTCGAACGCCGGGGCGAGATCGACCGGGACGACATCTGCCTCAACGTCGAGTTCCAGTTCGTCCTCCAGTCCCACAACGCCCACGAGGCGCGGCAGTTCATCGACTACTGGGACGCGAAGTGCGCCGAGGGCCGCAACGGCGTCGGCTACAACGACATCATGGTCAAGCGCCTCTCCGTCGGGACCGGCGGCGCCAAGCAGCGCGAGGCCGACGCCCTCTACGCCAGGGCGATCGAGGAGCAGAAGCTGGAGCCCTTCGACAAGGAGCACATCCACCTCAAGCTGTGGATGGAGCGCGCCTGGGAGGAGCACGACGATCCCGACTCGACGGCGTCCGACCTCGACCTCGGAGAGACCGGGCTCGCCAAGCCGAACCTGGTGGAGGCCGCCGGATGAGCCGCGGTCGGCCCAAGGGCGCGCGGGGCTCCAAGCTGCTCCGCGTCATTCAGTCCGAGGAGGGGCGCAGCCCCGACCCCGCCTCCCTCCGCACCGACCGGATGCCGTGCCCCGGCCTGTGGAAGACCCCGGTGATCCGGTGGGACGGGGAGCTGATGGCCTGCTGCGCCGACGTCGACGGCGAGATCAGCGTCGGCAACTTGCGGGACGCCACCTTCGACGAGCTCTGGTTCGGCGAGACGATGACGACCTACCGGATGCTCCACATCGAAGGCCGCTTCGAGGAGATGCCGAAGTGCTGGTCCTGCGGCGGAATCAACTTCTACAAGATGGAGCCGGACGAGGTTCGTGCCTACCTCGACGAGTACGACCGCCTCGATCTGTGGCCCGCCTACACCCAGCGGATGGGGGTCACGCCTCCGGTCGCTTCTTCTTAGGCTTCTTCTTCTTGCCGGTGCTCACCGGCGCGAGCTCGGCCAACGCCGCGTGGGCTTCGTCGCGCTGGCGCTGGGCCTCCTGCAGCTCGGCGGACTTCTTCGTGATCTCGCCGCGCAGGGTCCGCAGCTCGAACTCCGTCTCCTCGATCCGCGCAGCCTGCTTGCCGCCTTCGGCGCGGAGGAGCGCGACCTCGTCCTCGTAGCGCTCCCGAGCCTCGTCCAGCAGCCGCTGCGCCTCGTCCCGGTGCCCCTGGGCCTGGCGCAGCTCAGCGGACTTCTTGTCGACCTCGGATCGGAGCGTGTCGGACTCGAAGCTGGCGCTCTCCAGCTGGGACGTGCTGCGGGCAAGCTCTCCGGAGAGTGACTCCAGCGCGCTCTGCTGGCGGATGAGCTCGGCCTCCAGCTCGGCGACCCGACCGTCGGACTCGCTGCTCCGCAGGCGAAGTCGGTTCAGCTCGAGCAGAACCTCCTCGAAGTTGCCCCGCTCCGCGCGCAGCCGCTGCTCCGCCAGCTCGAGGCCCGCGTCGCGCGTCTCCAGCTCCCGGGACAGCGCCTGAGCGCGGCCCTCGAGCTCCGAGACGAACCCCTGGAGCTTGCCGCGCTCGTCCGCGAGCTTCGCGGCCCGGTCCCGCGCCTGCCCGATGAGCGTCTGCGCCGACCCTTCGGCCCGTTCCAGGTTCGCGAGGAACTCCTCCTGGAGGCGGTCCCGCTCCAGCTGCGCCTGCTCGATGGCCGACGTCTTCTTCTCGACGTCGCTCTGGAGATCCTCGGCGAGCGCCTGGACCAGGGTCATCTCCTCCCGGGCGCGGTCGCGCTGCAGCCGGGCTTCCTCGGCAGCGTTGCGAGCCACGTGGATGCGCTGCTCCGCCTCGTCCGTGATTCGCAGCTTCTCCTCCTCGGACCGCTGCGCCGTCTCGGTCTCCACGCGCTCGAAGTGGATCCGGAGCGCAGCCAGCCGGGCCTCGTAGTGGTCACGGAAGGACGTCACCCGGGCGCGCGCCTCGTCCTCGGCCTCCTCCAGGCGCCGCATGTAGTCGTCCTCGAGGCGCTGGCGTTCGATCCCCGCCTCGCGGATCACCGCGTCCTTCTTGTCGACGTCCCGGTCCAGATCCTCGATGCGCGCCTCGGCCCGGAGCAGCCGATCCGCCACCCGGTCCCGCTCGTCCCGAGCCGCGTTGATCTGGCGGTTGGCGTGCAGCCACGCCTCCTGGCTCTGGAGCGTCATCTGGGACACGCGCTCGTTGCTGTCGCTCTCGATCTGGTCGTAGTGCGTCCTCAGATCGCCGATCCGGGCCTCGACCTCGGCCCGGTACTGGTTGAGCCGCTCGGTCGCGGCGAGCTCCGCCTCGCGCAGCCGCCGGATGTACTCCGTCTCCAGCCGCTGCCGCTCCGAGCTCGCCTCCCCGAGCACGGCGTCCTTCTTCTCGAGGTCCCGCTCGAGGTCGCAGATCCGGGCCTCGGCCTTGACGAGCTCGTCCCCCACCCGGTCCCGCTCGCCGCGAGCTGCGTCGATCTGCCGGTTGGCGTGCAGCCAGGCCTCCTGGTTCTGCAGCTCCATGGCGGCGACCTTGGCCTCCCGGTCGGCCTGCGCCTGGGCCAGCGCGCCGTCCTTCGCCGCGAGGTTGCGGTTCGCCTCCCGGAGCTCCTCCTCGAGCTGCGTCGTGTGAGCCTGGAGGCGGCCGCGCTGCTGGTCGATGATCAGCGCCCGGTCCCGCGCCTCCTCGACGAGGCCGCGGGCCGTCTGTTCGCTGGCCGCGAGCTGGTCGAGCGCGACCCGCGTCAGCCGCTCGCGCTCGTGTTCGGCCTCGGCCAGGGCTTCGTCCTTCTTGCGGTTGTCCGCCGTCAGATCCGCCACCCGCGCGTCGGCCTGACCGAGCCGGTCGCGGTAGATCTCCGCCTGCGTTCGCTGCTCGTTGGTGACCTGCTTCGCCTTGGCCCACGTCTCGGCCAGCCGGCGCTCCATCTCGTCCTGGAGCGCCTCGTGCGCCAGCTTCGCGGAGGCCAGATCCTCTTCCTTCTTGCCGACCTCGGCGAGGGCCGAGTCCGCCGCCGCGCGCGTCTCGAGGAGCTCCGTGTGCTTCTGGTCCCGCTCCACCCGGGCCGCGTCGGCCTCCTGCCGGGCGAGGCGGATCGACTCGTCGGCCTGCTCCTGGATCGTGCGCCGGTCGCGCTCCCACTGCGCGTACGACTCCTCCGCCGCGCGCGTCCGCTCCATCAGCTCGGCGTGGACCCCCCGGAGCTGGCGCTCGGTCTCCCGTAGCCGCCCCTCGGTCTCGTCCAGCCGCGCCCGCGCCTTGCCGCGCTCCGCGCCGATCGTGGCCACCCGGTCGCGAGCCTCCTCGACCAGCGCGCGCGCCTCGGCCTCGGCCCGGTCGAGCCGCGCGATGAACTGCTGCTCCAGCCGCTCCCGCTCCCGCTCCGCCGCCGCGATGGCCCGGTTCTTCTTGGTGACGTCGGCCCGCGCCGACGCAGCCTCCGCTTCCGCCTCCGCGAGCTTGCCCCGCAGCTCGTCGCGCTCGGGGAGCAGCTCGGCGGAGCGGCCGATCGCATCCTCCAGGCGCGAGTGGAGCTCCTCGATGTCGCGGTTGCGGCGGAGCTCCGCGTCGCGGATCTCCTCCTGCTTCTTGACGAGGTCCAGCTCCAGCGACGCCACCCGCTCCTCGAGGTGGTGCACCTGCTCGGCGAACTTGCCCCGCGACGACTCGGCCCGGGCCGCCCGCTGCTGCGCCGCCGAGATCAGCTCCCGGGCGCTCGACTCCGCATGGTCCAGCTTCTCCAGGAACCGCGCCTCGAGCTCGTTGAGGTTCCGGGCGAGCTCGCCGATCGTCGCCTCTTTCCGCGACGCCTCCCGCTTCGAGACCGACAGGTCGGAGGTGAGCTTGGCGGCGAGGTCGGTGAGCCCCTTGTGCGCGATCTCGAGGTTCAGGACCTCCCGGTCGCGCGAGACGTACTGCGCCTCGAGCGCCTCGTGGTCGCGCTTCAGCTCGTCGATCGACCCCTTGAGCTTGTCGATCTCCTTGTGCGCCCGCTCCAGCGCCTCCTGCTTCTTGTGCAGGTCGAGCGCCTTGCGCTCCAGCTCGCGGCCGAGCTCGCCCGCCTCCCGGATGGCCGCGTCCTGCGACTCCCCGAGGTAGTTCAGCGCCTCGTTCTTGAACTTGCTGACGTCCCCGATCGAGTTCGTCAGCCGGTCGACCGTCCCCAGCAGCGTCTGCACCCGCTGGTTCAGGCGATCGACCTCCTCGGTCTTCTTGTCGAGGTCCTCGTGCTGGTGACCGAGCACCTCGCGCAGCCGCCTGTTCTCCTCGTGGTCCTCCCACAGGTCCGCCTGCGTGCGGCTCATGCGGGCGACCAGCGTCTCCGCGTGGCGGCGCCGCCGCGGGTTCGCCACGATCGCCTCCAGCTCGGCGACCGACTTCGTCCACACGTACTTGTCCGCCGCGAGCCGCTGGGCTGCGTCGGCGGCCTGCGCGATCTCCTCCGGGTTCGCGAGCAGACGCCCCACCAGCGCCTGCAGGCCGGCGACGTCCCCCGGCTCCACCGTCCACCCGGCGCCGTACTCGATCAGGTCGTCGGCGATGACCTGGTGGGGCGACGTGATGATGGGCAGCCCGCACCGGAGGTAGTCGATCTGCCGGAAGCTGAGGTTGATCTCCCGCTCCGGGTTCACCGCCATGAGGTCGAAGGCGACCGAAGCGCGGCTGTACTCCGCCCACAGCTGGTCGATGGGGACCATGCCCTTGAAGACGAGCCGGTCGTGGGCCTCGGGGAGCCGCTCGCGCGGATCGGCGTACCGCGTCGTGTCCGATCGGATGCCGTACTCGCCGCCGTACAGGTGGATGAGCCCGTCATCCGCCGCGTCGAGCGTCTCGAGCAGCGCGAGCAGGCCGTCCGTGATGTCCGCCCAGGGCCAGAACACGCCGCCGGCGACGAACGTGGGGACGTCCGGCTGGCTGACCGCAGGCAGCTCCGGCGGACAGGAGATCGGGACGACTGCCCCCGACTCCGCCGTGCAGTCGACCCCCGCCAGCGCGAGGAGCGGCAGGTGGTAGTACTTCTGCCGCTCGTTGCTGAACACGAAGTGGTCGCCGTGCTGCAGCGCGTCGAGCACCCGGACGGCTTCCCGCTCGTCTCCGGCGTCCTGGAACTGCTGCTCCAGGATGCGCGGCGCGAACATGTCGAGGATCACGCTGAAGCGGCCCTCGGGCAGGCGGCGCGCCTCCTCCAGGGCCTCCACGAGCACGACGTCGGGGTCCACCGCGCGGAGGACGGCGTGGAGCTCGTGCGCCTCCGTGAACGTCCACGGGTTGCCCGGCGCCCCCAGCGGGCCGCCCCGGGGGGCGAGGCCGCCGGCGTGGGGGCTGGATCGGAGCGTGTCCACCGTCTGCAGCGCGGGATCCGTGTTCGTGTCTTCGATCGCGTCGCGGGCCGCCTTCCGAGCGGGGTCCCCGGGCGCCGGCTTGAAGCCGGCGAGGAGGTCGATCCCGGGCGTGGTCTCGCGGCGGCGCGCCGTGGCGAGCTCCTGGAGGTCCTCCGGCAGGTCTTCGGAGCGCGTGCAGTAGTGGACGTCGTGCCCGGCGGCTCGCAGTCCCTCGCCGTTGGCGAAAGCCCGGAGCCCCGCTCCGACGACGGTCCGGCCCGCCTGGGGAGGCATGCCGTGCAGCAGGACGAGGATCTTCAAAACGTCAGCAATTCCCGGCTGTTGGTCCTCTTCAACAGAGAAGTATAGCCGCCTTCGCGATCAGCCGCGGACCCGCCCGCGCGCGAAGCCCAAGAGCAGGAGGAGCCCCAGGGCGCCGCCAGGGTTCGCCCCACCCGCAGCGCACCCGCCCGCGCACCCCTCGCCGTCGCCGTCCCCGTCGGCGAGCAGATCCGCGGGCACGTCGATGAATCCGCCGTCGCCGCGGGTGTCGATCAGGTGCGCGGTGTACGTCCACGAGACGCCGCCCTCGCCGAAGTCCAGCACGGGGGACGCACCGATGTAGACGGCGTCGAAGTCTTCCCCGAAGTCGTTCAGGAGCGCCTGCCCGAAGTACTCGAACGCCTCCCCTTCCCACGTGTTCGCCTCGAGCGGGAGGTCCCACGTGGCCTTCGGCTCGTCGTCCTCGATCGCGACGAGGCGGACGATCCACTCGACGGGGTCGCCGTTCTTCTCCGCGTCGCCCGTGAACGTGATCCAGAGCGCCTGGTCGTCGGGGACCCCGTCGCCGTCCAGCCGCACGTAGTTCGATCCCAGGTATTCCGGCCGGTCGGCGCCGCTCTCGGCGTTCACCTCCCGGTAGACGGGGTAGTCGTCGACGTCCTCATCGAAGACCGTGGTGACCTCGAAGTACCCCTCCTCCAGCGACAGGTAGGGGTTGAAGTCGAAGCTCCCCGTCGCGCCCTGGCGGACGAAGTTGCCGTACTGCTCCAGGAAGCTGCTGCCCCGCGTCTGGAACAGCTCGTCGATCTCCGCGACGAGGTCGTAGCCGCTGCGTCCCTCGATCTGCTGCCACAGCTCGAGGAACCAGTCGGACTCGCCGAGCCCCTCGCGGGCCGTCGCCGGGAACAGGTAGGTGCCGTACTGGAAGCCGGTGTTGTCGTGCGTCAGGAGCGATCGGTGGGGCTCCCAGAACCAGCGGAACGCCTGGTTCGCCTGCGAGTTGTAGAGCGTCGGGTAGACCTCGGTCTCCATGAACACCGCCGACGCCTCGATCCACCACCGGTTCGGGCTCTCGTTCAGCCAGAACTCCTCCAGCCCGTACTGGTGCTGGACGCCGTGGAAGAACTCGTGCGCCGCGACGGAGCGGAGGTGCTCGTCGCTGTCGAACCACGACTCGTTGACCACGATGAAGGCCATGAAGCCGCCGCCCCCGCACAGCGCCTGCGAGGTGAACCCGCCGACCCCGGGCGACGCCAGCCGCTCCACGATCACGAGCATCTGGAAGGTCGTCATGTTCGCCGGGAGGTAGAACCCCATCTCCTCGTGCTCGACGACCAGGGACTCCTCGAAGTAGTCCGCGAGGTTCTCCACCTTGAGCTGCGTGACGGGGCTGCGGAGGTTGTAGTGGAGGCCGAAGTTCTCGGTCTCGTAGTAGTGGTCGTAGGTGCCGGACTGCTGCCACGCGTCCACCCCGAAGCAGGTGGCGCGGGCGCCGTCGCCGTCGAGCCAGCTCCCCTCGCCGGCCTCCACCGCGGCCCGGTAGAAGGGGTTCGTCGCCGAGTCGACGAGGTGCCGCTCCTCCGGTGTCAGCTCGGCCCAGTGCAGCTTGAGGTCGCTCAGCAGGGTCGTCGCGCACCGCGGCGCGTCATCGGACGGCAGCCCCGCGTATTCCGGGCGAAGCGCCTCGGGGGCGAAGAGCGCCGCGAACGTCTGCATCCGTGCGTCGTGATCGTCGATCCGGCCCTCCCTGCGGTCCTCCTCGATGGCCGTGACGACGCCGGCCGAGGCCGCGACGGGCACGAGAACGAGGGGCAGCGAGGCGATCAGGGACGCGAACCGGTGCATGGCGGTCGGAATGTAACACCGACCGCGTCAATCGGAACCGGGTCCGTCCATGCGCTCGTCGTCGGGGATGCCCAGCTCGCGCCGGAGCGCGCCGTTGTGCTCCTGGACCAGGTCCCACGCCTCGCGTCGATCGACGACGTAGCGGAGGTCCCGGCCCTGGAGGCGGGCGAGCTCGACGTGGCCCTTGCCGGTGATGATCGCGCCGACGATCGACACCGGGATCGCCGCCCCCACGAAGTAGGCCCAGGGGAAGGGGGCGTCTCCCGTGACCGACGCCTCCGGGATGCCTCCCACGATGCCGACCAGGGCGGCCGTCGACGCCGTGAAGACGAAGCCGAGCCCGATCCCCATCTTCACCCGCGCCTTGTCGAGGCGGACGCTGTACCTCCTCAGGAGCTGCTCGTCGCCGTAGGCCGTCACGAAGTCGCCGACGGCCAGGTAGGCCCCGGCTTCTCCCGTCACCGCCGCGAACGCCCGCTTCCGGTCGCGGCCGAGGTGGATCGAGCGGAAGCCCGCTGCCCGGCTGCCGATGGGCGTGCCGTCGGAGGCGACGAGCCGGATCCGGCGGCGGTCGTACTCCAGCGTCCGCTCCCCCGCCGCGTCCAGAAGGTAGTCCGCGAGCGGTGCCTCCGGGGCCGTCGCCGGCGAAGGCGTCTCCGCCGGCCAGGACGCGACCGGCGCGGCCTCCAGCGCGGGCCCGAGGACGTCGTCGCCGCCATCGCCCGACAGGTCGACGCTCCGGGCGCGGTCGATGTCGGCCAGCGGGACCACGACCTCGCCGTCCCCGGTGTGGAGCACGAGCCCCGACTCGCTGACCCCGATCAACTCGCCCGCCAAGGTCCGCCCGTCGATCGTCTGGATCACGACCGCGGATCCCGCCCACGCGACCGGCGCGGTCGCGACGACGAGGGCGAGCGCGGCCGCGCCGAGCAGCGTCCCGAACGGTCTCATCGCACCCCCTCCAGCAGCGCGGCGTTGGCCGCCTCCACCGCGTCGTCGATCTCCTCGTCGGCCTTGAGGACCCCGAGGCGGGCCTTCTCGAGGGCCCGGCGCCGGTCCCGATACACCTGGGCCTCGATTCCGCCCTGGATCGCCAGCGGCGTCCCGGGGCCGAAGAACGCGGCGCTGAGCCCCATCAGCCCGTACCCGGGGGACGAGTCGTTGCCCGTCATCACCACCGAGGCGCCGACGACCATGAAGGTACTCCCCACGACGAGCAGGCCGAGCCCCACGCCCCCCATGTTCTGCGCCCGGCGGACCCGGCCCGCGTAGCGGGTGTCCAGCTCGTCCCACCGGGCCTCCAGTGCGCGGCTGCCGGTGAGGTCGATCAGCTCGGGGAGCGCGAGGGTGGTGTGGGGGTCGCGTTCGAGGAACGCGCGGCGCGGTCGCCCCTTCCCGTCGTGGTCCAGCCAGATCCAGTCGGGCGGCGCCGCCCCCGTGCCCGGCTCCCACAACGTCGACGTCCCCGGCGTGTCGCACGCGGACCCGTCGAGCAGCGGCGAGGGGACCATCCCCCGCGCGACCTCGCCCCCCGTCGCCCGGTGGTGGCCGAGCGCCGACGCGAGGATTTCGGTGTCTCCGACTTGGACGGCGATCGTCGCCCTCCCCCGATCGTTCAGCAGGTACCACCGCTGGCCCGGGCCCCCGGGGACGAGGTGGCGCTCGAGCGTGAAGGTTGCGTCGGGGGGGAGCTCCACCAGGCGCGCCTCCCCTGTGTCGTCCACCGTGCAGACGCCGTCGTCGCGGAAGCCGAGCACCGCCGAGGTCCCCCCCGCGTGGGTCAGCAGGTGCACGTACCGGGCTCCTTGGGCCGCCGCTCCCCCGAGCCAGGTGCCGGCCACCAGGTCCGCCAGTCGGGCGTCCTGGAACCGCACCACCAGGGCGTCGGTCAGCTCGCCCACCAGGGTCGTGTAGCTGACGTCGCGGTCGTCGGGCTCACCCCCGGAGAAGCCCACCGTGTCGGTCGCCTCCCAGGCCGGGCCGGAGGTGTCGTCGACGAACAGCCGCAGGGTCACCGTGGCCTCGCAGTCGGCGTTGTCGTCGCCGGGCTCCCAGCACCAGAACTCGTCCACGACCACGTCGAGCCGGGCGGCGCCGGCTCCGAGGTGGGCGGGCTCGTCCGTCCAGAGGCCCGCAGCGCGCGCCGTGGCGTGGACGACCTCCCCCACCAGGTCCGCCGCCGTGCCGTCCCTCAGGTGGACCGAGGTGAACGTCTTCTTCTTGATCCCGGTCGCGATCAGGAGGCCGATGTCGACGCCTTCGTCCTGCCCCACGACGTCGGGGCCGACCCCCGGGCCGCGCCTCCCGTCGGCCACCTCGACCGCGATCGCGCCCACCATCAGCTCCGCCGGGCGGGGGAAGTCGGTCGCCGGCCGGACGGTCGAGTCCGCCGCCGCGACCGTCGGGATCAGCGCGGCCGCGGCGACGAGGGCGGCGAGGGCGACGACGTCAGGGGAGGGACAACGCCACCCGGAAGCCGATCGTCCCGGTCCGCGCGCTCGGCTCGGCGCCCGCCCGCGTGGCCAGCGAGCGGGGGCTCGACGTGCTCCAGTGGTTCCCCCGGACGGGGCGCGTCCCCGCCGTCTCGTCGAACCACCCGTCGCACCAGTTGGCCGCCCCTCCGCAGAGGTCGCGGACGCCGTACACCGACTCGTCCATGCCATAGGTGCCCACCTCCTCCAGCCGCCCCGGGCCGGGCCGGGCGCCGCGCCAGTTGGCGAAGCCCGGGTCGTACGTCGCGCCCCAGGGAAACCGCCGCCCGTCGACGCCCCGCGCAGCCTTCTCCCACTCGTGCTCACCCGGTAGACGGATGGGGAGCCCGGTTCTTACGGACATCCACGCGCAAAACGCCTGGGCGTCGTCCCACGAGACCCCCACCACGGGCAGCCGGTAGCCGTCCACGGGGGTGCGGCTGGTCGCCCGCCGTCCCTCCACGAGCCGCGTGACGAGGGGGACGAACCGGCCCCGATCGGCGCGCGCGGCGAGGACTCCGTCCCGCGACGAGCGGGGGAGCCGGTCCTCCGCCTCGGCGGGGTCCAGCGTCTCCAGCCACTCCAGGTACTCGCCGAACGTCACCGGGAAGATCCCGATCGCGAAGTCCGCGACGGTCTCCTCGCGGATTGGCTCAGGCGCCCCGTAGGCGCCCGGGGAGCCGCCGATCCGGGCCCGCCCCGCCGGCACGAACGCCACCGAGGGGAGCAGCGTGTCGGGGTCGGGGAAGCGGATCTCGGCAGCGAACGGCTCGGACCGGCCGATGCGGACCGGATAGTGGATCGTGTGCCGCCCCGGGACCTCCAGCATGAGGAGCTGGCTCCCCATCGGGACCGGCACGTCCTTCAGCGGGGTCGAGCCGAGCCGCCGCCCCCCCTCCGGGACGAGGAGCCGGTCGCTCTCGGCCAGCGAGTAGAGCCACACGTCCGCGCCCGGCGGGTCGGTCTGCAGGTCGATGCGGCCGTCGCCCCGGAGCCGCTCCGCGTACTCGTCGTGCAGATCCCACCGCTGCAGCTCCGCCCGCGAGTAGCCCATCGCGATCCGGTCGCCGCGGGCCTCGTCCTCGAGGTACCGGTTCCACCAGAGGCGACGCAGGGCGGTGGACGCGTCGGGGTGCGCGGGGTCGAGCTCGTGGGCCTCGGTGAACATCGTGACCGTCTGGCCGAAGACCTCCGCGACCGCCTCCCGGAGCTCGGTGGCGCGGTCCTCCGCCGCCCACATCCGGCGCTTGTCCGAGACCGGCTGCCAGGGCTGGATCGTGGCCCGCAGCCGCGCCGCCTCCACCTCCGCCTGGTGCAGCTCGCCCCGCTCGCTCCGGAGCAGCTCCGCGAGCTCGAGGCCGGTCTGCCGCTTCTCCGCCGCCTCCCGGACGCGCCGCTCCTGCTCGGCCACCCCGTCGAGGTACTGCTGCAGCTGCCGGGCGAGCTCCCGCGCCGATGGGGTCCGCCGCAGGGGGCTCTGGGCCAGGGCGTCCATGCAGATCGCGTCCAGGGCGGGGCTGATCCGACGCTCCGGCGAGCGCTGCGAAGGCGGCACCGGGGACTCCGTCATGGAGCGACGGAGGACCTCCTCGGGGCTGTCGTCGAACGTCCGCTCCAGGGTGAGCACCTCGTACAGGAGGGCGCCGAGGGAGTAGACGTCGGCGAGCTGCGGCGCCGTCCCCCCCCGGCTCGCGAGCCGCTCCGGCGCGATGTACCCCGGCGTGCCGGCGACGTAGCTCGAGTCCACCTCGTCGTCCGCCTCCGCCGTCCGGCAGGCGACCCCCCAGTCCAGCAGCTGGATCTCCCCGTACTCGCCGAGGAAGACGTTCTCGGGCTTGAGGTCGCGGTGGACGATCTCCCGGCTGTGGGCGTACTCGACGGCGAGGCAGACCTGCACCAGGACCGTCACCAGCCGCGTGCGGCTCCACCGGGCCCCGAAGGTGTCGGGATCGCGGCGCAGCCCGTTGAGGACGTCGAGCAGCGTGGTCCCCTCGAGCCGCCGCATGGTGAAGAACGGCTGCCCGTCCGGGAGGCGCCCCATCTCGTAGACGGGGACGATGTTCGGGTGCTCCAGCTGCGCTCCCAGGCGCGCCTCCTCGACGAGCCGGTCGCGGTCCTCGGGGTTGTGGATCCGGTCCGGGAGGAGCCGCTTCAGCGCCACCTCGCGTTCGAGGTCCCGGTCGACGGCGAGCTCCACCACGCCCATCGCGCCCGCGCCGAGGGTCCCCTCGCGGCGGTACCGATCGCCGCTCGGGGTGAGCGCGTCGATGCTCCGGTTCGTCGCGCGGCGGCCACCCGAGGGGACGCGGGTGGGGGCGTCCGGCAAGACCGGATCGGCCCACGGGTCGAGATCTTCGCCGCTCACCGAACGCCGCTCACGTGAGGAGGCGACGCAGCTCGTCGACCGCCTCGCGCAGCTCGTCCGCGGTCGCGGCCAGCGGCGGCGGGAGGCGGGGATCGGACGCCAGCGAGCTCGCCGACGCGGCCACCCGGTCGAGCCCCGCGATCGCATCGGGAGAGGGCGCGCCCGCCCCCGCGGCGGACAGCCGCAGCAGCGCGCGCACGCGGACGAGCAGCCCCGCGCGGCCGATCGGCTTGCTGAGGAAGTCGTCCCCGCCCGCGTCCAGCGCCTGCTCGTAGCTGCGCCGGTCGTTCATCCCCGTCAGGAACACGACGGGCGTCCGCGAGCAGCCGGGGAGCCGCTTGATCTCGGTGCAGGCGTCGAAGCCGCTCATGCCGGGCATCGTCGCGTCCATCAGGACGAGGTCGAACTGCTCGGAGGATGCGAGCTCCAGCGCCGCCTCCCCGCTCTCCGCGGTGACGACCTCGTACCCCTCGCCCTCGAGGATCGACCGCACCAGCGCGAGCACCTGCACGCTGTCGTCGACCACCAGGATTCGGGAAGGCGCAGACATGTCCATCGCGCGCCACTATACGCCCGGTGGCGACCCCCCGGGACGGCGGCTACCCTGACCCTTCGATGGGCCTGGAATCGCGGACGATCTCGGACTACCGGAACGACGCGCTGGTCTACCTGTCGCGGTCGGTCAACAAGGGCTGGAGCAAGCCCGACTGGGTGAGCGTCAACCTCACCCTGAAGTGCAACCTCGCGTGCACCTTCTGCAAGACCTGCTACCCCGTCCGGCAGGAGCTCAGCACCCGCGAGATCAAGGACATCATCGACCAGACGTACCTGTGGGGCGTCGACCGCTTCAACCCCATCGGGGGGGAGCCCTTCGTGCGGCCGGATCTCGAGGAGATCCTCGCCTACGCCTGCGCGAAGGACTTCTACATCACGCTGACGACCAACGGGACGCTCATCACCCCCAAGCGCGCGACCGAGATCGCCCGCATCCCCTACAACCGCCTCCACTTCAACGTCAGCATCGACGGCCCCAACCCATGGCACGACATGGGGCGCGGCGAGGGCAACTTCGACAAGGCGCTGCGCGGCTACTGGAACCTCCGCGAGGCCGACGCGGCGGCCGGCAACCCCCTCCGCAAGATCTCGATCAACGCGATCATCAACAAGCTCAACCTGAGCGACCTGCCGGACTTCCTGTACTGGTGCCGCGACGAGCTCGGCGCGCAGGCCGTCCAGTTCCTCAACCTCTTCCGCCACGGCAACCGCATCGACCCCGACGTCGAGACGCTCTGGATCACCCCCGACCGGTACGAGGAGCTCGACCACTTCGTCGACTTCCTCATCGGCTTCCAGCAGCACGAGGCGGGCCCCAACTTCCGCCTCGCCAACAGCATCGGCGACCTCCAGAACATCAAGAAGTACTACCGGGACGAGCTCCGCCCGCTCGACGGCAAGTGCTACTCGGGCTGGAAGGAGCTGTACGTCAACGCCGACGGCACGGCGATCATGTGCGACGGGAAGCTCGACTTCCTCAACGGCAGCTTCGGCGACATCCGCAAGCAGACCCTGCGCGAGTTGTGGACGGGGCCGGAGATCGCGAAACTCCGATCCAACGTCAAAGACTGCACCACCCCCTGCATCCAGGATTGCTACTTGCGACGACGTTCCGACAGCGCGGTCCGCATCGCCCGGGGCGTCTCCCGGCTGGTGTTCGACGAGCTCAAGAAGAAGTACCGGACGCGGCGCGTCGAAGCGCCGACGTACGACGACTCCGTGCTCACCCTGCAGCTGAGCGACACCCTCGACGTGGAGACCACGCACAAGCGGGTCCCCCGGGAGCGGTTCGAGGCGCTGATCAAGGACAGCCCCGAGTCCTTCGACGCCGTCCGCGAGGACCCCTTCCGCTTCTACGACTTCCGCAACCGCGGCTACCTCCAGTTCAACCGCGGCTACCTCGCGTTCGACGTCCTCCAGGAGATCGTCGAAGACGCGCAGCGTCACGATCTCGTCTACGGCACCTGCGTCTTGTCGTGGGAGGGGGAGGCGCTGTTGCACCCGCAGATGGAGGAGGTCCTCCGCTGGCTCGCCGAGGCGTGGCGCCGGAAGCCGTTCGCGCGCCGCATCGTCGTCCCCACCAACGCGACCCTGCTGAACCACAACTACAGCAAGATCACCACCGAGGCGGGCGACGTCCCCTTCACGTGGGTCATCGAGGTGGACGCCCACGACAACGAGACGTACGCGCTCCACCACGCCGAGCCCCTCTTCGACCGGGTCCTCGACAACATCAACTTCCTGCTGCACTGCATCCGCGAGAACCAGCCCCGCCAGCTCGGGCTGGTCGTCCAGGACACGGTGACCAAGGCGAACCTGGCGCACGTCGGCGCGTTCCGGGACTTCTGGACGAACCACGTCGCCGCGTTCGGGCTGGAGGCGCAGGTGACCGCCCAGGCCGCCCCCACGGGGCCGGGGACGTACCTCCACTTCCGGCGCCCCGATCCGCCGGACCTGACGGGCATCCGCGAGGCGGGCGAGGCCTACCACAAGGCGCTCGACGCGCTCGGCCTGGAGGTCGTCGCCGACGAGGCCGAGCGGCGGACCTGCGCGGCCTACTGGAAGACGCCCACGGTCTCCTGGGACGGCAAGGTCATGCTCTGCAGCGCCGACGTCCAGCAGACGATGAAGGTCGCCGAGGCGACCGACGGGTCGCTGTCGGACGCGTGGTGGAAGGGCCAGCGGATGGTGCAGATCCGGAAGCAGGTCCTCCGCGAAGACTTCAGCGGGCTGAACCTGTGCCGCGGTTGCAACCAGCCGTACTCACCGAACATGGCGAAGATCGGGCGCGACGAGATCGACGCCTGGGCGCAGTCGACCGACTGACCCGGCCGTCAGTGGAGGGTCGCGAACGCCTTGCAGAGGCGGTCGAACGCGTCCTTGGGACGGGCCGCGGTCACGTCCAGCCGCGTCTTCCAGCCCCCCTCGGCCGACTCGCTGTCCCCCACGGTCGCGAGGAGCAGGATCTCGGTGGGGGTGATCTGATCGCCGATCACCTCCCGCCGCGTCAGCGTCACGGTCACCGACTCGCCCGCCGGCAGGGGTGAGCTGGAGGTCTTGACGACGACGTGGTTCGCGTCGCCGCCCGCGACGGTCAGCGAGACGGCCTTGCCGGCGACCTTCGCTTCGCCCGTCAGCGAGCCGCCGACCGACAGCGGGACGGGGGCCCGGGCGGTCATCCGGTAGCGCGGCATGGCGGTGTCCAGCGCGGCCCGGAGCGACTGCAGGGTGAACGGCTTGCTCATGAAGACCTTCACCCCGAGATCCCGAAGTGACCGTTCGATCGGTCCTCCCTTGGGGTAGACGGCGCTCGCCGCGATCACGGGGACATCCCGAGCCTCCGCGACGCGACGGGCGACCTTGAGCAGGTTCACCCCGTCCATCTCGGGGAGGCAGATGTCCAGGAGCATGAGGTCGGGCTGGGCTTCGGCGAGCGTGTACAGCGCCTGGTGCGCGTCGCCGCAGATCTTCGTCCTGAACCCGAGCATCTGGAGCATCCTGGAGGCCACCTCGGCGGCATCCGGGTCGTCCTCGATGATCATGGCCAGGGAGGGCTCGCTCATCTTGTGTACCCTACGGCGACCTCGGCTTCATGCCGAGTCAAGGAGGTCCTGTGTTCCGTTTGATAGCACTTTTTGCCGCGACTGTTGCTTTCTCCGTTCTTTCGATCCCGACCCTCGCGAGCGCCGACGAGGGCGCGACGGCCTACAAGACCTACTGCGTCACCTGCCACGGGGACACCGGCAAGGGCGACGGGGTCGCCGGATCGGCCCTCGACCCGAAGCCCGCGGACTTCAGCACGAAGGAGTTCTGGGTGGGGAAGGATGACGCCTACCTCAAGAAGGTTGTCAAGGAGGGCGGCACCGCGGTCGGCAAGTCGCCCCTGATGGCGGCGTGGGGCTCGGTCCTGTCGGACGCGCAGATCGACGCGGTGGTGGCTCACATCAAGAAGTGGAAGCCCGCCGAGTAGCCGGCCCTAGCCGGCCCTACTGCCGGGCGAGGTCCTCGGCGATCAGCTTCAGTCCGTAGGTCGGGTTCACGAGGCGCGGCTTGATCGTGTAGCGGTGCCCTCTCGGGGACGCCTGCTTGTCCTCGATCGTGCCCATGATGCGGATGTCGAACTCCTTCATCGCGTCGTTGACGGCGCGGCGGATCTTGACGCTCGCGCGGACCTCGTCGCCCTTCGTGAGCACGTCCTCGGCGCAGCGGAGCGCGAGGCTCGCTTCGGAGGCCCGCTCGACCAGCATCGGGACCTCGCGCACGCCCACGCGGACGCGGGCGACGACGTCCTCCAGCCGGAGCACCAGGGTCGCGGTTTCGTCCGCGGCGGACGCCGAGGCGGCGACGTCGCCGCTGGTGACTGCCGGGACGCCCTCGGCGCGGGTCAGGGGGCGGTGGGCCGCCGGCTTCGTCGCCTTGTTCGCGGCCGCGCGGCCGGCAGGGCCGGTTGGATGGGCCATCTTCACGGCGCTCCGGAGCGCGGCGAGGTTGAACGGCTTGCTCAGGTAGCTCTGCACGCCGAGGTCGCGGAGGACCTTCGCCACCGCCGAGTCGGGCGGGTAGACGGCGCTGCAGGCGACCACGGGCGTCTTCTGCGTCTCCCGGACCTTCCGCGCGACCTTCATCAGCGTGACGCCGTCCATCTGGGGGAGGCAGATGTCGAGCAGGATGAGGTCCGGCGGCCGCTCCGACAGCGCGTACAGGGCGCCGTGCCCGTCCGCCGCGATGTCGGCCTCGTAGCCCATGGAGTGCAGCATCCCGCGCGCGACGTCGGCGGCGTCGGGATCGTCTTCGATGATGAGCGCGTACGACATGGACCCCTCCCTCGCCGACCGCGAGGAATTCTCATAATAGTCATACTGAGTCCAACTCGCCATGTCGGAACAGATCGGAGTCCTCACGGGTATCTTGAGCCGCAATGATCCCGGGCCTGTGCCGTAGCGACGACGACCCGGGGAACCTGCGCCCCACATCGCTGTCGGAGTGACCATGCGCCCACAGCCCCTCGACCCCCTCGGCGCCGCGGTGTCCGAGGCCGCCGCCCGGTTGGCGTGGCGACGCGCCGCGCGCGTCGGCGCCCTCGCCGCCTGGATCGGCGCGCTCCTGTCGGCCCTGTGGCTCGGCGGGTGGCTGCTCCGGTGGCTCCCCCTGCCGCACTTCGCCTGGCTCCTCGCGCCCCTGGCCGTCGCCGCCGCGGTCGGCACGATCGTCGGACGCGTCACGTTCAAGGCCACGTCCGAGGACCTCGCGCTGCTCATCGACAAGGTGCTCGGCAGCGACGAGGTCGCCGTCACGGCGATGGAGCTCCAGGGCGACGGCGCCGAGGGCCCCGGTGCGTCCGGACCGCTCGTCCGCCAGGTCCTCGCCGACGCCGACGCGGCGCTGGACGGCTCGGCCGCGGAGATCCGCTCCCGCCTCCCCGTCCGGCCCCCCCGCCACCTCCGCTTCCTCCCCCTCGCGATCCTCGCCATCGCGGCGATGACGTTCCTCCCCCGCGTCCCCGAGCCGCAGGAGCCGGCCGGCCCGGCGGGCGAGCTCGACGCCGAGGCGGACCGGCTCGAGGACCGCAAGCAGGAGCTGGAGCAGGAGCTCGACACGGCCCTGCCCGAGGACCTCGAGGCGGAGTTCGCCGATCTGCTCGACTCCATGCGCGACGGCTCGCTGTCGAAGGACGAGGCGGCGGAGAGAGCCCAGGAGCTGGCCGACAAGCTCGACGCCCACGCCCAGGGGAACGCCTCGGGGGCGTCCCAGGCCCTCGAGGACATGGCGGACGCGCTCGAGGGCGCCGACCCCGAGCTCGCCGACGACCTCCAGGACGCCCTCAGCGACGCGGATCTGCAGGAGGCCCAGGAGGCCGTCGAGCGGATGCGCGAGCGCATGGAGCAGAAGTCCCCCGAGGAGCGCGAGCGGGCCGCCCAGGAGATGGAGAAGGCGGCGCGTGACGCGATGAAGTCCCCGATGCCGGGGCTCGGCGGGGCGCTCCAGAACGAGGCCGCGCGGCTGCGGCAGCAGAACGGCGGCGGCCAGGGCCAGCAGCAGCAGCAGGGCGCCAACGGCGGGCAGCAGGCCGGCGGCCAGGGCAACCAGCAGCAGGGCGGCCAGCAGCAGGGGCAGCAGGGCGGTCAGCAGCAGGGGAGCCAGGGCGGCCAGCAGCAGCAGCAGGGGCAGCAGGGCGGCCAGCAGGGGCAGCAGCAGGGGGGCGGGCAGCAGGCCGGCGGCCAGGGGCAGCAGCAGGGCGGCCAGTCCGGTCAGCAGGGGGGCGGCCAGTCCGGCGGCGGCCTCTCCGAGTACCTCCAGCAGCTCGAGGAGCAGGGGCTCGGTGGCGACGGGCTCGCCCAGCAGGAGTCCCAGAACCAGCTCAACCAGCAGCTCGAGCAGGCGCTCGGCGGCGCGGCGGGGCGGCTCGGGGGGATGGACGGCGCCACCGGCGAGTCGGGCTCCGCGGACGGCAACGCCTCGTGGGGCGCGGGCCGCGGCACGACGAACGAGGACGAGGGGACGTTCGACAACACCGGCGCCCAGCACCGCGACATGAACCGGCAGGTGGACGGCGAGCACAGCGACTGGGTCGTCCCCTTCGACCAGCCCCACGCGCCCGAGCGGCTCGAGGGCGTCAACGCCGTCGCGTCCACCGTCGACGTCCCCCTCGGCGAGGGGCCCGTCGACGTCGAGCACTTCCGCCTGAGCGGCAGCGACGAGGAGTCCGGCGGCGCGCTGATCCAGGCGCCGGCCGGCTACCGCGAGGCCGCCGAGGAAGCCATCGAGGGGGAGGCCATCCCCCGCGCCTACCGCGACCAGGTGAAGACCTACTTCGACGCGATCGAGACCGACCCCCAGGAGGAGCCATGAGCAGCAGCGAAGTCCCCCAGGCCATCCCGCCCCTGCGCGACGAGGCCGCCCAGCAGTTCCGCGACGGGTTCGCGCGGCTCCGGACGTCCATCGGCCGGGTCATCGTCGGCCAGACCGAGGTCGTCGACGGCGTCCTGTGCGCGCTCGCGGCCGGCGGTCACGTGCTCCTCGAGGGCGTCCCCGGGCTGGGCAAGACGCTGCTCGTCCGGTCGCTGGCGGACGCGCTGGAGCTCCAGTTCAACCGCGTCCAGTTCACGCCCGACCTCATGCCCGCCGACATCATCGGCACCCACATGCTCCTGGAGCACGACGGGCGGCGGCAGATGACGTTCAGCAAGGGGCCCGTGTTCACGTCGGTGCTCCTCGCGGACGAGATCAACCGGGCCACCCCGAAGACGCAGTCGGCGTTGCTGGAGGCGATGGCGGAGCGGTCGGTGACCACCGGCGGCGTGCGGCACGAGCTGCCCGACCCGTTCTTCGTCCTGGCGACGCAGAACCCGCTCGAGATGGAGGGGACGTACCCGCTCCCCGAGGCTCAGCTGGACCGCTTCTTCGCGAAGATCCTCGTCCCCTTCCCGCGGCTCGAGGAGCTGTCGACGATCATCGACCGGACGACGGGGACCGAGACCCCCGAGGTCCAGCGCGTGATGGGGCGGGACGAGCTCAAGGCGATGCAGCGGACGGTCCGGCAGGTCGTCGTGGCCGACGCGGTCAAGCGGTACGCCCTGCGGCTGGTGCTCGCGACGCACCCCGAGGGGGAGGGCGCGTCGGAGACGGCGAAGCGCTGGATCCGCTACGGCTCCAGCCCCCGCGGCGCGCAGTCCGTCATCCTCGGCGCGCGCGTCCGGGCGCTCCTCGACGGGCGCGGCCAGGCGTCGTTCCGCGACGTCCGCGACTCCATCCTCCCGGCGCTGCGGCACCGGCTGATCCGGAACTTCGAGGCGGAAGGCGAAGGGCTCGAGGCCGACGACCTGCTCGGTCGCATCCTCGACGAGGTCCCCGAGACGACCTCCGCCGTCGCGGCGGAGGCGGGCTAGAGCGGCGGTCACCCGACCCATGCTCGACTCCGCCTTCCTGGCGCGGCTGGAGAAGCTCGCGCTGACCTCCCGGCGTCGCGTCGGAGGCCAGCGGCAGGGCCCGCACCGGTCCATCCGGCGCGGCCAGTCCCTCGAGTTCGCCGACCACCGGGAGTACGTCCCCGGCGACGACATCCGGCACCTCGACTGGCACCTCATCGGGCGGCTGGACCGGTTGTTCGTGAAGCTCTTCGAGGCGCGCGAGGACCGGACCCTGCGCGTGCTCGTGGACCGGTCCGCGTCGATGACGGGGGCCAAGTTCGACGCCGCCGGCAAGGCCGCCGCGGCCGCCGCCTACGCGTCGCTGTGCGGGCTCGACCGGGTCCAGCTCTTCACGTTGGACGAGGGGCTCCAGGCCGAGGGCCGGCCCCTGAGGGGACGCTCGGGGATCCACCGGATCTTCAAGTTCCTGGGCAAGGCGTCGGCGGGCGGGCTCACGGACATCGAGCGGGCCGCGCGGGCGCTGCCGCCGGCGCGCGCGGGGGCCATCACCGTCCTCATCACGGACCTGTGGAACCCCGCCGGCCTGGCGGGCCCCCTGGCCCGCCTCGCCCACGGCGGCGGTGAGGTCCACGTCCTCCACGTCGTCGACCCCCGCGAGCTGTCTGCCAACGCCCTCCAGGGCGACCTCACCCTCGTCGACGCCGAGACGGGTGAGGAGCTGAACATCACCGTCGACAAGCCCGCCCGCGAGCGGTACCGCGCCGCGGTGGGGGACTGGTTCGCCCGCGTCGACGAGCTGATCAAGCGACGCGGCCTCAACTACTTCCAGCTCGACGCCAGCCGCGACGTCGAGGACGACCTCGTCACGTGGCTCCGCCAGGCCGACGGCCGGACGGTGAGGTAGCGCGCCCGTGCAGTTCGCCAACCCGCTCGCCTTCTGGATGCTCGCCGCGGCCGCCCCGCTGGTCGCGATGTACGTCCTCAAGGTGCGCCGCAAGCGCATCCGGGTGGCGTCGCTGATGCTCTGGTCCGCCGTCGTCGAGAACCAGCGGCGGGCGCGGCCGTGGGACAAGTTCCGGCGCCACGACCTCCTCTGGCTCCAGCTCCTGGCGCTGCTCCTGCTGACGCTCGCGCTGGCGGGGCCGTCGATCCCGGGGAGCAAGCGGCTGGGCCAGTCGGTCGTCTGGATCGTGGACGGCAGCGCGTCGATGGGGGCCACGAAGCCGTCCCCGTCCCGCTTCGCCGTCGCGCAGGACGTCGTCGTCGAGGGGATCGAGTCGCTCGGGCCGACCGACGAGGGGATGGTCGTCCTCGCCGGGCCCGACCCGCGCGTCGTCGTCTCGTTCACGCGCGACAAGGAGCGGCTCCGGAGCGCGGTCCGCGGGATGGAGACGACGGACGCCGAGGCGTCGGTGGGCGGCGCGGTCGACCTCGCCGTGGCGCTGACCCGGAACCGGCCCGAGCGGACGGTCGTGGTGGTCACCGACGGCAGCGACCGGACGATGGACGCGGCCCTGGGCCGGCACCCCGGCATCCGCGTCGAGCACGTCGGCCGGCCCGCGCCGAACGTCGCCATCACCGCGCTGGACCTGCGCCGCTCGCCCACCGTCGACCTCGAGTCGGAGCTGTTCGTGACGCTGCGCCGCTTCGGCGGCGAGACGTCGAAGGTCGGCGTCGAGGTGACGCTGGACGGCGAGCTGCTGACGACCGAGGTCGTCGAGGTCCCCGCGGACCGGCCCGTCGCGCGCGTCTACCGGGGGCTGGGCAAGACCGGCGGCCTCATCCGCGTCCACGTCGAGACGGGCGACGCTCTCAGCGCCGACGACGACGCGGTCGCGTGGCTCGATCCCCCCACCCGCCGGACCGTCGCCTGCGTCGGCTGCACGGTCCTGACGGCGCGCGCGCTGGCCGCCGACCCGCGCTTCGACGTGCTCGCCACGGACGCGTACGCGGCCCCTGCGGAGGGCTCCGACGGCCCCGACGTCTACGTCTTCGAGGACGCCGCCGTCCCCGCCGAGCTCGACGCCCCGTTCCTCGCCCTGGGACCGACCGCCATCGGCGCCGACGCCGCCCCCGAGGAGGTGACGTGGCCGCAGATCACCCAGTGGCGGAAGTCCCACCCGACCCTCCGCTTCGTCCAGCCCGGCGGCGTCCACGTCACCCGCGCGCGCCCCCCCGTCGACCGGAAGTGGGACCCGCTGCTGGAGTCCGACCAGGGCGCGCTCCTGAGCACCGGGATGCACAGCGGCGTCCGCGGCGTCGTCCTCCACTTCCGCCCCATGGACAGCGACCTGCCGCTGCTCGTCGCCTACCCGCTCTTCCTCCTCAACTCGGTCGGCTGGCTGACCGGCGAGGAGGCGCGGGGGACGACCCGGACGCTGGCCGCCGGCTCGCCGCTGGTGCGCGAGGGGTGGGGGAGCGACGGCGACGAGGTCGTCCTCATCCGGCCCGACGAGACCGAGCTGCGGGTCCCCGTCCGCGACGGCGTCGTCCGCTTCGGCGGCCTCGACCAGGTCGGCGTCTACAAGCTGCGCGGCCCCGCCGGGAGGAGCGAGCGGATCGCCGTCAACCTCGTCAGCGAGTCCGAGTCGGACCTCGGCGTGATGGAGCACGTCGCGCCCGTCGACCCCGACGCCGAGGTGCTGCTCGCGTCCGCCCCCGGCCGCCTCCCGCTCGTCCGCCCCGCCCTGTTGCTGCTCTGCCTGCTGCTCGTCGGCGAGTGGCTCCTCTACCAGCGGAAGTACCGCGATGAGTAGCTGGCTGGAGCGCATCACCCTCGACGCGCCGCAGTGGCTGTTGCTGCTGCTGGTGCTGATCCCGATGTGGTGGATCGCCGGGCGGACGGCGTTCAAGGGCCGGACCGCGAAGTGGGCCGCGCTCGTGCGGACCCTGCTCGTCGTCGTCATCGCCCTCGGGGCCGCCGGGCTGACGCTGAAGATGCCCGCCAAGCGGCTGGGGGTCGTGTTCGTCCTCGACCGGTCGGCGTCCCTGCCGGAGCAGTCCCGGGCCGACGCGCTGGGCTTCGTCCAGGAGGCGACGCGGGCGATGGGGGACGGGGACCGGGCCGCGGTGGTGGTCGTCGGCGACGGCGCGATGGTCGAGCTGGAGCCGGCCGACGAGGTCCGCCTCGGGGCCGTCGAGTCCCGCGTCTCGCCCCACCAGACCGACCTCGCCGCGGGCATCCGGCTCGCCGAGGCGGTGATGCCGTCCGACTACACCCGCCGCATCGTGGTCCTGTCGGACGGCGAGGAGACCCGCGGGGATGCGATCGCGCAGGCCGCGTCGGCCGCCGAGGACGTCGAGCTGTGGACGGTTGCCTACGACCGGTCCGAGGCCGACGAGGTGCTCCTGGAGGCGATCACCGCGCCGGACCAGGTCGCCGAGGGGGCCGCGTTCGAGCTCCGCGTCGTCGCCCGCGCCCGCCAGCAGACCACCGGCACGCTGCACCTCTACCGGAACGAGCACCTCCTCGGCTCCCTCCCCGTCGAGCTCCGCGGCGGCCGCGCCGACCTGTTCGTCCTCCGCCAGGAGGCCGACGAGCCCGGCTTCCTCCGCTACCGCGCGACCCTGGAGGTCGACGGCGGCACCGACGCCGTCCCCCAGAACAACGTCGCCGTCACCACCGTCGCGGTCGAGGGACGCCCCCGCATCCTCTACGTCGAGGGGAAGCCGAACCAGTCCCAGCACCTCACCCGCGCGCTGCTGGAGGAGGGGATGGCGGTCGACGTCATCGCCCCGGGCGAGATGTCCGCGTCGCTCGCCGCGCTCCAGCCCTACTCCGCGGTGATCCTGTCGGACGTCCCCGCGTACGCGCTCACCGAGCGCCAGATGGAGGTCCTCCGCCGCTACGTCCGCGACCTCGGGCGCGGCTTCGCCATGTTCGGCGGCGACGAGTCCTTCGGCGTGGGCGGCTACTACAAGACGCCGGTGGAGGAGATCCTCCCCGTCCGGATGGACATCCAGGACAAGAAGTACTTCCCGTCGCTGTCGATGGCGATGGCGATCGACAAGTCCGGCTCCATGGGCGGCGTCGGCCCCGCGGAGAAGCTCGGGATGGCCAAGGAGGCGGCCATCCAGACGACCGAGCTGATGGCCGACCGGGACCGCCTCGGGGTCATCTCCTTCGACGGCGCCGCCTCGTGGGCCGTCCCCATGACGTCGCTGACGCAGCGGAAGAAGATCGTCGACACGATCAGCAAGCTCCAGTCCGGCGGCGGCACCCACATCTACCCCGCCCTGAAGGAGTCCTACGGGGCGCTCAACCGCGAGACGTCGGCCCAGAAGCACATCATCCTCATGTCCGACGGCGTCACGATGGGGGGCGACTTCGAGGCCCTCATCCGGGGCGGCCAGCGGCGCGACATCACGCTGACGTCCATCGCCATCGGGGACGACGCGGACCGCTACTCGATGGAGCAGTGGGCCAAGTGGGGGAAGGGCCGCTACTACCTCGTTACCAGACCGGAGCACATCCCCCGCATCTTCACGAGGGAGGCCATGCTCGCGACCCGCTCATTCCTGATCGAGGAGCCGTTCCGACCGACGCTGGGGGCGCCCTCGCCGGTGACGCGGGGGCTGGACGGGGTGCCGCTGCCGGCGCTCGGCGGGTACGTCGCGACCGAGGTGAAGCCGCGCGCGACGGTGTCGATGTGGGCCAAGCAGGACGAGAACACCCCGCTGCTCGCGACCTGGCGCCACGGCCTGGGGCGCACCGCGGCGTGGACGTCGGACTGCAAGGCGCGGTGGGCGCGGGACTGGCTGGGGACCGAGGCGTACTCGCGGACGTTCACGCAGCTGGTCCGCTGGCTCGCCGCGTCGGAGGGGTCGGCGGACGTGCAGGCGTCCGCGGACCTGGACCGGGGCGTGCTCAGCGTGACCGTCGACGCGTACGACGCCGAGGGGGACTTCCGGAACTTCCTCGAGGGCGAAGCGCGCTTCATCGGCCCCGACCTGACCGTCGAGACGCGCCCCCTGCAGCAGGTCGCGCCGGGCCGCTACAAGGCGAGCATCGAGGCGACGCAGGACGGCGCCCACCTCGTCGGGGTGTTCCTCAAGGACGCGGACGGCAACCCGGTCGCGCAGGCGACGGCGGAGGCGGCCCAGCCCTACTCGCCCGAGTACCGGCCCGCGTCCGGGGGCCAGGCGCTGCTCGCGGAGGTCTCCCGCATCGGCCGCGGCGTCGTCATCGCCGACCAGGCGCCGGCGGCGGTGTTCACCCCGCCCGCCGTCCCGCGCCTCGTCCCCCACCCGCTGTGGCCGCCGCTGCTGACCCTCGCCGGGCTGCTGCTTCTGCTCGACGTCGCGATCCGGCGGCTCGACTGGTCGTTCCTGTCGCGGACGCCCGCCCCCGCGGTGGCGACCTCCGTCTACGCGCCGGCCCCGCCGCCCCCGAAGGACAAGCCCCGCAAGCCCGTTCGCCGCAAGGTGAAGCGGCAGCCCGTCGTCCCCCCGTCCCTGACCGACGATCAGGGGAACCTCCCCCCCGAGCTGCCGGTCGAAGAGATCGAATCGCCCGAGCAGGAGGAGCAGAACGCGTACGTCGGAGGCCTCCTGGCCGCGCGCCGTCGTGCTCGGGACCGACACGGAGAGGACGATGCGCCGTAGCCTCCTGACGCTCCTCGCGCTGGTGATGCTGGTGCCCGCCGTCGCCTCGGCGGCGCCCCCGAAGGTCACCGTCAGCTCGCCGCTCCTCCAGTTCGCCCGCCCCGGCGACTGGGTCTCCGTCCACGTCGACTTCGCCACGACGGACGCCACCGACGTCCTCATCCTCGCCGACTTCGACGGCACCGACGGCATCCGCGGCGCGCGCCGGGAGCTGTCGATCGCCAAGAACAGCAAGCGCCGCGCCGTCGTCACCGTCCCCGTGCCCGACTGGGGCTCGGAGATCACGGTCCTCGTCAACGACCGCCGCGGCCGGCCGCTGGCCGCCGAGAAGCTCGCCGTCCGCGGCCGGATGGACCCCAACACGCTGCACGTGGTCGTCGTCGGGGAGGAGCCGCTGGGCTGGCCGCTGCTCCGCGAGATCACGCCGCTCCCCGTCCCCGGCCACGCCGACACGTCCCCCGACGGGTTCCGCGAGGTCAAGGTCGAGAACGTCCTCCCGACCGACCTCCCCGACCAGTGGTTCGCCTGGTCGCCGGTCGACCTCGTCGTCTGGCGGCGCCCCGACCCCGCCGGCCTGTCGCCGGAGCAGCAGGCCGCCTTCCGCGGGTGGATCGCCGGCGGGGGGACCGCCGTCGTCGCGCTGGGGGACAACCACGCGAACTGGACCGCGTCGCCGTTGGCCGATCTGACGCCCCTGACGAGCCGCTCGGTGGTCTCCTCGGAGTCCGCCTGGAGCGAGGTCTGGGCGCTCGCCGGGGGCCCCCGCCCCGCCACCGGCGTCGAAGGCGGCGAGGAGGCCGACGCCAGGGGTCTCCCCGTCGTCGAGATCGGCCCCTCGCCGGGCCTCGACGTCGTCTGGGAGGAGCCCGAGGGGCGCGTCCTCGCCGCCGTCGCCACCCCCGGCACCGGCCGCGTCGTGCTCCTGACGTTCGACCCCGCCGCGGGCGAGCTCACCGGCGGCTTCGACCGCGAGCGGTTCTGGCGCGCGCTCCTCGGCCTCTGGGCGCCGCCGTCGCGGGACTACCAGCTGTCCGACACCTGGGACGGCACGATCGACACGGGCGGCTGGCGCGATCCCGTCGCGGGCAAGCCGTTCACCATCGGCGACCCCGCATGCCCCACCCACGGCCCCGCCGCCACGGCCATGAACCTCGGCTACGGCTACCCCGGCGGCCCCGACGGCGCGACGAACCTGCACCGGGCCAACCTCGGCCTCCCCGCGAGCCAGGGCGCGTGGTGGGACGGCGTCTCCAACAACATCGGCGACTTCGCCGCGGCGGCGCCCCTGTCGCTCTACTTCATCCTCGTCTTCGGGGCGCTGTACCTGCTCTGCATCGGACCCCTCGACTACGCCCTGCTGCGGCGGCTCCGGCGGCCCATGCTGACGTGGGTCACGTTCCCCGTCCTCGCGGTCGGCTTCAGCGTGGCCGCGGGGACGGTGATCTCGGCGCAGAAGGCGGGGGACAGCGAGTCCAACTGCCTCGCCCTGTACGACGTCATGCCCGACGCGGGCGTCGTCCGGGGGACCGCGTGGTGCTCGATCTGGGCGAGCAAGCGGACCGACCTCGTCGTCGACGTCCCCCGCGGGCAGGGCTGGACGGTCCCCGCCCGCCGCTCGGACTACGGCTCGAGCACGTACGACCCCTACTCCTACCAGTACGACTACTACGAGGACACTCCCGCCATCGTGGGGAGCGGGCTCCGCCTGATCAGCGAGCCGGGCCACGCGCTGCTGGCGTGGGAGGCCGCGCAGTGGTCGGCGTCGAGCACCCGGACGCAGTGGATCGACCGCGAGGACGGCGAGGTCCGTTGGTACGTCGGCGCCGACGGCGAGGCGACCGTCCGGAACGAGCTCGGGATGGACCTCGTCGACGCCTGGATCGTGGACGGGTCGACGTTCTACTCCGTCGGCGACCTCCCCACCGGGAGCACCCGCACCGCCGAGACCGACCCCGACGGACCGCTCGCGGGGGACTTCTCCGACGACGTCCGCCGCAAGCTCTTCGCGTGGGCCTACGACGCCGTCGACAGCGACGTCGGCCACCTGCACGTCGGCACCCCCGGCCGCCCCGTCCTCGTCGGGTACGCCCGCGACGCCGCCGGCGTCCCCCGCTTCGAGGGGCTGACCGGCGTCGACACGTCCCAGACCTTCGTCCGCGTCCCCCTGCCGCCCCTGGAGGAATCGCCGTGAGTCTCATGATCGAAACCCGAGGCCTGACCAAGAGCTACGGCGACTTCGTGGCCCTGCGAGGCATCGACCTCAAGGTCAACGCCGGCGACATCTTCGGCTTCATCGGCCCCAACGGCGCCGGCAAGACGACCACCATCCGGATCCTCACGACGCTGCTGGAGCCCAGCGGCGGCGACGCGATCGTCGCGGGGATGTCGGTGTGGGACGACAAGGACGCCATCCGCGGCCTCGTCGGCTACATGCCCGACGCGTTCGGCGTCTACCCGGACATGACCGTCACCGAGTACCTCCACTTCTTCGCCGCCGCGTACGGCATCCCGCGGTCCGCCCGCACCGGCCTCGTCGGCGGCCTCCTGGAGCTGACGGACCTGACCTTCAAGGAGGACGCGCTGGTCGACAGCCTGTCCAAGGGCATGCAGCAGCGGCTGGGGCTGGCGCGGGCGCTGGTCCACGACCCGAAGGTCCTCGTGCTGGACGAGCCGGCGGCCGGGCTGGACCCCCGGGCGCGCGTGGAACTGCGCGAGATCCTTCGGGAACTCCAGCGGATGGGGAAGACGATCCTGCTGAGCTCGCACATCCTCAAGGAGCTCGAGGAGATCTGCAACCGCATCGGCATCGTCGAGCAGGGGCGGCTGGTGGCCCAGGGGTCGACGGAGGAGATCCTCGACCAGGTCAGCGGCGCCGGCCGGATCGCGCTCCGGGCGACGGACACCCCGAAGGCGTTGGAGGTCCTCAACGACCACGCCGCGGTCGGCGACGCCGGGCTCGACTACGAGGACCCCGGCCTCATCCGGGTCGAGCTGGTGGACGGCGACGGCGACATCGCGCAGCTGTCGTCGATCCTCGCGGGCGCCGGGATCGGCATCCGCCACCTCTCGGAGGACCGGATGTCGCTGGAGCAGGCGTTCATGAAGCTGACGCGAGGCCTCGTGCAGTAATGGCCACGGCCGCCGTCGTCGTCGAGCGGGAGCTGGTGCGCGCGTCGCGCCGCCCCCAGACGTTCGCGCAGCGCGGCCTCTTCGTCCTCGTCCTCTTCGGCTTCGTCGTCGTCTACTGGGAGAACAACGTCGCCCGCGGCGACTGGGACGCGTCGACGCTGGCGCGGGCGGGGAGCAACATCTCCGAGGGCTGGATGTGGATCCAGTTCCTCCTCCTCGCCGCGGTCGCCCCCATCGTCGTCGCCCAGGCCATCGTCGAGGAGAAGGCGGCGCGCACCCTGGAGCTGCTGTCCGTCACGAAGCTCAGCCCGCGGCGCATCCTGTGGGGGAAGATCCTCAGCCGCGTGCTCGTGCTGGAGGGGCTCGTCCTCGTCGGGCTCCCCATCCTCGCGCTCTGCATCAGCCTCGGCGGCGTCGAGCCCGTCACGGTCCTCAACGGCGTCCTCCAGGCGACCGCCGCCGTCCTCGCGCTGTCCGCCGTCGCCGCCTGCCTGGCGCTGTACGCCGACGGCCCCATCGGCCCCGCCGTCCTCACCTGGATGTGGGCGTTCGGCGCCTGGGTGGTGCCGTCGAGCCTGCTGGACTGGGGCCACGACCCGTGGGCCGCCGGGGTCACCCCGTTCCTCGCGATGGACGACGGCCACGGCCTCTGGATCGCCGGCCCCCTCGCCAGCCACGCCGTCCTCGCCGCCGCCGCCGTCGTCCTCGCCGGGCGCCAGTGGGCCGCGATGGCGACCAGCGGCGACCCCGACGACGAGGACCTCAGCATCGGCGTCTGGGCGGTCGAGGGCGTGAAGCGCAAGACGGGGCTGCTCTTCGGCCTCCTCGTCATGGCGATCCCGCCGCTGCTCTTCACCGGGTTCGTGACGATGCGGAGCACGCTGCGGCCGCTCTACTTCCTCGCGGTGTGGGGCTGGTGGGCCGGCGTCCTGCTGTGCGGGACGCTGACGTGGCTGCTGGTGTGCCGCGCCGGGTTCCGCGCCGCCGCCCGCCGCCGGGCCGGGGAGCGGCTCGCCTCGCGCCGGCGCCGCCTCCGCGAGGTCGTCGGCAACCCGGTGCTGTGGCGCGAGGTCCGGACGTCCGCCCACGGCCTCGTCGCGCGCTGGGCCGGCCGCGCCTACATCGTGCTCGCCCTCGTCGTCGTCCTTCCCTTCCTGGGGACCTCCCCGCGCGAGGTGATCTGGTGGTCGGACGAGCTGATGGGGTGGTCGTTCGCGGGCTTCTTCGCGGCCGCCGCGGCGACCGTCTTCCTGGCCACCTCCTCGCTGACGGCGGAGAAGCGGCGGCGCACGCTGGAGCTGCTCCGGGTCTCCGCGATGAGCCCGCGCGCCGTCCTCGCGGGCAAGCTGCTCGCGGTGGGCGCGCTGGTCTTCCCGCTGGCGGCGCTGTCCGGGGCGCTGCACCTCCCCGCGATGGTCGAGCTCGCCGACGAGTGGCGCTACGACTGGTACGAGGGGCCGGTGACCGAGCCGACCGTGCTCCTCGTCCGGTGGGCGGCGGACTGCGTGTGGGGGCTTTCGGCGCTCGCATTCCTCGGCGCGACCTGCCAGGCGATCGCGCTCCGGGCCCGGACCCCGGGCAAGGCCTGGGCGGCGTCGCTGGGGTGGGCCGCAGGGCTGCTCCTCGTCCCCATCGTGGTGCTGGCCGTGACCGTCCGCCGCAACGCGCACATCGAGGACCTCATCGGCTTCCTCAACCCCGGCCTGCGGGACGGCTTCTTCCGCGACCCGACCCTCGGCTGGTCGATCTGGCTGTCCGCTGGGCTCTGGTTCGGCCTCGCCCTCGTCGTCTTCCTCCTCAGCGCCCGGAGGCTCCGTGTCCGACCCACCGACTGAGCGGGCCGAGCGGCGCGGCAAGCCCGGCGTCTTCGCCATCCTCGAGCGGGAGCTGCAGCGCTCCTCCCGCCGTCCCCAGACGTACGCCCTCCGCGCGACGTTCGCCGCCGCGCTGGTCGCCCTCGTCGCCGTCTACTGGAGCGAGGAGGTCCAGGACCTCGTCGGGATCGACCGCCAGTCCCTCGCCAACAAGGGGCAGGTCATCTTCCAGATCTACGTCTGGGTGCAGTGGGCGGTGCTCGCCGCGCTGACCCCCATCCTCGTGGCCCAGACCGTCATCGAGGAGCGCGAGGGGCGGACGCTGGAGCTGCTGACGATGACCCGCTTGACGCCCGGCCGGATCCTCGTCGGCAAGTGGCTCAGCCGCCTCCTCGGGCTGGAGCTGCTGGTGCTCGCGGGGATGCCCGTCCTCGCCATCGTCCAGAGCCTCGGCGGCGTCGAGCAGTGGCAGCTCGCGAACGTCTGGATCCAGAGCACCGTCCTCATCGGCAGCACCGGCGCCGTGGCGGCGTTCCTCGCCCTGTACGCGAACGGCCCGTTCTCCGTCGCCATCGCGACGTGGATGTGGATGTTCTTCGCCTACACGATGGGGTCGATCCCCCACGGGCTCGTCATCACCAACGCCCAGGGGTTCGCGTCGGCGTCTCCCGTCTGGAGCCTCATCTTCGCGGAATCGCTGCTCGTCACGCTCGGTCCGCTGATCTCGTACGGCATCGTGGCTGCCCTGGTGCTTCGGCTGGGCGCCCTCGGCTTCCGCGCCGCCATGTCCGGCGCCGACGACCCGCTCCAGGGGTTCGGCACCCTGTCCGGCGACTTCGAGGGGCTCCGCAAGACGAAGACCCGCCTCGCCGTCCTCATGGTCGTCCTCCTCGCGATGACCCCCGGTGTGATGATCCAGAAGGGCCTGGAGGTGTACGTCGCGGACTTCACGTGGGCGCGGATCGGGCTCGGCAGCTTCTCCTTCCTGTGGGGGACGGGGTGGACGTGGCTGGCCACGGCGATCTTCCTCCTCGTCGTCCGCGCCGCCTACATCCAGCTCGGTCGCCGCCGCAGCGCGCGCCACAAGCGGAGCTGGAAGGAGCTGATGAAGAACTGGGAGCCGCCCGAGGGCGCGGCCAAGGTGGACGAGACGCTGGACCCCGAGTCGGACGCGGCCGAAGCGGCGGCCTGGGGCGACGCGCGGGACGTCCCCCTGCACGTCCCCCTCGGCGGCAAGAACCTGTCCGGGCGGGCACCGCGGGCGCCGATCCCGGCGCGCAAGCCGCGGTTCGCGATCGTCCGCCAGGTGTGGCGCAACCCGGTGCTGTGGCGGGAGACGGTCACCCGCGCGCACGGCGGGCTGTCGACGACCATCCTCCGCGTCTACGTCGTCGTCGCCCTCTTCGGCGGGTTCTTCTTCTCGATCGGCGCGCTGAGCATGAGCGAGGGGCTGTCGTTGTTCTGCGGCTTCGTCGGATTCGCGATGTCGGCGCTGGTCATCCTCATGACGGCGTCGGCGTCGATCGCGGGGGAGCTCCGGTCGCGGACGCTGGAGCTGCTCTGCGCGACGAAGATGGGGGCGCTCCGCATCCTCTGGGGCAAGCTCGTGGCGAGCTGGATGCTGGCCGGGCCGGCGTTCGTGGCGGGCTTCGGGGCGGCCCTCCTGGGGGTCGGGATCTTCGCCGCCCACGAGCCCACCCGGTGGGGCATGGGGGCGCTGATCGAGTTCGCCGGCGTCACGTTCTGGTACTTCGTCGCGCTGACCGCCGTCGTCGGCGTGTGCCACTGGATCGGGCTCCGGGCGGAGACGGCGTCGCGGGTCTGGATGTGGACCATCGCGTGGGCGACGGCGATGCTCGTGCTGCCCCCGATCGGGATGGTGATCTTCGAGCGGATCGACGAGGTCCAGCTCGCGATCAACCTGCTCAACCCGCTGCTCAACGAGTCCACCTGGGAGCCGCTGGAGCCGCCGGTGCTGCTCTTCGCCTCGACGCTCGTCTGGATCGTCTTCACCGCGGCGGTGTTCATCGACAACGCGCGCCAGCTTCCGCGGAGGGCCGCCCGCGGGTAGGGTCCCGGCCGTGAGGCAGGACCGGTCCATCCACGTCGCCCTGGGACTGCCCGTCGCGGCGGCGACGTTCGCGGTCCTCTGGCACGTGCTCCCCAACCACGCCCTGGCCAGCCTGCTCCCCTGGGAGGGCGCCGGCGCGGCGTGGCTGCTGACGTCGCTCGGGCTGATGGCGCGCGCGGACGAGCGGCTCCGGCCGACGTGGCGGCTGCTCGCCGTCGCCGTCGTCGTCGCGGTCGTCGTCCTCCTCGCCGTGTGGCAGATCGACCTCGCCGCCCGCGGCAAGGCCCGCCCCCTCCTGAGGACCCACTTCAAGCACTGGATCCCCTGGCTCGCGGGCGCGGGCGGGGCGCTCTGGATCGGCGCGTTCGCGACGGAGCGGTGGTTGAAGCGGCGGCTGCCGATCTTCACCTCGCTGATCTTCGGCGTGGCGATCGCGACGGTCTCGCTCCAGGTCGGCAAGTACCAGTACGAAGCCTTCGCCGGGGAGCGGGTCCGGGCGTGGAACGTCTACCACTACTACGTCGGGTCGAAGTACTTCAGCGAGCTCAGCTACTTCGACCTGTACGCGGCGACGTTGGCCGCCGACGACGACTTCATCGCCGCCCGCGAGGCCCGCGGCAAGCGCGTCCACAAGCGGTTCTCCCTGATCACCAAGGCGCGCGACCAGCGGGACTACCGGGTCAAGAAGCGGGAGGTCATCGTCGGCGAGTTCGACCGCTCGATCATCAGCTCGAAACGCCTCCGCGAGCTCGGCCGGGACTCCCGCTTCATCGGCGGCTACATGGGGTTCAAGAACCCCGGCTGGCACCAGACCTTCAAGGACCTCGGCTACAACCCGGCGCCGCCCTGGACCATCGTCGGCGTCCCCGTCTCCAGCGTCGTCCCCACGAAGTTCCCGTGGTTCGGGATCATCACCAACAGCGACGTCCCGCTCTACGTGATGACGCTGCTGTTGCTGTGGTGGGCGTTCGGGCTCCGCGTGGCCTCGATCATGGCGCTGTGGCTCTGCTCCGCGCAGCTCAACGAGGCGCGCTTCACGGGCGGGTTCCTCCAGTACGACTGGATGTGCACGACGCTGTCGGCGGTCGCGCTGTACCACCGGGGGCGGCACAAGACGTCGGGGGTGGTCCTGTCGTGGGCGGCCATGACGCGGGTGTTCCCCGGGTTCCTGATCTTCGGGCTGGCGCTCCAGGCGGCGATCGCGGTGGTCCGCCGGAAGGCCATCGCGCCGGCGCAGTGGAGCTTCCTCCTCGCGTTCACGCTGTCGTGCGCGGCGCTCTTCGGGGCCTCCCACCTGACGGGGCAGGGGCTCCAGACGTGGCCGGAGTGGGTCGACAAGATCGGCCGCCACACGGAGCTGCACGCGGTCACCTCGAACATGCGCGTCGGGGTCGGCCGGCTCGTCATCCACCAGCCCTCGCGGCACGGCTTCTGGAGCGACGTCCCCGGGGACCGGAAGACGAAGCTCGCTCGCTCGCACGGCCGCAAGCGGGTCTACCAGGCGATCGGGGGGCTGCTCCTGCTGCTCGCCCTCGTCCGCCGCGACGACCTCGACGCCATCGTCCTGATGCTCTTCCTGCCGTTCCTGCTGGTCGTGACGAGCCGGTACTACGCCTCGGTGTGGGCGCTGCTCTTCGTCCTCGGGGCGTCGCCGCGGGGGAGCCCGAAGGAGGGCTCGATTTCGACGTACGCGGCCGTGGCTGGGGGGGCGCTGCTGCTGCTCAACGCGACCTTCTACACGTGGGACACGACGACGATCGCGTACTACGCGCTCAACTACGGCATCTACACGCTCTTCTGCGGGCTCTGCGTCGCCTACATCGCGGGCGACGTGCGGTCAGTACTGAAGCAGCGCCGAGCCCCACGTGAAGCCGGCGCCGAAGGTGGCCATGACGACCTTGTCGCCGGGTCCGATGCGCCCCTCCTCGAGGGCCAGATCGAGTGACGTGGGGATGGTCGCGGCGGTGGTGTTGGCCCACCGGCCGATCGTCGCCATGACCTTCTCCGGGGGGATGCCGAGGCGCTTGCCGCAGGCGTCCACGATCCGGATGTTGGCCTGGTGGGGGACGAACAGGGCGACGTCGTCCGCGGTCAGCCCGTTGCGCTCCAGGATCTCCGTCACGGTCTCGCAGATCCGGGTGACGGCGTGCTTGAAGACGGTCCGCCCCTCCTGCTTCACGTAGTGGAGGCGCTGGTCGACGGTGTCGTGCGACGGGGGCATCGCGGAGCCCCCCGCGGGCTGGCGGAGGAAGGGCTCGCCGGCGCCGTCGATCCGCATGAGGACGTCGACGATCCGGCCGCCGCGGGGCTCCTCGCAGGACTCGACGAGCGTGGCGCCGGCGCCGTCCCCGAAGAGCACGCAGGTGGTCCGGTCCTCGAAGTCGAGGAGCGCGGACATGGTCTCGCTGCCGACGACCATCACGCGGCGGGCCATGCCGGCGCTGACCATCGCGGTCGCCTGGGCGAGGGCGTAGACGTAGCCGGAGCAGGCGGCGGCGCTGTCCCAGCCCCAGGCGCGCTCGGCGCCGAGGCCGTGCTGGATGCGGCACGCCGTCGCGGGGAAGATCAGGTCGGGGGTGACCGACGCGACGATGATGCCGTCGAGGTCGCTCCCGTCGAGGCCGGCCTTGTCGAGGCACTGCCGGGCGGCGGCGAGGCCCATCGAGCCGGTGGTGTCCTCGGGTCCGACGAAGTGGCGCGTCACGACGCCCGTCCGGGTCCGGATCCACTCCTCGTTGGTGTCGAGGCCGAGGTCCTCGTAGAAATAGGAGTTGGGCAGGACGCGGGACGGATGGAACCTCCCGGTGGAGGTCAGGTAGGCGGGCCGCGGCATGGCGGCGGACCATAGCGGCCCGAGGTGACGTCGGCTACGCCCGATGCGATCCTTCGCGGCAGTGAGCCTGAAGTCGACCCAGATCCTGCGCCCCGTCAGCCTCCCGTTGCCCGGTTCGATCGCGTCGCACCCGGGGCTCATCCAGCTGTTCGGGGACGACGAGGAGCTGCGGACGCGGTTCCAGGAGGAGGCGAAGCGGGTGCTCCTGCCGGGGGGCCACACGCTCTTCCGCGAGGGCGACCCCTCGGACCACCTCTACCTCGTCGTCCACGGCCGCCTCCAGGTCCACCGGGACGGGCCGGACGGGGCGCGGCACGTCATCGGCGAGATCGGGACGGGCGGGATCTGCGGGGAGCGGGCGCTGCTGCTGGGGAGCCCGCACTCGGCGACGGTCCGGGCGCAGCGGGACAGCGAGCTGCTGGAGCTGAGCCGCGACGGCTTCGACCGGCTGATCGCGAAGCACCCCCACGCGATGAACCACGTGGCGCGGACGCTGGTGGGGCGGATGTCGCCGGGGGGCGGGGAGCTGCCGGGGCGGTCGGCGGTGGCGACGGTGGCGGTCGTCCCGCTGCACGGCGCGGTCCCCCTGGGCCGGTTCGCGCGGCAGCTGACGGGGGCCCTGGAGAGGTTCGGCACGGTCCGCCACCTCGACGCCGGCACGACGGACGGCGCCCTTGGCGCGGACGCGGCGCAGATCCCGTTCGGGGACGGCGAGGGGCGGCTGACGGGGTGGCTCCACGACCAGGAGATCGCGCACGACTTCGTGGTGCTGGAGGCGGACCCGACGCTGACGCGGTGGTCGCGACGGTGCATCCGGCAGGCCGACCGCGTGCTGCTCCTCGCGGAGGCGGGGGCGGACGCGTCGGGGTGCGACGTCGACGAGTACCTGCGGCACCGGGTCGAGGCGGACCGCGCGGCGGAGCGGGAGCTGGTGCTCCTGCGGCGCGAGGGCGGCGGGTACGAGGTCGAGGTGGCGCGCTGGCTGAAGGGGCGGGCCCTGCTCGGCCACCACCACGTCGACCTGGAGATCGAGCGGGACCTCGGGCGGCTGGCGCGGACCCTGGCGGGGCGCGCGGTGGGGGTGGTGTTCAGCGGCGGCGGGGCCCGGACGATGGCCCACATCGGGGCGGTGCGGGCGATCCGGGAGGCGGGCATCCCGATCGACCGCGTCGGGGGCGTCAGCGGCGGGTCGATCTTCGCCGCGCAGGTGGCGCTCGGGTGGGACGACGAGACGATGGCGGCGGTCACCCGCGAGCTCCTCGTCGGCGACAGCCTCCTCGACTTCTCCGTCCCCGTCATCTCCGTCATCAAGGGGAAGCGGTGGCGGCGCGTGCTGCGGGAGATGTTCGGCCAGCGGCGCATCGAGACGCTCCGGATCCCCTACTTCTGCGTGTCGACGAACCTTTCCCGCGGGGAGCTGGCGGTCCACCGCGAGGGGCTGCTGTGGCGGTGGGTGCGGGCGTCGCTGTCGATCCCCGGGCTGGCCCCGCCGCTGGTCGAGGACGGGGAGCTGTACGTCGACGGGAGCGTGCTCAACAACCTCCCCATCGACGTGATGCGGGACCTCGCCCCCGGGCCGGTGATCGCGCTGACCGTGGGGAGCGAGGAGGGGCCGCGGATCGAGAAGCGCAACCAGGACCACGTCCCGTCGAAGTGGTCGGCGCTGAAGGCGCGCCTCGTGGGCGGGGATGCGGACCCGGCCATCCCGTCGATCGTCGACATCCTCATGGGTGCGGCGATGGTCGGCGGGCGCCGGATGTCGATGGCGTTCGAGCCGATGGCGAACCTCGTCATCCACCCCGACCTGAGCGACGTCGGGCTGCTCGAGTTCAGCGCGATGGACCGCTGCGTCGAGGAGGGCTACCGGCTCGCCGTCGAGGCCCTCGAGGGGTGGGACGGCAGGCCCGCCGCTCAGTCCCCGTAGACGTACCGGTAGACCTGGAGCGTGCCGAGGACCCGGCGGACGTAGCGGCGGGTCTCCGCGTAGCCGATGTCCTCGGCCCAGCGGTCGACCTCCAGCGGCTTCGGCTGGGCCGCGAGCCACCGTTCGACGGCGGACGCGCCGCCGTTGTAGCCGGCGATGACGAGGGGGACGACGGGGTCGGCGCCGGAGTCCGCGAACCGGGCCTGGAGCGCGGCCAGCTCCGCCACCCCGAGCTCCATGTTGACGGCCGCGTCGTAGAGCATGTCCTCGTCCCAGGGCTCGCCGGGGTGGCGCTCGGCCCACAGCTTCTCGGCGAGCTCGGGCATCAGCTGCATGATCCCCCGCGCCCCCGCCCACGACGTGACCGTGGGGTTGAAGCCGGACTCGGCGCGCATGATGGCGAAGGGGAGGTAGCGGGGGAGGCCGGCGGCCTCGGCGGCCTCGGCAAGCTCGCGGCCGCCGGGGCGGGGCCAGCAGAGCTCCAGGGCGAGGGGGTCGGCGCCCGCCGAGGGCTTGCCGCAGTAGGGGAGGGCGAGCTTGCGGGACTCGGACCAGGCGCCCGCGTCGGCGAGGAGGCGCGCCAGGGCGAGCGAGGCGTCCCGGCCCTTGACGGTCTTCTTCACGGCCCGGAGCTCGGCCTGCGCCCACGACTCGAGGCCCGCCTCCAGCAGCGCGATGGCGCGCTCGACGCCGGCGCTGTCGACGGAGACCACGTTCGTCAGCCGGGTCGGCAGCTTCCGCTTGAAGGTGAGCCCCAGCGCGCGGGAGGCGAACCACGCGTAGGAGCTGTCGGGGTGGTCCTCGACGAGCCGCTCGAGGCCGGCCTGTTCGGCGGACAGGTCGCCCTGGAGGCCGGCGGCGCGGGCCTGCCACCACGCGGCCCCGGCGGCCAGCGAGGAGCGGGCGTGGTCCCGGGCCAACCGGCCGAAGAACGCGTCGGCGCCGTCCCACCGCTCCAGGCGGATGCAGGACCAGCCCATGAACCAGAGCGCCTCGTCGGCGTGCTTGCTGCTCGGGTAGCGCTGGAGGTGCTCGCCGAAGAGCGTGATCCCGCGCTCCAGGTCGCCGGCGTCGAAGGCGAGGTAGCCGAGCTTGAACGAGGCCTTGTCGACGGCCGCCGGGGGCTTGCCGCGGTGGCCCGCGTGGTCGTCGACGAGGGCGCGGTAGAGCTCCGCGGCGCGGTCGTAGTCGCCGGTCCGCGACGCGGCGAGGGCGCGGTCGAAGCGGTCCTGGGGCGAGGGGTCGGTGAGGCGGCCGAACTCGGTGACGGCACGGGCGTAGTCGCGGGACTTGAACGAGGCGCGGGCGATGGCGCGGCGGAGGTCGTCGGTGCCGTCGTCGGGGAGGGAGTCGAGCAGGGCGAGGGCGTCGGCGTGCTTCTGGAGGCCGGCGAGGGTGTCGGCCCGTTCGCGGACGAGCGCGCGTCCCGCGGCGGAGGACGTGTCGGGGACGGGGTGGAGGTGCTGCTTCAGGGCGGCGGCGGCGTCGTCGGCTCGCTCGGAGGTGGGGTTGCGGGTCCAGATGCGCTGCCACACGGGGACCGCGGCCTGAGGGGCGCCGCGGCGGACGGCCCCCTCGGCGAGCCACCACCGGACCTCGCCGGGGTCGGCGTCGCAGTCCTCGGGCCGGTGACCGGGGGCGGCGATGGAGGCGAGGACGTCGTTCAGGGCCGCCTTGCCGGCGTCGAGGTCGCCGGCCTCGAGGTGGGCCCGGCCGATCAGGAGATCGCGGCGTCGCAGGGCGGGTCCGTCCGGAAGATTGCTCGCGCGCGTGAGGCTGGCGAGGGCGTCGGCGGGGCGCCCCGCGTCGAGGTGCGCCTCCCCCTCGACGAGGGCGACGTAGCGCGGGTCGAGGTCGTCGTCGGGGGACCCGCAGGTCTCCGCGCGGGCCGGCGCGGCGGCGGCGGCGAGGACGAGGACGACGAGCAGGCTTCGGATCATCGGCACAGGCTATCCCTCCGCCGATCCGACGTCGCGTCCGGCGACGGCATTCAGGTACCCCCAAGGCCGGTTGACCCGTTCCGCTGCCCTCTGGATGATCGGCGCCATGCTGCGCTCCACCGTTCTGCTCGCCACCCTCGCCCTCCTGCTGACCGCCTGCTCGGGCGACGACACGACCACCGCCGACGCGCCGCCGCCGGCCGAGGCGCCGCCCGCCGAGGAGGCGCCGCCGCCTCCGCCCGCCGAGGAGCGGCCGGAGTTCGGCGCGACGTTCGCCGAGGGGAGCAACGTCCGCTTCATCTCGGTCAAGGACGACGGCGTCGAGGTCCCCGGGACCCTCGCGGTCGCGGGCGGGCTGAACATGGTCGAGGAGGACCTCTCCACCCTCACCGGCAAGCTGGTGATCGATCTCGGGTCCGTCGACACCGCCGAGGAGAAGCGGGACACGAACATCAAGAACCTCGTCTTCGGCCTCGCCGCCGACGCGGCCGGCTCCGCCAGCGTCACCCTCACCTCCGTGACCCCCGAGTCCGCCGCCCTCGCCCCCGGCCAGAGCACCGCCGCCGACGCGAAGCTCAGCCTCGACATGCTCGGCAACGTCTCCGAGCACGACGCCAAGCTCCAGATCGCCCGCGTCGAGGACCACTGGATCGTCAGCACGGCCTCCGACATCGAGCTCTCCATGATCGGCATCGGCGTCGGCGACGGGGCCGCGACCCTCAAGGAGTTCTGCAAGCACGCCGCCCTCAGCGACGTCGTCAAGGTCGCCGCGGAGCTGCACGTCAAGTAGCCCTGGCCCGGCCCTCGCCGGTTCGGCATGATCCAGCCCCCGGGTTTCCCCGTAACCCGATGGAAGTGTCCGGAATACCAGCGATTTGAAAATGTCAAGACACAACGTTGACAAATCGTTGACAATCCGCCACCCGGGCGTCTAAGTTCGGCGCCGGAGACTCAGGTTGGGAGCTGCCATGCGTACTTCGATCGCCATGATGATCGCCTCCATGTTCCTCCTCAGCGGCTGCTGGGAGGGCTGGAACAGCGGCGACGGCACCGGCGTCGACCTCGACGGCGGCGTCGACAGCGACGGCGACGGCATCCCCGACGACGACGAGGGGAACGACGACGCCGACGGCGACGGCGTCCCCAACTACCTCGACGAGGACAGCGACGGCGACGGCATCCCCGACGCCACCGAGGGCGACGTCGACAGCGACGGCGACGGCATCCCCGACTACCTCGACCTCGACTCCGACAACGACGGCATCCCCGACGAGACCGAGGGGGCGGGCGACGCGGACGGCGACGGCATCCCCAACTACCTCGACGACGACTCCGACGGCGACGGCATCCCCGACTCCGTCGAAGGCGACGGCGACAGCGACGGCGACGGCATCCCCGACTTCCTCGACAACGACTCCGACAACGACGGCATCCCCGACCAGGACGAGGGGTCCGAGGACATCGACGGCGACGGCATCCCCAACTACCTCGACGAGGACTCCGACGGCGACGGGGCCCACGACGCCGCCGAAGCCGACGTCGACGGCGACGGCATCCCCAACGACGTCGAGGGCGAGGACGACGCCGACGGCGACGGCATCCCCAACTTCCTCGACACCGACAGC
>CAYFOA010000001.1:1716-24513 GCA_964344575.1 uncultured Rickettsiales bacterium | reverse complement strand
GACGGCGACGGCATCCCCAACTTCCTCGACGACGACAGCGACGGCGACGGCATCCCCGACGGCGCGGACGACGACTACGACGGCGACGGCATCCCCAACGACGAGGAGGGCGACGGCGACAGCGACGGCGACGGCATCCCCGACTGGGCGGACACCGACTCCGACAACGACGGCATCCCCGACAGCGAGGAGACCGACACCGACCCGACGAACCCCGACACCGACGGCGACGGCTGGACGGACCTCCAGGAGCAGGTCTGCGGCTCCGACCCGCTCGACCCCGACTCGACCTGCGACGGGTTCAACGGCGAGGTCCCGGGCGGCGTCACCTCCGAGGTGGTCGTCACCTACGACACCCAGGTGCAGCTCGGCGACGTCCACTTCATCCTCGACGAGACCGGCTCCATGCAGGGCACGCTCGACTCGGTGAAGAACAACTTCGCCGACGTCGCCGCCCAGGTGGAGTCGCTCATCCCCGACCTGACGTTCGGCGTCAGCTCGTTCGACGACTACAACTTCGGGAACATGGGCGCCGGCGCGGACAAGCCGTACCACCCGCGCCAGCAGCAGACGTCCGACCTGTCCCTCGCCCAGGCGGCGCTGGACGGGCTCTACGCGGGCGGCGGCTGGGACTGGCCCGAGTCCACGGTGGAGGCCCTCTTCCAGGCGGCCACGGGCGTCGGCTACGACCAGAACTGCAACGGCAGCTACGACGCCGAGGACGACGTCCGGCCCTTCATCGCCGGCCCCAACGACGCGTTCGGCGGCGCGGTCGCGGGCACGTACGACCCGACGGTCCCCGGCACCGGCGACCAGGGCGGCAACGGCTACCGCGAGGGCGCCGTCCCCATCCTCGTCTACGCCACCGACGCGGACGTGCGGAACTCGCTGCCGCCCTACAACGAGGGCCCCAAGGGCAGCGGCACGCCGATCGGCTGCCTCCCCGACGCGTCGGTCCCGCTGCTCAACGGGACGATCTCCGAACTCAACGGCAAGGCCATCGGGATCATGGCTCGGACCAACGACGCGCAGGACGCGATGATGGACATCGCGCTCTTCACGGACTCCTGGATGGACGCCGACGGCGACGGCGAGCCCGACGACAGCGAGATGATGGTGTGGTCGTCGAACTCGTACGACATCGTCGACCAGGTCGTCGACGGCATCGAGGAGTTCACGCTGAACGTGACCTACTCGCTGACGATGGAGTACCAGGACGCGGACGAGTACGTCGTCGCCATCGACCCTCCCGAGAACGCGGCCAACTTCCCGGCCCTGTCGACGGCGGTGTTCACGCTGACGCTGACGCCGTCCCCCGAGGAGCTGGAGACGATGTTCAGCGACACGGTCTACATCGTGCCGACGATCCTGTACGGCGACGGCGAGGTCATCCTCGCGGCGTGGGACCTCGTGTTCGTGGTCACGGCCCCGGAGACCCCGCTGACGCCGGGCCCCTAGATGTCCTCGGCCTGAATCGCGACCAGGCTTCCGGTGAGGCATTCGTGCCGATGGCATCTCGACTCGGCCCGCGGCTGCGTTACAGTAGGCGCGCCATGGGCGCGAACGGTCCCAACGCATCCGACACCAAGAAGCGTGTCCTGCAGGTCCTCCTCGTCGAGGGCCGGCAGAGCGTCAAGCTGGTCGTCGACCCCCTCAAGCTGGACCCCGGCAGCGGCTTCCCCGACCGGATCGTCAACGGCTACAACGACGGCATCCCGCTGGACCTGAACCCCGCCTGGCCGCTCGAGCTGGACCTCGAGGGGGACCACGCGATGGGCGTCAGCCTCAGCTTCGGGGGCCAGGTCTGCCGCTGCTTCATCCCCTGGGCGGCCATCACGACGGTCGCCGTCGGCCTCGGCGGGGTCCGCTGGGAGCACGAGCTCGACGACGAGCCCCTCCCCGAGCCGACCACGGCCCCCCGCACCGTCCAGACGACCAGCGGCTCCCACCTCCGCGTCGTCAAGTAGACGCCGCTTCCTCGATCAGCTCCTCGAGCGCCTCGACCTCGAGGCGGAGCCCGCGCGCGAGGCGCTCCGCCGCCGCGCGGGCCTCGTCGGTGACCCCCGGCTCCCCGACCGTCCGGGCGACGTGCCAGCCGAGCATCGTCGTCGCGCGGAGGACCGTCCGCTGCGGGGACTCGGCGCGCTCGGGGCGGCGGTGGTGGGCGGCCGCGATCGCGGCGACGTCACGGGGGAGGCCCCACCGCTGGGCCGCCGCTCCGCCGACCTCCTCGTGGGACCGGGGGAGCTGGTCGCGAACCGCCGCGAAGACCTCGTCCGGGTCGTCGTGGTCGAGGTCGGCGGCCATCCTCAGGAGCAGGAGCTCGCCGAGGTTGTGGAGGAGGCCGACCAGGTAGGCGTCGTCGGGATCCGCCAGCCCGGAGCGCTCCGCCGCCGCCCGGGCCACCGAGGCCGTCACCTCCGCCATGGCCCACGACCGCGCGGCCATCGCCCCCAGCGCGGGGTCGTCCGGCCGGAGGGCCGACTGCAGCGCCAGCCGCTGGGCGAGGTCCAGGATCCGGCGGTTCCCCAGGCTCCGGCACGCGTCGCGCAGCGTCTCGTTCCGCCGCGCCCCCGCCAGCGCCGTCTTGTTGGACGCCGCGATGACCGCCGCGACGAGGCCCGGGTCCCCCTTCAGGGCGTCGACCACGCACACGAGCGAGCACGTCGGGTCGTCGCGGATCTCCGCGATCCGGCCGGTCACCGGGGGCGGCTCCGGGAGCCTCCGCCGGCCCGTCCGGAGCTCCGCGGCGAAGTCGGGGACGGCCTGCGCGACCGCCGCCGGCACCTCGCCGGAGTCCGCCGGGAGGACCCGGTGGAGGCGCCGCCGGAGCTCCGCGTCGTCGATGGGCTTGGCGAGGTAGTCCGTCGCCCCGGCGCGGAAGAGGTGGACCACGTCGTCGACCTCCCCGTGCCCGCTCATCGCGATGACGGGCAGCTCGGGCCGCTCCCGCCGAAGCTGCCGGAGGAGGTCGTGGCCGGTGCCGTCGGGGAGGATGAGATCGAGGAGGACGAGCCGCCACCGGACGTCCCCCCCGAGCGCGTCGAGGAGCTCGTCGCCGTTCCCCGCCTCGCCCGGCTCGTACCCGTACCGGCGGAGGCGCCGCAGCAGGCTCTTGCGGAACCGGGGGTCGTCGTCGACGACGAGGACGGGGGGACCCGAGGTGGTCATCGGCCCGCCTCCAGCCGCTCGATCACGGCCGACAGGGCGAGCCGCGTCTCCTCCAGGTTCGCGCGGATGTCCTCCAGCTCGGCGAAGGCCGCCGAGACGGCCGCGCCGTCGCCACCGTCCACCGCCCGGCGGAGGTCTTCGAGGGCCTCTCCCAGGCTGGTGTGTTCGAGGAGCATCCCGCCCGCCAACCCCCGCAGATCGTGCGAGAGCCGGCGGACCTCGTCCGGAATCAGGTCGTTCATGAGGTCCCCCCCGCGCCGCGCGCGGTGTTCAGGTCATCGAGGACGCGGGCCAGCCGGGCCGGCTCCACGGGCTTGCGAAGGCAGTGATCGGCGCCGAGGCCGAGGAGGCGTTGCTCCACGGCGTCGTCGAGGCTCCCGCTGACGACGACGACGGCGACGCCGTCCAGCGCGGGCTTGCCGCGGATCCGGCGGCACACCTCGAACCCGTCGAGGCCCGGCATGACGACGTCCAGCAGCAGCAGGTCCGGCTTCCAGTCGGCCACCAGCATCCCCCCCGAGAAGCCGTCGTGGGCGACCTCGACCTCGGCGCCGGGGAGCTGGCGGCGGACCCGTCGGGCGAGCGCCCGGCAGTGGGCCTCGTCGTCGTCCACGATGGCCACCCGGGGGGTCGCGCGGAGGTCGTCCGGGAGCGGCATCCCGCGGTCCTCCATGAACGCCACGAGGTCGTCGCGGCGGATGCGGTAGTTGCCGCCGCCGGTGCGGTAGCTGACGAGCCGGCCGTCCTGGACCCAGCGGTGCATGGACCGCCGGTCGACGCCGCACAGCGCCGCCGCCTCGAGGGTCGACAGGGTGGGGGGAGCGATCACGCGACCTCCTTCGCCAGCTCGGCCACTGCGTCCCGCAAGGTGCGCGGGTCGGCCGGCTTCTCCAACCACCGCCGCCCCGGCGCGGCGAGGAAGCGGGCGGCCTCGGGGGTGCACGCGCCGCCGGTGAGGAAGACCAGCCGCGGCTCCAGCTCGGGGGCGTGCTCGGTCACCCACGCGTGGAGCTCCATGCCGCCGATGTCGGCCATCATCAGGTCGCACACGACGGCGGCGTAGCGCTCCCCCGCCTCGAACCGGCGGATCGCGTCGGCCCCCGACCCCGCCACCTCCACGCGCCAGTCGCGCTTGAGCAGCCGCGCGACCGCCCGGCCCACGCGGGGCTCGTCGTCGATCACGAGGACCTGCGGGCGGTCGATGACCTCGGCCCGCGCGAAGAACCCGGACGGCTCGGCGGGACGCTCGACCGCCGCCTCCTTCGCTGCGGGGAGGAACACCCGCATCGTGGTCCCCTCGCCGGCCTCGCTGTCCACCTCGATCCGACCTCCCGCGCCGCGCACGATGCCCGCGCAGATCGCCAGCCCCAGCCCCGTCCCCTCGCCGACCGGCTTGGTGGTGAAGAAGGGGTCGAAGAGCCGGTCCACCGCGTCCGCGGGGATGCCGCGCCCGTTGTCGGTGATCGTCACCGTCACCTCGTCGCCGGCGTGTCCGCAGGCCGCCTCGATGACGCCTGCGTCCCCCGCCTCGATCGCCTGGGCGGCGTTGACGAGGAGGTTGAGGAAGACCTGCGGGAGGCGCCCCTCCTCCGCCCGCACCGCCGGCACGTCGCGGTACGAGATCCTCAGCTCGCCGCGGAAGCGGATGCTGTTGCGGGCCATCCGGACGGCCGTCTCCAGGGCCTCGCGGACGTCCACGGCGACCGTGTGGGGCTCGTCGTCGACCCTCGAGAACACCCCCAGGTCCTTGACGATGCGGCGCACCGCGAGGGCCCCCTCCAGCGCCTCGTCGACCAGCTCCCGGCGCTCCTCCACGCCCAGGTCGGCAGCCGTCCGGGCGAGGACCTGGAGGTTGCCGAGGACGTAGGTCAGGGGGTTGTTGATCTCGTGCGCGACGCCCGCCGCGAGGGTCCCCACGCTGCTCAGCCGGTCCTGCGCGGCGAGCTGCGCGCGGAGCCGCCGCTCCTCGGTGACGTCCCGTCCCACCGCGAGCACCGCCTGGCCGCCGTCCCACTCGATTGGACGCGCCTGGAGGTGCACCCGGACCGGCTCCCCGCCCCACGGCGACAGCCGGAGCTCGTCCAGCGTGACGGGCTCGGTGACCGCGCGGGTGGCGTGGAGGAGGTGCCGGCCCGGGGACGACGTCGGCAGGGGCCGGACCGTGGAGACCTCCCCCTTGCCGAGCCACCGGTTGACCTCCCGGTTCATGAACACGAACCGGCCCTGCTGGACGACGGCGACGCCGACCGGGAGGAGCTCCACCAGCGACCGGAACCGGGCCTCGGAGTGGCGGAGCGCCTCCTCCACGAGCTCGCGCTGCCGGGCCTCCCCGATCCGCGCGATGTAGGCCTCCCGGAGCTGGTTGATGGCGTTGGCGAGGCGGCCGTGCTCGTCCCGCCCCGACACTTCGGCGCGGATGTCCAGGTCCCCCGCGGCGATGCGCTGCGCGATCCCCGCCAGCTGCCCGGTCCGGCGGGCCTTGGTCATGATGAAGGCGAGGAAGAGCACGGTGACCCCGGCGACGGTCCCCGACGACGCGATCGCGTGCCACATGAGCAGCTCGATCGACCTTGTGAGCTCCGCGATGTGCCCGGCCCGCTCCGCCAGGGGGAGGGTGTCGTGGCGCCGGAGCTCGTCGAGGATCGGGCCGGTCGCGCGGGTGGTCCCGACGGCCGCGAGGGCGGCGAGGGCGGACACGAACGCGCCGCCGCCGGCCACCCGGAAGGCGACGCTGTCACGGAACCGGATCGGCGAGAGCTGCTCTTGTCCCATCTGTCCCATTTGTGACGTATGGGACAGGAAACGTCAAGCGGGAATCAGAAGACGGCGGAGACCGTCCCCATCAGCTCGGCGGTCGTCCGCCCCTCCCGGAACCGCCAGTCGATGCCCCCGTCCATCATGAAGCGGATCCCGGGACGTCCGTCGTACTTGCGGAGGATGAACCCCGCCTGGGGGCCGACGTGGAGGTGCGGCTTCATGCCGTCCACGGTGAGGTGGTGGCCGCCGCCGATCTTGACCCCGACCATCGGGTGGAACACGGGGATCGGGGGCGCGAGGCCGGCGTAGGCGACGCCCGTCAGCTTGACGGGGTCGAACTGCGACCCGCTCACCTGGAGCTCGCCGCCACCGTAGAAGAAGGGAACGTAGCGACCGCCGCCGACGACGAACCGACCCGTGCGCACCGAATAGCGCTTGTCGACGTCGACGACGGTCGCTCCGAACCCGCCACCGATGTGGAACCACGGCATGTTGGCGTCGCCGGCGTGGGCGCTTCCGGAGGGGAGCAGCGTCAGCATCAGCGCGACGCAGGAGGACAACAGCAGGGCTCTGGACATGGGTGGGGCTCCGGCGTTCTTGTAGGCTTCGACGTACCGGCAGTGCTCTGCATTCGCAGGCTCGGCCGGGCAGGTCCCCGCCCGATCGCACCACCCCCGCGCTTGCACAGAGCTCCGCCCATGCTGAGAACGTTCCTGCTGCTGACCGTCCTGCTGCTCCCGTCGCTGGCCCACGCCGACTCGCCGCCGCTGATCGGCGAGGAAGAGGCGCCGGCGGAGGAGGTGCGCGCCCCCGCTCCCCCCGAGGACCCCGCGTGGCGGGACCCCCTCATCGCCGACATGAAGCACCACCTCGGCGCCTGGGGCGTCTCCACGATCGGGTTCGGCCTCCTCGAGACCGGCTTCATGATCTCCAGCGCGTGGCAGCCCCCGGGCTGGTTCCAGGGCGCGACCGTCAACCTCACCTTCGTCGGCGTCGGGCTGGCCGGGTTCATGGTCAACGGGGTCGTCCTCGCCGCCCTGAAACGGGTCGAGAACCGCCGCGCGTTCGCCCACCACACCCGCCGCGCGGCCATCGGCTCGCTCATCATCGCGACGGGGTTGCTGCACGCGATGGTGTGGCCGATCCTCCCCGCCCTCAGCTGGGAGGGGTGGAGCCCCGAAGGCTTCGGCCTGCTCGCCTTCCCCTTCGGCGCCGTCGCCTCCGCCCTCGTCCTCGGCTACTGGGCGACGCGCGCGGAGAAGCCCCGCCGCCCCGGTGCGCCGGTCGTCATGGCCTCCCCGACCGGGATCGCAATTCGCTTCTAGATCCAAATTTTCCCAACGCCGCCGCCGGTTGGTCTACTGTGGGCCATGGAGGGCGGCTGGATGAAGTACGGCGGACCCGTTCAGCCCCGCCGCGGGGGACGCACCGATCGCTCCGAGCGGCCGCTCGCCCTGGTCGTCGAGGACGATCCCGACGCCGCCGCCATCGGCTCCGCGATGCTCGAGATGCTGGGGTGGGAGACCATCGTCGCGGAGACCGGCGAGGAGGCCCTCTTCGCCCTCGCCAACTGCCCCCCCGACCTCGTCCTCCTGGACGTCTGCCTCCCCGACGTCGACGGCCTCGGCGTCCTCCGCGTCGTCCGCCGGCTGGCGTCCACCAGGGACGTCCCCGTGGTCGTCGCGTCGGCCATCCACAAGCGCTCCGGCCCGCAGGCGAGGCTCATGCGGGACCTCGGCGCGCCCGACTTCCTCAGCAAGCCGTTCGGCCTCAAGGAGCTCCGCAAGGCCGTCGACGCCGCCACCACCGCGGCCCGCGCGCGGCGCGCCTGGGCGGAACAGAACGCGTCCCGCAGCACCCCCCACAACCCGGCCATCCGACGCGCCAACGTGCTCTTCGGGGGGCGCGCCGTCGAGGTCGTGCTCGAGGGGCGGGACGGCGACGCGCTCCTGCTCCGGTCCTGGGCCGAGCCGCTGCCCGACGGGGGCGCGGTCGAGGTCGAGGTGGCCGATCCGGCGCTGGGCCGCGTCCGGATCCTCGGTCTCGTCGCCGACGTCCGCCCCGCGGGCGCAGGCGCCGGGTGGACGGCCCGTCTGGACCTCCGGATGTCGTTCCCGGCGGCGGGCTTCGAGCACCTCCTGGGGACGCTCAGCCCCCGAAGGTGAACCGCAGGACGTAGAAGAAGAACACGGCGAGGCCGGCGCCCGCCGGCAGGGTCACGATCCAGCTCAGGACGATCTGCCCCACGACCCCCATGTTCGTGGCCGCCAGCCCGCGCGCGAGGCCGACGCCGAGGACCGCGCCGACGAGCGTGTGGGTGGTCGAGATGGGGAGCCCGTACCGCGACGCGATCACGATGGTGACCGCCGCCGCGAACTCCGCCGTGTAGCCGCGCGACGGGGTCAGGTGCGTGATCCGCGTCCCCACCGTCTCCATCACCTTGTAGCCGTAGGTCGCGAGCCCGATGACGATGCCCGTGCCGCCGGCGAGCAGCATCCACAGCGGCACCGCCGACTTCGCCTGGACGGCGCCGGCCTGGAGGGTCCCCACCGCCGCCGCCATCGGCCCGATCGAGTTGGCCACGTCGTTGCTGCCGTGGGCGAAGGCGACGGCGCAGGCGGTGTAGATCTGGAGGACCGCGAAGACCCGCTCCACGCGCTTGTAGCGGAACCCGCCGCCCTCGCCCTCGAGCTCCCCGGGCTCGGGCTCGTCGGGGATCCGGCGGATCAGGACGACCGAGATCCCCGCCGCGAGCAGCGAGATCGCCACCGCGAGGGCCGCCGTCTGGAGTCCGGTGAACTCCAGCTTGAGGTGCTTCAGCCCCTTCCACAGGGTCACCAGGGCGATGATGATCGTGGTGAAGAAGACGAGGACGGGGGCCACGCGGCGGGTCCTCGTGAGGGGGTCGTCGACCGCGATCACCCACTTCCGCAGGAACGTGAACATCACGAACGCGGTGCCGCCCGCGAGCAGCGGCGACGTCACCCACGACGCGACGATCTTGCCGACCTTCGGCCATGCCACCGAGGACATGCCCGCGGCCACGATCGAGAAGCCGACGATGGCGCCGACGATGGAGTGGGTCGTGGAGACCGGCCAGCCGAACTTGGACGCGACCGACAGCCACACCGCGGCCGCCAGCAGCGCCGCGATCATCCCGTAGACGAGCAGCTCCGGCGTGCCCTCGAAGACGGTCGGGTCGATGATCCCCTTGCGGACGGTCTTGGTGACGGACGCGCCCGCGATGACCGCGCCCGCGAACTCGAAGATCGCGGCCACGAGGACCGCCTGCTTCAGCGTCAGCGCGCCGCTCCCCACCGACGTGCCCATCGCGTTGGCCACGTCGTTCGCCCCGATCGCCCAGGCCATGTAGAGGCCCGCGACCGCGGCCACGATCATCAGCAGCACGCCTGCTTCGAGCATCGGACCGCCCCCTCTAGTTCGCGATGAGGAGGCGGAGGCGGTTGCAGACCTTCTTGGGGTAGTCGGCGAGGTCGCCGATCCACTCGAAGATCCGCATCCACAGGATCACGGCGACGGGGGACATCGAGTCCTCGTGCCGGAAGAGGCTCCGCGTCAGCGCGACCTCGAGCTCGTCGGACTCGTCCTCGAGCTGGTTGACCTGGTTGATCTGGGCGAGGACCGCCTCGGACTCGGGGCCGGTGAAGCCGACCTCGACCAGCTCGTCGAGGTTCCGCATGACCTCGCGGGCAGCGAGGGTGGCGCCGACGGCGCGGGCAGTGAACTCCTTCAGCGGGGCCTGCATGTCCTCGGGGACGACCCACCGACGCTCGACGAAGAGGTCGGCGATGTCCTCCGCGACGTCCGCGATCGTGTCCTGGAGGTCGAGGATCTCGAGGAGGTCGCGCCGCGCGACGGGCATGAAGAGCCGGCGGGGGAGGTGGTTCCGGAGGTCGTTCTTGATCTCGTCGGCGTCGCTCTCGAGGCCGGAGATCTTCGTCCGCTGCGCCTCCAGCGCGGGGATGTCGCCGGCGATGAGGGCGTCGACGAGCGCCGGCACCTCCTCGGCGCACGCGGCGACCTTCTCCATGTGTTGCTGCAGGGGGCCGAAGGGGGACTGACCGAACAGGGCGGTGAGGGAACGCATGCCCACCTCATAACGGGTCGCCGCCCGAAAGGCAGCGACGTTCCCAAGAGTTCACCGCCTTGTCACACGGCCGGCCCCCGCTCGCTACGCTGGGACCGATGGCAGGCAAGGACCGACGCAAGCGCCCCATGGTCGTCAGCCGGCACGGGCGCTACCGCTTCCAGACCGGGATGGTCACCGCCACGCTGCTCCAGCGGGGGCTCGACATGGCGGACGCGTTCGCCATCGGCACCGAGCTGCGGGACAAGCTCCGCGGCCGGGAGGAGATCACCACGGACGAACTGGACGCGGAGATCGACGCCCTGGTCGCCGCCCGCCTCGGCGACAGCGCCGTGCGGCGGGGTCCCGTGACCGCCGAGCTCGTCACCGCGGGACCGCGAATTCGCACGACGCAGGGCCTGTTCCCGTTCTCCCGGGGCGTGCTGCTGCGCTTCCTCGTCACCGCCGGGCTCGATCCCGAGGAGGCGATGACCCTGGCCTCGCGCATCGGCCGGTGGGTGTCCCAGCACGGCGGGCCCGAGATCGCCGAGGCCGAGCTCGAGGCGGAGGTCGAGCGGCACCTCGCGGAGGAGTACGGCGAGGCGGCCGCCCGTCGCTACCGGCTCACCGGCCTCGTCCGGCGGTCCCCCAAGCCGGTCCTCATCCTCATCGGCGGCGCCACCGGCACGGGCAAGAGCACCCTGGGGACGGAGCTCGCGTTCCGGCTCGGGATCCGGCTGGTGACGTCCACCGACATGGTGCGCGAGACGATGCGGACCGTGCTCCCCGCCGACGTCGTGCCGGGGCTCCACGACCACAGCTTCCGGGGGATGTTCCAGGGCGGGCAGGTGCTCTCCGACCCCCGCGAGCGCGTCCTCGCCGGGTTCCGCCAGCAGGCCGCCCAGGTCGCCGCGGGCATCCGGGCCGTCATCCGCCGCGCGATCCGCGAGGGCGCCCACATGATCGTCGAGGGGACCCACCTCGTGCCCCCGTTCGAGCAGTACGTCCCCCCCGGCGCGGACGTCATGGTGACGGGGCTGATCATGGCGGTCCCCGAGGAGGCGCGGCACCGGGCGCGGTTCCCCGACCGGGCGCAGGCGCAGCACATGCGGCGCGCGGACGACTACCTCGAGGCGTTCCAGTCGGTGCGTTGGATCCACGACGACCTGCTCGGCGCCGCCGAGAAGGAGGGGAGCGTGGTCGTCGCCACGGAGACGCTCGACCAGACCGTCACGGCGGTGGTCGAGTACCTCTCCCAGTCGCTGCCCCTGACCGAGCTCGGCGCCGCCCACCCGTCGGCGCTGGCGGAGGACGATCCCGAGGAGCCGGCGGTCCCGACGCTCTTCGTCATCCTGGACGGGCTGTCGGACGAGCCGAACCCGGCGCTGGGAGGGAAGACCCCGCTGGAAGCGGCGGACACGCCGACGCTGCGGGCGCTCGCGGGCGCGGGCGGGCAGGGGCTCATCGCCACCGGCGGGCCCGCGGAGGAGGCCCCCGAGACGGACGAGGGGCTGCTCGCGCTGCTCGGCTTCGGCAAGCAGCTCGGACCGAAGATGGGGCGCGGGCTCCTGGAGGCGCTGGGGCAGGGGCTGCCGCTGCCGCCCGGCTCCATCGTGTTCCGGGGGAACTTCGCCTCGGTCCAGTCCGACGGGCTGCTCACGGACCGCCGCGCGGGGCGGATCCGGGCGGGCCAGGCGGACCTCCTCGCGGAGCTGCGCGACGTGGCGCTCCCCGGGGGCGTGCGGGGCGCCATCCACCCCGGGCACGAGCACCGGGTCGTGGTCGTCCTCACCGGGGGCGGGCTCAGCGACCAGGTCTCCGACACCGACCCCGGCGGCGAGGCGCCGGTGCAGCAGGTCCTGGCCCCGCGGCCGCTGGACGACAGCCCCGAGGCGGCGCGGACGGCGACGGCGCTGGCGGCCCTCCTCGACGAGGCCCACCGCCACCTCCGGACGCACCCCCTGAACGCGCGTCGCCGGGTCGCCGGTCAGTTCGTCGCGAACTGCGTCATCACCCGCGGCGCCGCGGCGGCGGACGCACGACCGCGGCCGCGCGCGGGGGCGGATCGGACGGCGCTGGTGTCGGGCTGCACGACGGCCCTGGGGGTGGCCCGCGCGGTCGGGCTGCAGCCGGCGACGACCCCGGCGATGACGGGCAACCTCGACACGGACCTGGACGCCAAGTTCGCCGCCGCCGCCGAGCTGTTCACCGATCGCAGCTTCGTCGCGGTCCACATCAAGGGGACGGACATCGCCGCCCACGACCGCCGCCCGCTGGAGAAGCGGGACTTCATCGGCGCGGTCGACGCGGCCCTCGGCCGGTTCCTCGCGGATCGCCCCGGCCTCCGCGTCGTGGTCAGCGCCGACCACGGCACGTCGTCCATCACCGGCAACCACATCGCCGTCCCCGTCCCCCTGCTCCTGGGGACGTGGCAGGGCCCGGGCGAGGAGGCCGACTTCGACGAGCGGAGCGCCGCCCGGGGGGCGCTGGGGGTGCTTCAGCCGGGCGAGCTGGCCGAGCTGCTCTGGGAGCGCTGACCGGTCAGAACTGGACCTGGGCCTGGGTGCGGAGCCGGAAGTCGGTCCCCGCCGGGGCGAGGTCGCCGCCGCCGATCGCGCTGAAGTCCGTGCTCCAGGTGATGTTCCGCTCGAAGAAGAGCACGTGGACGCCGCCGCCGAGCTCCTGGGCGACGTCGTCGGGGTCGGACAGGGACTGCACGCGGGCGTAGAGGAACGCCGGCGCGACCTTCCCCTGGACGAGGTACGCGGCCTGGAAGTGCAGCCCGAGGTCGTCCAGCTCCTGGCTGGTCCAGCCCTCGCCCCCCTGGGCGGTGGACACGTAGACCGCGGTGGTGGCGCTGAAGCCCCGGACCTTGACGATGGCGTCGACGTTGGCGCCGAACCAGCCGTCCTGCTCGTCGGCGAGGTCGAACGACATCTGGGCGCCGCCGCCGACGGCGAAGCGGAACCCCTCGCCCTTGGTGTCGAGCGCCTCGTACCCCTTGACGCCGGCGTGGTTGTAGCCGACGCGGATCGTGGTGGTGGGCTGGAACAGGTCGACCTCGTTGCTGAACCGGCCGCCCGTGATCTCGCCCTCACCGGTGGTCAGGTCGACGCTGACGTCGCCCCCGAGCCGGCTGCTCGACCCGCCGTTGGTCAGCGCGACCGCCCACTCCAGCCGCTCCTTGCTGCCGTTGTGGAGCATGACGCCGAGGTCGTAGCCGGCGCCGAACGCCTTGTCGGTGATCGACCGGTCCACCAGCGCCTGCTTGTCGGACCCCGTCAGCTGCTCGCGCGACCACGGCCGCTTGAAGTGACCGGCGCGGACCTGCAGCCGGCCGGGCTTGATCGCGTAGTCGAGGTACATGTACTTCGGGGCGAAGCGGCCCTTCCCGAAGTCCATCTCGATGCGGTACGTGAACGCCTTGCTGACCAGGTGACCGCGGAAGCCGATGCGGAGGCGCTGGATGACGAAGCCGGACGCGTACTCGCGGCCGTCCTCGCCGGCGTCCGCGCCGAACGTGTAGCGGACCTGCACGCGCCCGCGGGGCTTGAACAGGAACTTGCCGTCGGGGGACTGGATGAAGAAGCCCTTGTCCCAGCCGGCGACGGGCTTGTCGTCCTCGGCGGAGGCGAGGGAGGGGGCCGCGATCAGGGCGGCGAGCAGGGGGAGGAGGAGCAGTCTCATGAGGGCACCTTCTACCCCGTCTGTGACGCTCGGGTGTCGGCGTCGGGACGAGTGTGCGAATCCAGCTCGAACCAGAAGACCGAACCGGTGGGCTCGCGGGGGGCGTAGCCGACGGCGCCGTCCATCGACTCGACCAGGTGCTTGACGATGCTCAGCCCCAGCCCCGTGCCGCCGGCGGCGCGGGAGCGGCCCTTGTCGACCCGGTAGAAGCGCTCGAACAGCCGCGCCCGGTGCTCCTCCGGCACGCCCGGGCCGTCGTCCCGGACCTCCACCCGGACCCGGCCGGCGGCCGTCGGCGAAGCCACGATCGCGACGGCCCCCCCGGCGGGGGTGTACTTGACGGCGTTGTCGGCGAGGTTGAACACGACCTGGTCGATGGCGTCGGCGTCTCCCGCCGCGAGCAGGTCGTCGGGCGCGTCGACCGACAGGGTCACGTCCCGGCCGCGGGCCTCGTCCAACAGCTCGGCGGCGACGGCGCGCAGCAGGGGGCCGACGTCCACGGGCTCCCCGCCGAGGACGCGACTGCCCGCCTCGATGCGGCTCAGGTCGAGCAGATCGGCGACGATCCGCCCCATCCGGGTGGCGTGGCGTTGGATGCCCTCGACGAAGCGGCGCGCGGCGGGGGGGTCCTCGAGGGCGGAAGCGAGCAGCGTCTCGGCGTGGGTCCCGATGACGGTGACCGGCGTCCGCAGCTCGTGGGAGACGTTGGCCACGAAGTCCTGCCGGATGCGCTCGAGCCGGCGCAGCTCGGTGACGTCGCGGAGCGCCACCAGCGCCCCCCGACCGAGCGGCACCGCCCGTGCGCTGAGGCGACGTCCTCCGATCTCCGTCTCCACCTCGGACGTCGCTCCCTCGCGGGCGGCGTTCAGGAGATCCGCCGCCTGGGGGACCGGGAGCACCTCGACGAGCGGGCGCCCGGACAGCTCCGCGTCGGTCCCGAGGAGGCGACGGGCGCTCGGGTTCGCGAGCTCCACGCGCTGCTCCGCGTTGACGGCGATGACCCCGTCCTCCAGCCCCTCGAGGACCGTCCGGAGCCGGTCGTGCTCCCGGCGGAGGTCGGCGAGGCGGCTCGCGGTGGCGGCCTGGTCCTCGACCTGGCCCCGGTAGCGCGCCGACAGCCCCGCGAGGCGCTGGCGGTTGGCGGCGGCGACGAGGAGGGCGCCGACGAGGGCGCTGAGCGCGCCGAAGAGGAGGACGCCGGGGCTCACGGTTCGGACGCGAACCGGTAGCCCACGCCGCGGATGGTCTCCACGTAGGCGCCGGCGGCGCCGAGCTTCCGGCGGAGGCGCTTGACGTGGGTGTCGACCGTCCGCGTGTTGGAGTCGCCGCGGACGCCCCAGACCTCCTCGAGGAGGACGTCGCGGGTCTGCACGCGTCCGCGCCGGGCGAGGAACATCGTGAGGAGGCGGAACTCCAGGGCGGTCAGCTCGACGAGCGCGTCCTCGACCCAGACCCGATGCGCGTCCTCGTCCACGCGGAGGCGGCCGAACTCGACGGGCGCGGGCACCTCCTCGACGGTCGGGGGGCCGGCGGCGCGCCGGAGCACGGCCTGGACCCGCAGCATCAGCTCGCGCACCGAGTAGGGCTTGGTGACGTAGTCGTCGGCGCCGAGCTCCAGCCCGACGATGCGGTCGACCTCCTCGGCCCGGGCGGTGACCATGATGACGGGGACGTCGCGCGTCGCGGCGTCGGCGCGGATCCGGCGGCAGACCTCCTTGCCGCTCATGTCCGGGAGCATGAGGTCGAGCAGCACGAGGTCGGGGCGGGGCTCCTGCCGGACGAGCTCCAGCGCGCGGCCCCCGGTCAGCGCGGCGCGCGTCCCGTAGCCCTCCCGCTGGAGGTTGTATTCGAGGGACGCGACGAGATCCGGCTCGTCCTCGACGATGAGCACCAGGGCTTCCATCGAGCCCTACATAGCGCACGACTGTGACAGGCAGGTGACGCCGCTAGGGCTTCCGGACGTAGCTCGCGGAGTAGACCAGGGGCCGGGGGAGGTGCTCGTTGACGATCGTGGTGGTGACGACGAGGTGGGCGCCGTCGGCGGACAGGTCGAAGACGGAGCTCCGCGAGCCTCGCTTGCTGCGGGCCTTGCTGTGGAGCTTGCCGCCCTCCATCCAACGCGACAGGTGGAACTCCTCGTCGCGGTCGCTGATCAGCGCCACCTCGGTGCCCGCCAGGTCGGTCGTCCAGCCCGGGCTGCGGTCGGTCGTGACCGTCAGGGTGGAGCCGTCCGAGGGCGCGAACTCGAAGAAGGTCGCGTAGGTCGCGGTCTTCCGGAGGCGCTTGCGGGCGATGCCCCGGATGAGGGCGTTCATGTCGGCCACGATCGCGTCCACGGCGGCGTCCCGCTTGCCCTCGTGATCGACGGACGTCGCCAGGGTCCAGGACCCGGCGTAGGCGGACGGTTCGGCGGCGAAGGTCGAGGGGGCGGCGAGGATCAGGGCGGCGGCCGCGGCCACCAGGGCAGCTTTCATCGAACTCTCCCGGTCCCTCCGTCGGCGGAGTCTAGAGCCGCCGTCCGCCGGAAGCACGGGCAGATTGCTACGGCGCCTGCAGCCGGGCCGTCCGGAGCAGCTCGAAGTCGTGGGTCGCGAGGCCGACGCGGAGCTGGTCGAGCACGTGGACGTCGGCGCCGCGGTGGTGGACCCGGAGCTCCGTCGCGGGGGGGATGTAGTAGTCGCCCGGGGACGTCGACGCGCCGTACAGCAGCGTCGGGCCGGCGGGGTCGAGGAGGGTGGCGCCGGCGACGCAGCCGTTGGCGGGGACGGGGGCGATCTCCGTGATCGACGCCCGGTCCACGAGCACCAGCGGGTCCCAGCCGCAGGGGGTCCCCGGGGCCAGCGACGAGTGCAGCAGGAGCGTCGGGTCGGCCATCGACGCGGTCCCCTCGGCGAGGCGGGCGTCGCCCCACCAGGCCTCGGTCTCGGGCAGGGTCAGGGGCGCCTCGGTCGGGGCGCCGTCCGCGTCCACGGTGACGAAGCGCGTGCCGAACGCGTCGTCGTGCTGCCACCAGCCCTCGACCCCGAGGAGGATGGACGGTCCGGGGAGCACGTCGAAGGCGAGGACCCGGGTGAGGCTGGCGGGGGTCGTCTTGGCGAGGTCGAACGCCTCCGCGGCGTCCGGTTCGCGCAGGTCGATGCGGACGACCTGGCCGCTGACGCCGTAGTAGATGCTGTCCAGCGCGAGGAGCCAGAGGACGTCGGGGTCGACGGGGTCGGGGGCGACGCGGGCGTCCTGGAGCCAGCTCGCGCCGGGGAGGCCGACCTTGCCGCCGGCCAGGGGGAGGTGCGCGACGCCGCGGGCGTCCACGACGAGCACGTACTCCGCCGCCCCGGTGGTCGCGTCGGCCCGCCAGACGTAGCGGAGGCCGTCCTCCGACCAGGCGGTGTAGGTGCGCGGCGCCTCGACGACGTACACGCTCCCCGCGGAGTCGGCGACGAGGTCGACCACGTCGAAGTCCCCCGCGCCGAGGTCGAAGAGCTCGCCGTGCCACGTCGGGTGGGCGAACGACGCGACGGAGCGGCCGAGGACGTCGATCGCGTCGAACCGCTCGGTGCCGTCGGTCGTCGACCGCCAGTGCACGAACCAGTACTCGTCGGGGATCTCGAGGTCGCCGAGGTCGCCGAGGTCGTCCCACATCGAGGATCCCGGAGCGCCGACCGGCCCCGACGGCGCCGACGAGCCGGTTTCCACGACCTCCGGGGTGCGGGGCGGCGCCTCGACGAGGACGAAATCGGAGCCGGCGCAGCCGGTCAGCAGGACAAGAGCGAGGAGTGTCCGGATCATGCTGATCAGCGTGCGGCCGGTCGTCCGTATTCGGAATCAATATTCTTTCGACGGATTTGTATGGAACCCGTAAACGTTGAGGAGTTCGAGGCCCTCGCGAAGGCCCACATCGACCCGATGACGTGGGACTACTACGCGTCCGGGGCGGACGACGAGGTCACGCTGCGGCGCAACCGGGAGGCGTGGTCGGAGGTCGCGCTCCACTACCGGGTGATGGTGGACGTGGCGCAGCGGTCGGCGGCGACGACGGTGCTCGGGCACCCCGTCTCGATGCCGATCTGCGCCGCCCCGACGGCCTTCCACCAGCTCGCCCACCCCGACGGGGAGCTCGCGACGGCCCGGGCGGTCGGCGACGCGGGCACGCTGATGCTGCTGTCGTCGCTGAGCAACACGGCGGTCGAGGACGTCGTCGCGGCGACCGACGCACCGGTCTGCTTCCAGCTCTACGTCTACCGCGACCGGGCGGTGACGGAGGCGCTCGTGCGGCGCGTGGAAGCGGCCGGCTGCAAGGCGATCGTGGTCACGGTGGACGCGCCCCTGCTGGGCCGCCGGGAGCGGGACGTCCGCAACCGATTCCACCTCCCGAAGGGCTTCGCCGTCCGGAACCTCCTCCCCGCGGGGTACGGGGAGGTCGACGAGCGCGTCAGCGAGTCCGGGCTGGCGGCGTACTTCATGGATCTGCTCGACCCGTCGCTGTGCTGGGATGACATCGCGTGGCTGAGGTCCCTGACGTCGCTGCCCGTGGTGGTCAAGGGAGTCGTGCGGGCCGACGACGCGCGGCGGGCGCGGGACGCCGGCGCGGCGGGGGTCGTCGTCAGCAACCACGGCGGCCGCCAGCTCGACACCTCCCCGGCCACGATCGAGGTCCTCCCCCGGATCGCGGACGCGGTCGGGGGCGAGATCGAGATCCTCGTCGACGGCGGCGTCCGGCGCGGCACGGACGCGCTCAAGGCGGTCGGCTGCGGGGCGTCCGCGGTCCTCGTCGGGCGCCCCGTCCTGTGGGGGCTGGGCGCCGGCGGGCGGGCCGGCGTGGCCCGCGTCTTCGAGCTCCTGCGCGACGAGTTCGACCTCGCCATGGCGCTCTCCGGGTGCCGCTCCGTGGCCGAGATCACGCGGGATCTGGTCGACCCTTGCCGTGACCTGCCCTTGAGCGGCGAGCGGCGCTCGGGTACACCCTAGTGCAGGAGAGAGGGATGTCGCGCCGCCTGCTGAGACTGATCACGCTGCTGACCCTCCTGGCGTTCTTCGTCGTCGCGTGCGGGGATCCGCGCTCCCGCGGACGGCGCGGGGGCGGCGGGGACGACGACGACTCCGCCCCGGACGACGACGACGACTCGGGCACCGACGACGACGACGCGGCCGGGGACGACGACGACGACGACTCGACGTCCGACGACGACGACGACGACGACTCGACGTCCGACGACGACGACGACGCGTCCGACGACGACGACTCCTCCCCCACGGGCCTCGACGGCTTCTGGACGGGCATCCCCACGGGGACCGTCGACGTGGGCGGTAGCATCTACGGCTGCGACCCGGAGACGAGCTCGGCGGAGGTGACCGTCACCGAAGGCGCGCTCGCCGAGGGGGAGGTGACCTGCGTCCTCGACGGCATCGGCGCCTTCTGCACCGCGAGCTGGAACCCCGCCAACGTCCTCGCCGGCACCACGCCGACGTTCATCGACTGCGCCAACGAGTACTATTCGCTCGAGTGGACCACGGACGGCCAGACGTACCTCGACGGGCACGTGAGCGGGACGGCGGACGTCTCCGGCTCGGACGTCACCTTCGACGTCTACTTCTCCTTGTCGCGCTTGGAGTAGCCCTCGCCGGGGCGCCCGCCGCGCACGCCGACGAGCCTCCCGCGGTCGCGATCCTCGACCTGTCCAACGACACCGGCGACGCGTCGTTCGACTCGGCCGGGCCCGGCGTCGCCGCCATCCTGCTCACCAAGTTCACGAAGACGTCGGCGCTGCGGGTGGTCGAGCGGAGCGCGCTCCAGGCCATCCAGTCGGAGATCGACCTCGGCGCCTCGGGGGCGATCGACCCGGCCACCGCCGCCCGCGCGGGGAAGCTGGTCGGGGCGGACTTCGTCGTCGCGGGGTCGCTCTTCACCGTGAAGCTGCCCTCGATCGCCGTCAGCGTGCGCGTCGTCAACGTCGAGACGGGGGAGGTCGTCGTCGCCGAGGAGGTGGTCGGCGAGGTCGGCGAGCGGGGCGAGGAGTTCTTCGTCCTCGTCGACGAGCTGGCCTACCTCGTGCTCGACGCGGTCGAGGTCCGGCTGGCGTCGCGGGAGCGGATCGAGTTCGGCCAGATCGAGGTCCGGCAGCTCGACACGGTGTCGCTCTTCGGCTCGGCGCTGCAGGCGTTGGACCGGGGGGACGCCGACACCGCCGAGTCGCTGCTGGGGCGGGCGCTGGCCCTGGAGCCGGACTTCACCCTCGCCGCGGAGACGCTGGCGTCCATCGCCGCCGACATCTCCGCCCGCCGGACCGACATCGCCCACGAGTCGGTGCTCGCCACGCGGGAGGTCTTCGAGGCGATCCGGACCGCCACCGACGGCGCGACCTTCGCCGAGGACCACGGCTGCAAGCAGGCCGTCCGCGCGCGCCTGATGCTGATCGAGGGGGAGTACCGCGCCTACCTCGACGCCGAGCAGGCGCGGTTCGACGCGACCTGGAAGCTGCTCGAGGAGAGCGACCCCGAGCAGCACCGGACCCTCCGCAACGACTGGGCGAGCTGCTGGCGGTCGACCCTGCACGGGGCGGGGGCGGACCGGGTGGAGGACTACCAGTACAACGAGGAGCCGTTCTGGCCGTTCGAGATCGAGTCGAAGATGGCCGACGTCCTCGTTCGGCTGGGGGACGCGGAGGGGGCCGCGGCGCTGGCGATCCACGCCTGGCAGCACCGCGGTCCGCAGGAGGCGTCGGTCGGCAAGCCGCCCCACCCGGGGAGCTGGGCGGAGCGCCACGACCTGCACGACCTGGCCGTCGTGATCGGGCAACAGCGGCTCCGCGCGGCCGAGCTCCGGGGGGACGACGGGGAGGCCCGCAAGGCGCTCGACGACCTCGACGACCTCGTCGAGGACGCGCAGAAGGCGGCGGAGGCGAAGCGGGTGTGGGAGGCGTTCAGCGCGCGGCTGGCGACGGTCGAGCGGTCGTCGGAGAAGCTCGTCCGGGAGGAGCGGCGGTCGATCGGGTACGTCCGGGGGACGCTGTCGGTGCGGCGGGCCGCCTACGCGGACTTCTGCCGCCGCGTCGAGGAGGGGTTCTACGACGCGGCGATGGTGGAGGACTTCGGCGAGTTCGAGGACCTCGCGGAGGCGTGGCACAAGATCGCCGACTCGACGTGGAACGACTGGTGGGACCTCGAGCGGCAGCTGCAGCACCTCCTCACCTTCCAGCAGCAGGTGCCGCCGCAGTCCGAGGAGGACGAGGAGAAGTACCGGGAGAAGGTGGAGCGGTTCGTGACGGGGAAGTTCCGCCCGTGAGGTGGGCCGTCGCGCTGCTCGCGTTGCTCCTCGCGGGGCCCGCGTACGCCGGTCGCGACGACGACCTGGTGCCGATGTGGATCAAGCCGGGGGCGCTGCAACACTCGATCGACGGGCAGTGCGGCGGGACCCCGAAGCCGGGCGACCGGGGCGGGCTCCCGGCGGGGCTGCGGGTGACGGGCAAGCCGCTGGAGCTGTGCGGCCAGTGGATGCGGGTCGTGGTCAGCCTCGGCAGCGGCGGCGTCCAGCGGTTGATCACCAGCGCCGACAGCGTCACCACGAAGCCGCCGCGGTCGAACCCGTGGAAGGGGGCGGAGGCGATCGGGACGGGCTGGGTCCGGAGCGGGATCTGGGGGCGGCCGCTGGACCGGCCGACGTGGGAGACGCCGATCCCGCTGCGGGACGGGGAGTCCGTCGAGCTGCTCGAGAAGAACGACTACTGGGTTGTCCGCACGACCGACGGGAGCGTGCTCGCGGTCCGCTACGGGGCGGTCGAGCTGGAGCGGGACCCGACGGTGCAGGGGAGCTACGGGGCCGACCGGAAGGCGTCCCGGGAGCGGTGGGAGGCGGGGCGGAAGGCGCGGGCGACGTCGTCCGATCCCATCGGCCCGATCCCGACGTCCGACGAGCTCCTCGACCGCAGCAAGGAGCTGACGGGGCGGCTGTACGTGGTCGAGCTGGAGCGGGACTGGATGAGCGACGAGGTCTACGACGACGCCTGGGTGGACCCCGTGGAGCAGACGCTGCGGCGGACGTGCCGTGAGGGGAGCCGCCGCGACGCCGACGAGGCGTGCGGGACGTACGTCGTCGACTACCGCCCCATCGGCGCGTACTGGCCGGGCAACCGGACGGTGGTGCTGGTCGAGTTCACGGGGACGAAGAAGGTGGCGGGGAAGGCGACGCCGGTGTTGCGGGTGCTCGTCGTCGAGCCGATGAAGGTGAGCGGGCCGGTGGGGCCGGCCTGGGCGGAAGGCGGCTGAGCGCGCGGTCGTGTAGAACCGCCGGCATGCACCTGGCCGACTACGACGACCACGACGCCTGCTCCCTCGCGGAGCTGGTCCGGAAGGGGGACGTCTCCCCCAAGGAGCTGCTCGAGGACGCCATCGAGCGGATCGAGGAGCGGAACCCCGCGCTGAACGCGGTCGTGCACACGATGTACGACCGGGCGAAGGCGAAGGCGGACGACCTCCCCGACGGGCCGCTGAAGGGGGTGCCGTTCCTGGTCAAGGACCTGAAGCTGAAGATCGCGGGGGAGCCGACGACGAACTCGACGAAGCTGGAGGTGGGGAAGCTCGCCGAGCGGAGCAGCGTGACGGCGGAGCGGTACGAGGCGGCGGGGCTGCAGATCGTGGGCAAGACCAACACGCCCGAGTTCGGGATCATGGGCATCACGGAGCCGACGCTGCGGGGGCCCTGCCGCAACCCCTGGGACCCGGGCCACACCCCGGGCGGGAGCAGCGGCGGATCGGGGGCGGCGGTGGCGTCGCGGATGGTGCCGGCGGCGCACAGCGGGGACGGCGGGGGGTCGATCCGGATCCCGGGGTCGCACTGCGGGCTGTTCGGGCTGAAGCCGACGCGGGGGCGGGTGACGATGGCGCCGTTCGCGGGCGAGGCGTGGGGCGGGTTCGTGCAGGAGCACGTGCTCTGCCGGTCGGTGCGGGACTGCGCGACGTTCCTGGACATCGAGGACGTGCCCACGCCGGGGGAGCCGTACGGGGTGCCGCGGAACGACCGGCCGTAGCGGGCGATGGCGATCCTGCCGCGCACGCTGATGCCCAGGGAGTCGAGCTGCGCGTAGTCCTCGATCAGCCCGTAG
>CAYFOA010000001.1:1347-1706 GCA_964344575.1 uncultured Rickettsiales bacterium | reverse complement strand
GCCGCGGAACGACCGGCCGTGGATCGAGGAGGTGGGGGCGGACCCCGGCAAGCTGAAGGTGGCGTTCACCCGGGAGAACCTCTACGCGGGGGAGGCGCACGAGGACTGCCAGGCGGGGGTCGACAAGGCGGTGGCGCTGCTGAAGGAGCTGGGCCACGAGGTGGTCGAGGCGACGCCGCCCTTCGACCGGAAGACGATGGTCCACGCGTACTTCCTCACGGTGGCGACGGGGATCGCGTGGTTCGTGGAGGACACGTCGCGCCGGGCGGGGCGGGGTCCGCGGGCGGCGGACTACGAGCCGGCGACGTGGCTGCTGTCGCAGATCGGCCACACGTCGGTTAAATGTAAAACCGTAAAGG
>CAYFOA010000001.1:0-1337 GCA_964344575.1 uncultured Rickettsiales bacterium | reverse complement strand
CGCAGATCGGCCACAAGGCGAAGTCGTGGGAGCTGCTCGACGCGCAGGTGACGATGCAGCGGACGGCCCGCGAGGTGGCGGACTTCTTCGAGGAGTACCCGCTCTTCGTGAGCCCCGCGGTGGGGCGCCCGCCGGCGAAGATCGGGGAGCTCCTGCCGACGTCGGGGGAGTCGGCGCAGCTGGCGCTGCTGCGGACGCTGAACCTGCGCGCGCTGCTGGACGTGGCGCTGGCGAAGATGGGGGACAGCAAGCTGGCGTGGACGCCGAACACGCAGCTCTTCAACCAGACGGGCCAGCCGGCGATGAGCGTCCCGCTGCACTGGAACGACGCGGGCCTCCCGGTCGGCGTCCAGTTCGCGTCGAGGTTCGGGGACGAGGCGACCCTCCTGAGGGTAGGCGCCCAGCTCGAGCAGGCGGCCCCCTGGGCGGACAAGAAGCCGCCGACGCTCTAGCCGAGCCGGCAACCTCGCGGCCTTGCAGTCGGGACTGACCGACTCTATGTTCGAACATGTTCGAACAGGAGCGTGCGGTGGCGACGACTTCGGTACATCTGCCCGGGGACCTGATGGAGCGCCTGGATCGGGCGGCACGGGAGGCCGGGGTCAGCCGGAACCGGTTCATCGTGGCGGCTTGCCGGGAGGCGCTCGCGCAGCGGCGGCGCGCCTGGCCGGAGGGCATGTTCGACGGGTCGCACCTCAGCCCCGAGGACGAAGCGCTGCTCCGAGGGGGCGCCGACGAGTGGATGGAGTCCCTGCTCAGCGCTCGCCGCGACCGGTCCGAGGCGCCGTTTTGATCGTCCTCGACACGAGCGCGGTGTCGGCGGTCATGCAGAGGCTGGAGATCGGCCTGGAGCACCTCGCCCGGCACGACGCCGCCGACCTCGTCGTCTGCGCGCCGGTCCACGCGGAGATCAGCTTCGGCCTGCAGCGGCTCCCCGAGCGTTCCCGCCGGCGGGCGCTGCTCGCGGTCGAGTACAGCCGGCTGCGCGACGTCGCCGCCTGGGCGGACTGGGACGAGGCCGCGGCCCACCGGTTCGGGGTGCTCAAGGCCGAGCTGGAACGGGCGGGCACCCCGATCCAGGACTTCGACGTCGCCATCGCCTCCATCGCGCTCACCCGCGGCGCCGCCGTCGCGACCCTGAACACCCGGCACTTCGAGGAGATCGACGGGCTCGAAGTCCGCGACTGGAGCGTCTAGCCGACCTGGCGGAGTCGCCTCAGGAGGGGGGCGCCGGCGAGGAGGGCGGCGAAGACCACGCCGCCGCCGCGGAACTCGCAGCCTGAGCCGGAGGACGGCTCGTCGTCGTCGTCGTCGTCCTCGTCCTCGTCGTCGTCGTC